>CAMWJV010000001.1 GCA_947174665.1 uncultured Lachnospiraceae bacterium
GTATGGGGCATGGCGGATATAATAAACAGCAGAAAAAGGAGTTGAGAGAATGATGGAGATTATAAAATTGAGGGAACATGGCGAACTGTCGGCAACGGCGGCAGCGTGGTTTCATGAAAAATGGGGTATTCCGCTGGAGGCATATACAGAAAGTATTGATGAGTGCATAAACAACAGAGGAGCCATACCGCAATGGTATCTGGTTATGGAGGAGGGTAAGATTGCCGGGGGTTTGGGCGTAATTGAAAATGATTTCCATGACCGCAAAGATTTAACGCCCAATGTGTGCGCGGTATATGTGGAGGAAGAATATCGATGCAGGGGGATTGCGGGTAAAATGCTTAAATTTGTCTGTATGGATATGAAGGAAAAAGGAATTGATACGCTGTATCTTGTTACAAGCCATACCTCATTTTATGAGCGTTATGGCTGGAAGTTTTTATGTATGGTTCAATGCGATGGTGAACCGGATATGGCGAGGATGTACGTCCATGAGGAAGTGTAAATGGCTTTTGTCAGCAAACCGGTTCGTTAAAAATATCATATTCCTCCTTGTTCTCGTTTTTGTTTATGTATTTTACACGTTCACTCCACAACTTCGGCGCATTCAGTATGATGGACAGAACCTTCAGGGTTTCTGCGTCCAGGGCCCGGTAAGAAGGCTCGTGAAGGAGAATCTCAAACAATCGCTTTTTGTCCCGCCGATAGTTCATGACAGAAAAAACTTCGCGAAGCTCTGTGTGGAACATATGGAAGCTTATGGGATTTATTGTATTTCTTTAGTTCCCGAAGCTGCCTGCCATATTCCAGAGTGTCATACTGCATGCACCTATAGGGCAGGGTATAGTCAATATTTGCCTGATTTTCCAGGGCTAAAATACGTAAGGTTTCGCCATCACCGGTGACCATTTTCAAATCCCGCGTTCTGTCCAAAGATTTTTCCGTTATGTCTGAATAAGTCTCCGAAGCTTCCATAAGTCGGTCAGCCCTGATAACGGGCTTTCCCTGAAAGAAGACGCCGTTGAACAGGTCGGCAAAACGCTCCCTGTCGCACAAAAAAGTCCTCATTGCCGTATTTAGTTTTCCCATGCGAATAACCTCCTCTGTATAGCAGAGGCCGTGACGATTACGCATGGATACAGGCTCTGCCACAAAATTTTATCTGAGTAAGGTGGCAGATGCTGCCTGAATGTGCCGAATGCACGGTTCATGATTACTCCTGATTCTTTTATGATAAGATAGTATGGAGTCAGTGTCAAGAAAAATATCCGGTGTTTGGATGTATTAAGTACAAAACGGATGAACTTGTATAAGGTATGTGATAAAATAGAGCAATACCGGGCAGGGCAGAAAGAAGAATATCGGAGGAAGACGCAGAATGATCATCAACACCGGAATGAGGACGGATATTCCGGCCTTTTATGCAGAATGGTTTGCAAACCGACTGAAGGCAGGATATGTATATACAAGAAATCCATACAATCCGAATCAGGTTACAAAATACAGCCTGTCTCCGGAGGTGGTGGATGTGATCGTCTTTTGTACCAAGAACCCCGCACCCATGCTGGAGTTTCAGAAGCTCCTGGAGCCCTGGGGGCAGTACTGGTTCGTTACCATTACACCCTACGGCAGAGATGTGGAGCCTAATGTGCCGGCAAAGGAAAAAGTGATAGAGGATTTCCGGCGGCTATCGAAGATTGTGGGGGAAGATAGTATGGGGTGGCGCTATGACCCCATCATGGTGACGGAAACTTATACGGTGGAAAGGCATCTTGCCGATTTTGAGCGGATGGCGGAGGGGCTTGCAGGAGCCACACGCACCTGCGTCATCAGCTTTATCGATTTATACAGCAAGGTGCAGAGGAATTTTCCGCAGGCGAGGGAAGTCAATAAGCCGGACAGACTTACTCTGGGAAAAGAGATGATTCGTATTGCAAAAAAATACGACATGACTGTCAGAACGTGTGCGGAAGGACAGGAACTTGCAAAATACGGAGCGGACTGCAGCGGCTGTATGACACAGGCTGTTTTTGAAAATGCCCTGCACTGCAGATTGGATGTTCCGAAAAGCAAATCTCAGAGGCCGGAATGTTCCTGTCTGTTGGGAAAGGACATCGGGCAGTACGATACCTGCAGTCACCTCTGTAAATATTGTTATGCAAATTCCAACGCCGAAGCAGTACGGCGGAATAGGGAATTGCACAATCCTCTTTCCCCGCTTCTTGTAGGTGAACTGCAGGAAAACGATGTGGTACACGAGGCTAAGCAGACCAGCTGGCGCAACGGGCAGCTGAGTCTTTTTGATGCCGGACGTTTTTTCAAATGAACTCTGAATAGTTATCTTCAAATCTTCATATGAAATTCACATGGAAATGCTATACTTGGTGCAGGCTCTCGAAAGTTACTTTTCGCACATTTGACGTAACAATTCATGAACTGTTACCATTCACCGGATTTAAGCTTTTCAGGCGGGTAATTGTTTCAGTAATAATTATCTGCCGGAAGCGTGACAGGAGATCATCAATGGAAGGAAATGCGGTAAACGTTCTTTTTTTGGAGGATGAACCCACGATCAGGGAGGTTCTGGCGGAGTATATGAAGCTGTCAGGCTACCGGGTGACGGAAATTGCCAGAGGAGATGGGGCTATAACGCTTTTGCAGGAGAATACCTATGACATTGCAGTGCTGGACGTCATGGTGCCCGGAGCGGACGGATTTGAGGTTTTACAGTATATCCGGGACAACTGCCCGCAAACTGCCACCATCATGCTGACGGCGCTGGATGATGAAAAGACGCAGATAAAAGCCTTTAACTTATATGCGGATGATTATGTCATTAAGCCGGTGTCACCCATTATTCTGTTAAAGAGGATGGAGACAATCCTGCGGCGCACTTTGTACATGGAAGAGAAGAACCGGTTGAAGCAAGACGGCAACGGGGTAATAGCGGCGGAACCGGTAAGCGGAAGAGAGACGTCTGCGCGGACAGAGGAAGGCACCGCAGGAAAAGGGCGGGGACTGCGTCTTGAGGAAGAGGCATACAGCGCCTATTACGGGGATGAGAAGCTGCCGCTGACCCTGAGTGAGTACCTTCTGCTTCAGGCCCTGTATAATGAGCCCAGGCGCGTGCATACCAGAGAGCAGTTAATCTTGCACATCTATAATGAGGAATATATCGGCAATGATCGAATTATTGACGCTCATGTGAAAAATCTGCGGAAGAAACTGCCCGTAAACTGCATCAAGACAATCATTGGGGTGGGCTACCAATTTGACAGCAGCGTTTCAACCATGAAATGATAGTAGCTGAGAGCGGAGCAGTCACAATGGACAGGGAGGTGTCGAATGAGCTATGAGAGGAAGGGGCTGGACAGGAAGAATCGGCTGTACAGTATTATGCTGGCGGTTATTTTGCTGGGCTGCCTTGTGGGGTATTTTATTTGCATGCTGCCATCGCTCTATGTGAGCTACCGAATGGAACAAAATCTGAGATCTGTGGAGCAGCAGCATAAAACATATATGGAGACGGGGAGCTATGATGGCATAAGGCTGGCGAATCCTACTGCCTGTTTTTCTGTCAAAATCCCCAATGAAGGGGATTCAATCTTTTTTACCAGTCAATCCTGGCAGATGCAGATTACGGCAGAGACGCCATATGCAAAAACTGCTTTTTCAGAACTGCGGCGGCTTTTGTATCGATATAAAGACGGCGACTTTCCGGAGGATTACAGTGAAGAACAGTTCTCTGAAGAGATGGAAGGCTGGCTGTCCCGCTGGAAGGAGCAGTCCTTTTCCCTTCCGGTTAACATCGACATTCGATTTGCGAATAACATGGAGTATGACAGCGACAGCATAAAGATACACTTAGTTTCGGATGAAGTGCTGATCATAGAAGCGGCGGTCAGTGACGGAGAAAATATTTATACGAATTATGTTGCCATGGAGGACACAGGGGATGCTGTGATATTTACCTGTCTGCCTGCCATGATGCCTGATATGGGGGAAATCAGACCCGTGGTATTACAGAGCATCCCCATGCTGGCCGCGGTGGTTTTACTGTTGGTGCTGCTGTTTTCTCAAATGTATTCCAAAGGTATCTTAAGGCCCGTATATCGTGAACTGGAAGAAAAAAACCTGGCGCTTCAGGAGGAAAATAAGCGTCAGGAAATCTTCATGCGTGCATCTTCTCACCAGCTGAAAACCCCTCTTTCAGCGGCGCTTCTGCTGCTGGACGGCATGATAAACCGGGTGGGAAAATATCAGGATGCGGCGCTCTATCTTCCGAAGGCAAAGGAACAGCTTCTCTCCATGAGGAAGATGGTCGAGGATATTTTGTCCTTAAATCACTGCCGGGAAAATATCAATATTCAGAGCATGCAGGTCATGCCGCTGTTGGAGGGTAAGCTTCAGGAATACAGGGTGGTGATTTCGGACAAGCGGCTGCAGGTATCCTGTTCAGGGGAAGATGCAGTCATAGAGGCGGATGAATATCTGATCCTGCAGATTTTAGACAATCTGATCTCAAATGCGGCAGGGTACACTCCTGACGGAAATAAGATAGAGATAGCAGTATCCAAGACAGAAATATCCATTGAAAACCACGGTGTGACTATTCCTGATAACATTCTCCCCCATATCTTTGATCCTTTTGTCAGCGGGAATCATGAAAAAAATATCGCCGGTCATGGGTTAGGTCTGTACATTGCAGCATATTACGCAAAACAGATGGACTTTGTATTGCACATTGAAAACCGGAAAAACAGTGTGCGGGCCACATTGAATTTTATATAAGCAGGATGCTTCAAACAAAACCTTCATTTCGTCTTCATTCAAAATTCATGTGAGCCTGTTATCCTGAATACAGAAAATCGTCTCTGAATAGTTGTGAAATGAAAAGGAGGATGCGGCGATGCAACTGACAATCGAAAACCTGACGGTAAAATACGGAGCAGATGTTGCACTGCAGATAACGGAACCGCTGACCATTTGCGAGGGTGACAGAGTTGGTATTATCGGTTCCAACGGTGCGGGAAAAAGCACATTGATCAAGAGTATTCTGGGAATAGTGAATTATCAGGGAACTATCAGGACAGATCTGACGCCGAACCGGATGGCAACCCACATGCAGTTCAACGAGTACACAGACGCCATGCCCTGCAGGTATGTTATGGAGGCCATCCTGGACACGAAGGTGTCAAAGAATCCGAAGTTGAGGGAGCTGATAAGCTATTTTGAATTTGAGGACTGCCTGCGCAAAAAGTATAATAAGCTGTCGGGCGGTCAGAAGCAGCGTTTTACGATCATCATGGTGATGATGCAGGACGCGCCTCTCACTTTTTATGACGAGGTAACCTCCGGCCTTGATTTTGAGACCAGACAAAAGCTCATGGAAAAGCTGGTAAACTGGTATGCGGGAAAAACCTCCAGTCTCTGCATTGTATCTCATTATTACGAGGAGCTGGAGCAGATGACCAACAAAATATTGATTCTTGACAAGGGAAAAGTCATTGACTACGGGGATAAGGACAGGTTGTTCCAAAAGTACTGCGGACGGTCGGTAATTGTATTTGATGCTTCGCCACAGAATCAGGCTCTTGCGAAGGACTTTAAAAAACTTGCATCGCCGGCTCACCTGACAGCAGTGTCAGTAAAGGATGAGGCGGAGGAACTTGCAGTTACAAAGCTGCTTCTTGACAACAATATTAATTTCAGGCGCAGCAACAATGACATTGAAATTATGTACAGCAATGCCAGAAATGCTTATTATGGGGAGGAGTATAGCCATGAATGATCAGGTACAGAGAAAAAAATTTTCACTATCCCTGTTACTGTTTGAGTTTCGAAATATCACGGGAAATCCATATGTGCATATATTCGGTATAGGACTGCCGGTGCTTATGTCGATCATTATTTCAAAGATGCTGGCATCACAAATACCGGATGCCGGAATCCTTTCCACGGAGGTGACAGCAGCCGTTCTGGGAATCGGGGCAATGATCCCGCTGGCGATGATCCTGATAGGATATGCGGCGACTTATTCTCAGGAACTGGAAAAGGGCATTCCTCAGAGACTGGAGTTGTTCGGTATAGACCCGGGGATGTCGATCATAAGCAGGATCATTGCGGAACTGGTACTCCAGGTTTGTGCTTTTATTATTTACTTCGCAGTAGCAGTACTTGTGCTGGGGATAAAGGCGCCTACAGTGCAGGGTGTGATCTGGTATATTGTATGTATCGGAGTTCTGGGAATTATATCTTTTGGGTTGGCCCATGCTGTTTCCATGATCTTTAAAAAATTCGGTATTGTTTATTGTATCACTATGATGCTCTATTTTTGCATCATGATCGCCAGCGGCATGATGGGTATAAGCTATGACATGCTGCCGTCAGGGATACAGGCGGTTTCCAGGCTGCTTCCCACTACGTATATCACCAGAGACTTTGCAGACATCTGGCTGGGGAAGGGATATAACTTTATGCCCATGCTTCAGGCTTACCTGTTTACAGGGGCTCTGTCCGGCATTCTGCTGCTCTTCAGCTTAAAGCGCAATGCCAGGAAGGCTGCGTGATGACATCAGCGAAAGCAGCGAATGAGTTCCCGCGGGCTTTAATCAAGCCCGCACTTTTTATATGCAAAGGAAAACAGTACTGTAAAAAGGAATATATTTGCTATGAGGATAACCACATTGTTTACCTCAAGCTGCAGGGAGCTTACCTGATTCAGCATCATGCTGACCTGTTCCGAATAGGTGAATTTTGCTATTTTTGCAATACCTGTATGAAACATTGACAGCATGGGCAGAAACGAAAAGATCATCATAACGGGTATTGATATGGATGTGGCCATCATTTGTGTTTTACTCCAGGCACCTATTGCAAGACCTATCAGCAATGAGACTAAAATTCCTGTGGCCATGATGATCATGAAGATAATGCTTTCATGAATTGTGTAACTGCCTGCGGCACAGATTACAAGTGCCCCGAGCATACACGCAAGCCAGATGTAGCTGCCGACTCCCAGCAGATATTCCCGGGGCTTTACGTTTGACATCAGCAATACGCGAAGAGTGTTTTGCTCCTTTTCTTCCGCTACGATAGCTGCTATGCTTGTCAGCGGAGCCATTCCTATGTACATGGTGGCAAACAGATTTACAAAAAAGTTCTCCGGCATTCCGTCTATTTTGATCGTATTGTTCATAACCAGAGTAAGAACAGGGAACATAACAAACTGAATCAGGACAGTTTTGTTCTTTAACGTATCCTTCAGCTGCTTTTTAAAAATTGCGATTATATTGTGCATGTCAATCCAGCCCCTTTCCCGTCAGCTCAATAAAAACCGTTTCCAGCGTCGGCTCCGTGGAGTGTATGGTTTCAACTGCGTTCCGCTCCAAATATTCCTTCATCTGAAGGGCGGAAGCGCTGCTGTTTTCCAGCGAAATGATTTCTCCGCCTTTTAAGGTCACCCGAAGCATATTCAGGTGATTGTATTTTCGGCAGATATCGGCGGGTGTCCCGTATTCCACAATACTGCCTTCGCTCAGCAAAGCAATATGGTCACAGAGGCTTTCTGCCTCAAACATATTGTGTGTTGTGAGGAAAATAGTCTTGCCCTTTTCCCTTTGTTCTCTCAGAATGGAATGTATTTCTCTTGTGGTGACCGGGTCCAGTCCTGAGGTTGGCTCATCCAAAAAGAGTATTCCGGCATCATTCATCAGTGCCCGAGCCAGAGACAGCCTGTTTTTCATACCCTTTGAAAGCTTTGAGACCGCTGTATTCCTGGCTTCATAAAGGCCGATGCCCTTCAGAATATCCGCTATTTTGTTATGGGAAACGCGATAAATATCCGCATAAAATGCCAGGTTGTTATATACGGATAAGCGGTCATATAATCCCAGGCTGTCCATCATGATCCCAATCTGCCCATGATCCGAAGCGCTCAACTCTTTCGTGTCTTTTCCGAGAAGCTCCGCATATCCGGAATCCTGCTTAAGCTGTCCCGTGAGAAGCTTTATCAGCGTGGTTTTTCCCGCTCCTGACGGGCCTAACAGGCCGAAGATTTCTCCCGATGGTATTACAAAAGTAATATGATTCAGTACCCGGTTTGTACCAAAGCTGTGAGAAATATCTCTGGCAGTCACTGCGTTTTTCATTTTACGTTCTCCTCCTTCTCTTTCCTTTTCAATCTCTGCAGCGCCTCTTCCATTTGTCTGTTTTCGGTTTTTTCCTTTATTGCCGTAACAAGATAACTTCCGAGAAAGGAAATTCCGAAGCATATAAAGAACATCGCCCAGGGCTGCCACATGTTTGCGGGAAACCAATGAAATATGATCACAAATGCTGCAATGATCACCACAGCTGTTGTCAGCATGCAGACAGTTCTTAACCATACAGGCATTTTTTTAATAAATACATCCGTAAAAAATATAAATCTGGCACCTACGATCAAAACAGATACACATAAAAACTGAAAGGCAATCGCCACAGGAATCCCCTGATTTCCCAGCTCAAACATGGCGGAGAAGTTCCTTGCGGAATTACCGAAGGCAAGACAGAAAATATTCAGCATCAGCATTCCGAATCCAAATACAATCAATACCTGTGCCAGATAATCAAAAACTGTTTTCTTTTCCTCCATTTATTTCACCCCCAGTCTCTTTTTCAATTCATCCGCATACTGCCTTGATGCAACAATCTGTTCCCCATTTGACATGGTGACACGAATCCTTCTGTTAATGTCGGCCTTCAGGGACTGAATACTCTGCAGGTGGATAAGAAAAGATTTGCTCACACGGAAAAATCCATATTCCTCAAGCTGCTGCTCTAATTCATATAATCGAAACTCTGATTCGTATACTTCATCAGACGTGTAGATAAAGCATTTCCTGTCCACGCTTTCTATATAGATGATCTGAGCAATATCCAGCAGGTATATTTCGTCATCCTTCTTTGCTGTCAGCTGATGATTCATCATCCGCAGTGCAGCCAGTATCTTTTCTACATCAGGAGTCAATTGCCTGCAGGTAACAGATATCTCTAAATCGAATGCATTTTCATCGACATGAATCTCTATCTTCAAAACTCCACCGCCCTTTCCGTTCCCGGCTTGAATAAGGCTATTATACCATGAGCGCAGAAAATCAAGCGTCCACAAAGGGGACATTTGATTTTCAAGCCATGGCCGCTGGTATAATGCGCCACGTAAGTGGCGGCAAGACAGCGTAAGCTGGCTTGAATTGTGCGTCAGCAGAATCATTATACCTCATATATCCTTCTTATCAATCATTTAAACATATGTTGCCACTTTTGTAACATAAGCTGCCGGAATCATCAAGGTACTGCCTTGGCAATATTTCCTGCCTATGCTATACTTAGGGCAGAAAGCTCTGTCTATTGCAAAGGAGAATAAAGCAATGTTTGAGTCATGGCTGGAACAGGAGAAAGCATCCGTGAAAGCAGGCTTTAAAAAGGTGCGTATCGTGTACATAGTTATTGCACTGCTGCTGGGGCCCTATATGCTGTTTACAATCGTCGCAACATTTGGGGGAAGCAAAGTGGGGGTGCTTGCCGCTGTGATTGTCTTGCTTTTTTTAATGTTAATCCTAAGCGATTACAAAAAGCGGTTTTTGAAACCACTCATGGCGTTAATTCAGCAGGAACTTTCCACTGAGGCGGCCCGTCAGGAATTTGGCGGGCAGATGCTGACAGAGGCGGTCCAAATCTTCTGGCAGCCGCAGCCCCGGACAAAGTATAAGAGTGGCAGTATTTTCGTGACGAAGAGCTACTGTTACGTGCGTCTGCCAAAAGTCGGTATTATTAAAAACTGCGAAATCCGCAGAGCCGAACTGTTTCAGGAGGATTATGCGGCAGGCAGCATAGGTCGTCTTCGCCCTTCTCTGGCTTATGGATTGGCATTGTATACTGTTGAAAATGAACAGAAGCCGATCTGGAAAGGATATTTTACCAGTGAGGGGGAGCTTTATCAGGCATTTGCACATTTCAGGCCTTTGCTGCTTCAGGAGACGGTAATTCAGGATGAGGTGGCCGCAGGCGAGATTAGAATCAGGTAGCAGGCATGTGGAAAAGGAGGCATAAAATGAGCGGATATACATTCAAAATAATGGAAGGTGAAGATGAGACTAACGGAAAAGGATATGTGCATTATAAGTCCTGGCATGAAACATATACCGATCTGGTTGATAAAAACTATATAGATGGCATTACACTTGAAAAGTGTACGGAGATAGCGCACCGATGGCCCGATAATATAATTGTTGCCAAAGACGGGGATAACGTCATTGGCTTTGTGGGGTATGGCACATACCGCGACAATACGCTTCCTGAACACGGTGAGATATTTGCGCTTTATGTCCTGAAAAAATATCATGGACAAAAAGTCGGTTATGAGTTGATGAATGCCGCTTTGGAAAAACTTTCCGACTATAAAAAGATTGCCGTATGGGTGCTGAAAGGCAATGACAGAGCAATACGGTTCTATGAAAAGTACGGATTTTGCTTTGACGGGACAGAAGCGGAGATTAAGCTGGGTACGCCGAATACAGAACTGCGGATGATTTTTGAAGGAAATCAGAAGCAGTGAAAATAGGGAGCTTTCGAGGAGGAAAAATGAAGATACTATATGGAACCGGAAATCCGGCAAAACTGGAGTCAATGAGAAGCCGACTTGAAAATCTGGATATTGAATTGATCGGATTAAATGAATTAAAAGCAGAAGGTCATATGATTCCGAATATACAGGAGACCGGGAATACACCTCTTGAAAATGCAAGACAGAAGGCGCTGGCATATTATGAGGCTTTTAAGATGCCGGTTTTCTCATGCGATTCAGGATTATATTTTGATAATGTTCCGGATGAGGTGCAACCGGGGGTACATGTGCGCAATGTGAAAGGAAAATGTTTATCTGATGAAGAAATGATGGAATATTACGGAGGATTAGCGAAAAAGTACGGAAATCTTACGGCACGGTATAAGAATGCAATTTGTTTTGTTATGAATGAAAGTAATATTTATGAGGCAATGGAACCTTCTATGGAAAGTGAGAAGTTTATTTTAACGGATATTCCTCACAGCACTGTTAGGAAAAAAGGATTTCCATTGGACAGTATGTCTATCGATATAAAGACAAATCGGTATTATTATGATCTGCCGGTAGAGAAGTTGGATCAGGTAGCTGTAGAAGATGGTTTTTTGATGTTTTTTCAAAGGGTTTTAGATAATGAATAGGACATTAATATAGACAAAATGACAGATGATGGAGTAATTATGAAACATTGTGGAACTCAAAGGCTGGAAACTGACAGATTGATCTTAAGAAGATATGTGAACGAAGATGCTATGGCGATGTATAAAAATTGGGCGTCAGATAAGGAGGTTACCAAATTTTTGATGTGGCAGGTCCACTCAAGTCAGGAAGTAAGCCAAAGTGTAATAGAAGATTGGGTAAATCAATATTCCAACGAAAATTATTATCATTGGGCTATTGTATTGAAAGACAATGGAGACGAGCCCATCGGCGATATTGCTGTAGTAGATATGAAAGAAAACATTTCAATGGTACATATTGGTTATTGCATTGGCAGGACCTGGTGGCATAGAGGAATTACATCAGAAGCCCTGAAAGCAGTTATGGACTTTCTGTTTGATGTAGTAGATGTAAATCGGATTGAAGCAAGACATGACCCAAGAAACCCCAATTCGGGTAAGGTAATGAAAAAATGCGGAATGAAATATGAGGGAACTTTATGTAGTTCTGATTGGAATAATCAAGGAATTTGTGATGCCTGCTATTATGCACTATTAAAATCAGAACGAAGCTGTAAAGAGGGACAATAATAACAGGAGAAATTCCCTATGCAAGAGAGCCGGTTATTCAAAATAGTTTATCATTTATTAAATAAAGGTCATGCGACCGCACCGGAACTGGCAAAGAAGCTGGAGGTCTCTGTTCGCACTATCTATCGTGATATTGAAGCCCTGAGCGAAGCAGGAATCCCTGTCTATGCAGAAGCGGGACGTGGTGGGGGATTCTATCTGATGTCCGACTTCGTTCTGGGCAAAGCCATGTTGTCAGAAAGTGAAAAGAGAGAACTGCTGGCTGCTTTACAGAGTCTTACGGTTACCGGTAATACTTATCCGGATAGCTTATTGGAAAAATTGACCGCGCTTTTTTCTGCTCCTTCAGAGAGCTGGTTTGGTGTGGACTTTTCACGATGGGGAAATGAAACCAGAGATAAGCAGTATTTTGAATTGTTAAAGACAGCAGTCCTTGAAAAACGATTTGTAAAACTTTATTATGCCGGCATGAGTGCTGCCTTCAGCGAAAGAATTGTACAACCGGTAAAATTGCTGTATAAATCAAGGGCGTGGTATTTACATGCATTTTGTATGGAGCGGCAGGCGTATCGATTTTTTCGATTAAGCCGTATTTTAGATTGTGAACTGCTGGATGAAGGAATAGAGCCTCCGCCTTTGCCGGAATATCAGGATACATCCACACAAGAATGCTGTAAATTTGTATTCCTATTTTCAAAAGAAGTAACTTACAGAGTGTATGACGAGTTTAGCCCCGATGTGACGCAAAGGCAGGAGAATGGTGATCTGCTCGTCACAGTATGGATGCCATATGATGAATGGGTAATTGGCTTTTTGCTTTCCTTTGGATCCTTTGTGGAGATTATAGAACCGCTTGCCCTGAAAAAAGTGATAGCAGAACGGGCAAAGGAAATATATGAAAAGAATAAATCCTGACACGCCATTTCAGAAAATAGCTTGAGAAAAGGGGAATATAAACTTGTGGAGATAGTGGAGATATAGAATGAAGACTTTGATATTAAACGGCTCTCCGAGAATAAACGGGGATACTGTCAGCCTTATTAAGAAAATTACCGAAAGAATTGAAGGAAAATACAGAATTGTAGATGCTTACAGGTGTAATATTTCACCTTGCCTTGACTGCAGGTATTGCTGGAAAAATAATGGATGTGCAATAGGTGATGAAATGCAGGAAATATATAAATACATACAGGAATGCGATAACATTTTAATTGCTTCACCGCTCTATTTTTCGGAATTGACCGGAAAATTATTAGATGTCGGAAGCAGACTGCAAACATATTTTTGTGCCAGATTTTTCAGAAAGGAAGAGCCTGTTGTAAAATCAAAAAAAGGCGCAGTTATATTAGTCGGGGGCGGTGACGGTCATATAGAGAAAGCTTATGGTACAGCATGTACTCTTTTACATCATATGAACTGCTATAATATTTACGAGGCGGTATATAGCCATAACACAAATGAAAGACCTGCCATTGATGATGAAAAGGCTCTTGGGGGATTAAATGGTATTTTAGATTTTTTCGGAAAACTTTAGGTGAGGAGCATTATGGAACTGAATATAAATCATCCGGCCTATTTTAAGGAACATTACGGTGTTGATGATGAAGTATATAAATTTTGTCAAAAGGCATACATATTTTTCAAAGATAGGGAATACAGTGATACTTTACATATTATCGGAATAACTCCTGTTGCAGCTCCGCAGGAGTTTTACGATAGCGGAGCATGGAAAGAACGTGCACAATTGGTGTGTAACAAAAGTTGTGCTATCATTACGATAAGAATGAACTTTGAGAATTACTATAAGGCAGATAGCTTTAAAAAAGTGGAACAAATCAAGGAAACGATTTTAGAGGCAGTAAAGCGTATAAAATCCAGAGGAAAATTTGATTTCGCAAAATTCAAGGAAGATTTTGATCTGATGTCTTTGGATTGATATAGCAAGTAACCGTTGGTATTACATGCAATATATATATTGTATCAAAATAAAATATATGATATACTCCATTCATGGGAAACCATAGAGCCAAAGGCGGCTTTACCCTCTCTTTCGGAGGGGCGAACCCTCCAGACGAAAGAAAGGAGGGCGATACAATGATTACATATCAGGATTTATTTTTATTCTGTACGTTCATTGTTGCCCTTATCAGTCTGATTTATCAGATTTTTAAGGACAAAAGAAAATAGCCGCCACTACCACGAATAGTGACGGCTGACGCTGTAAAGCGTTAAGTAAGTTAAGATTCGGGGGGATAGCCGCATCTATGGCTTTCCCTTTTCTGTTTATAACTATATCATATCCGGCGACAGGATTCAAGAGCCAAACTTTTTCACTTAAGTCTGTCCGTTTTTGCTCTTCTGAACCGTTATAATAATGAAGGGGTTATATATTACCTGATAAGGAGAAGATACAGCTATGAATCATATCAAACGGATAGCCCATGGGGATATGGAAGCCCTGGGAATCCTTTATGAGGCTTATAAGACGCCAGTGTACCGGCTTGTTTTTTCCATGACCGGGAGCCGAGTGCTTGCGGAGGATATTACGCAGGATACTTTTCTGCGGATTCAGGAAAAGGCAGGTACTTACCGCCACAATACCGGCGAGGCTTCCTGGATTTTCACCATAGCCCGAAATCTGACCTATGATGCGCTGCGCAGGCAAAGACGGGAATCTCCGGAGGACACGGATTCTCTGCTGCAGGTTCCTTCTGCTGAGGGAAATCCGGAAGGCGGAACTTATGCTTTCCTGGATTTAATCGGCAATCTGCCTGCAAAGGATGCAGAGATCGTCAGCCTGCGGATATTGGGTGATTTATCTTTTAAAGAAATCGGACGGATCACTAAACTTTCCGCGGATGCCTGCGGTAAACGCTATACCCGTGCCTTAAATAAACTGCGCAGAGATATTTAAAGGATTTTAAATGGAGGAATTATTATGGATCACAACTTAAAAATAAATGAAAAAGCTGAGCATGAAATGGAAAGAATATTGCGGCAGACTGCAGAATCTTTGCCGGAGCCACAAAAAGGTGTGCCTGTTTCCGCCATTATGGCAATGCGGGAAAAAAGGCACCGTTCCTGGCAGTCCCTTGGCCGGGCTGCGGTTATCCTGTTGTCCCTGCTATTATTGAGCGGCGGTACTGCTCTTGCTGCCAGCCCCGCTCTGAGGCAGGCAGTGATATACTTTTTTACGGGTGGTGTGACAGAGGAACCTCCTGTGGAACAGTTGTCTGCACCGATTTCGGAACAATCGACTGAAAACACTGAATCTGCATCCACGGCAGAAAATGCAGCCCCGGAAGCGGCGGCTGATGAAATTACGGCTCCCATTACGGTTGGAGAAGTCACGTTCCTGGATAAACAAGTGCTGGATGAGCATTTTACAGCATCCTATTTATCCAGCCCGCTTTACCTGGATACGGTCTCCACGCCTTCCGGAAACTTCCTGTTCTATACAGAAGATTCTGAAACCGGATACCGGACTTACTACCAGCTTATTGACGGTGTCTTACAAATCTCCACGCCGGAAACCCATGTTTTGGAGGGCAGCATTCTGCTGGGAAACCTGCAGGGTGTCATGAGCCATGACGGAGACATAAGCTATGCCTCTATTGTACTTCCGGAGATGACTTTCACGGTGGACTGGCAGCAATACGGAGAAGATATCCTGCTCCTGGACAGCTATTCCGAGCGGTTTGACATCGGAAGCACCTTCGGCGGCACGCAGAATGGGGAGCCTTTACAGGACAACTATGATGGAAAATTCTATGCAATAGCCCTGCAGGGGGATACGGAATGGGTGGAAGTCCTCTTCTGGTATGATGCACAGTTGACAGACTATGAATATCCTTTCCTGTTCAACCTTCGCACCGGAGAAACCCTGAATCCTCTGGCAGAGGTGGATTTGTCGGCATACCCATGCATCACAGAGCTGAGAATCTGTGATGACAAAAAAACCGTTACCGCTCTGGCGGGGCAAAACCATGACTCCCTGAATAAGATTTATATTGACCTGGAAAATGGAAAGATTACAGAGGAAACTGTCCCTTCAGCACCAGCCTCCACATACTATCAATCCTATCCCACCAGTGACCACACCGTCTTTTACACTGTGGGAACGGAAGAAAAGCTGGACGGCTATCTCTATGATTCGGAAAGCGGTGTGACCAGGGAACTTTTTCAGGGCGCGGCCCAGGGTTACATATGGGATTATGGTTTTGCTGATACTTATATCAGCCTGATTGGGAACCATTACGCAGCCTATTATAAGGAACCGGAAAATGAGGTCTGGCTGCTGAACCTGGTGGACGGCGAGATGCAGCTTCTGGAAGGAGTTCCTGCAAATCATAATACGCATTTTTTCTGGAATCCGGAATTCAGTATGCTTAGTATATCCATAGATACAAGTTCGGGCACATCGCGGCTGGTATTCTTTATTCCCGGAACGGACACGGGCTGGTATTTTGACAGGATTCCTTCTGACAGCGTCCATGAGGAGTCAAGCACCTGGTACAGTGAGTATGGATACATAATCCGGGCAGTTTCCCCGGAGCGGGATATGTATTATCTATATTTATATGAATATACTCCGTAGAACGGGCAATTATTTACAAACAGTCTCTCAGAGAACACTCCGGGGGACTGTACACAGATTGTTGAATCTTTCACAATTCTGTACTATAATAAATGCTGCAATGATATTCTGGATTTTTTGAGGAAAGTATGAATAATATTTTAGATAACATAACGAAAAAATTTATTGAACAAAGCCAAAGTATTTTAGAAGATAATCTGGTTGGGATATATATTCACGGCTCAGCTGCTATGGGATGCTTTAATGCCCAAAAGAGCGATATTGATTTACTGGTGGTAGTCAATGGGGATATTCCTGATGAAATAAAGCGCCGGTATATGGATATGGTTGTGGAATTAAATGCATACGCGCCAAAGAAGGGAATCGAAATGAGCATCGTCAGAAAAGACGTATGCAAACCTTTTATTTATCCGACCCCGTTTGAATTGCACTTCTCCAATGCACATTTGGAATGGTATCAGACAAAACCATCAGATTATATTGACAAGATGAATGGTACAGATAAGGATCTGGCGGCTCATTTTACTATCATCTATCACAGAGGGAAATGTCTATGCGGGAGAGAGATTAAAGATGTCTTTGAAGAAGTCCGCCGGGAGTTCTATTTCGACAGTATTTGGTGTGATATCGAAGACGCCGAAAAAGAAATAATGGAAAACCCTACTTATATGATTTTAAATCTGTGCAGAGTGCTGGCATACAAAGAGGACGAACTTATTTTGTCGAAACAGGAAGGCGGGAAATGGGGATTGGAAAATGTTCCTGAAATATATCATCCTTTGATTTTACAGGCGCTGAATGAGTACTCATTTGATGAGGCGATAAAGACGGACAGGGACAGTGCCTGTGAATATGCTGCATATATGATAAACCGAATAAGAAGGTGACCGCAGTGTCCCTTACAGCGAATGCCGTCTGTTTATGCCATATTTTTTGTAGTAAGCCGCTTTATCTATATACATTCTCTTTTCCGCTTCTGCGATCAGCCCTTTTACATTGCTGCAGTTGTCCTTTTCCCATATGCCGCCTACTGCCATGTGAACGGATTTGTCCTGCAGATCTTTCTTAAGCTGCTCAACTCCCTGCCACAATGCTGTCTCCCCGATTCCTGCACAGATTGTTAACAGTTCATCGCCGCCGATACGAAACAAACCGTATTCTCCAAAGTTCTTTTTCAGGCATTCACAGGCATCGGTGAGCAGTTTGTCGCCTGCGTCATGGCCTTTCTGGTCGTTAGTCTGCTTAAGACCTGTCACATCACAATAAACAATTCCCAGGCTCCGCTCATTTTGCAGATTGTTAATGTATTTGCTCATGGCATGGCGGTTTCCAATCTGGGTAAGCTGGTCACAATAGCTCATTTCCTTTAATTGACGGAGGAGATTTCGCCGTTTCAGGGAAGAAATGATAAAATGCGCCATAATCTGGAGCATGTCGGAAGCATAGTCCAGCGATTTCTCGGGGGGATTTTCTATTCCGTAAAAACCAATCACCTCGCCCTCATTATATAAGGGAACTACTACCAGGGAGCGGATATTCTGCCGTTTCAGATTTTCGTACTGCATCGGGTCGCTCTCCCGGATATCCTCTATTTTTTTTATCACAATATGTCTGTCGGTTCGGAAACTACGATACCAGTTGGCACATACTTCTGCCGGAAGGTTCTGCAGGTCATCTTTCTTCGGTGTGACGCCGCTTGCTACCCATTCATATGTGTTATCATCGCAACCGCTCTCATTTCGCTCAAATATATAGGTCCTCTCACTGCCAAGCGCCTTTCCCGTATACTCCAACAGAACCTCCAGCGTCTGAGATGGCGTCTCCTGCTGCAGGGCAACACGAAATCCTTCATTGATTCTTGCCTCCAGGTTCATCATACTGTCCTGGTGCTCCGGCCTGCCGACATCAATGGCAATTTCCATGTGATATTTTTTCCCATCTTCTTCTATCAAAGTATCTTTGAACAGTACCTGCCGTTCCTGCCATTCTCTGAAATACCCGGGTCTTAGTTCGTGATCGTTGCACGCTGAGCAGGGGGCGGAACAGTGCCGAATAATTTCGTGGTATTTTTTCCCTGAAATATCTTCAAGTGAGTGAAAGCCATATGTTTGAAGTGCCTTTTTGTTCATATAAATCAAGTCATAGTTATCCATGTCTGAAACATATACGAGTTCATCCATCGTATCAAAGAACTCCCATATCTTGTTCATGCCCGCAGTCCTCCAAATTATGAAACAGTAAGATACTTATATATATATATCATATTTCTTCAATCCCGTTTCACATTTTGCGCGAATGGTAAATATATGGTGTGAATTGTAAATCGCCCAACATTTACATTTTAACGATAAAATGCTAGAATGGCAGCAGGCGGGAGAAACAGGAAGGAGCGACCTTTGTTGGTACAGATTTTGTCATTCATACATAATTTAACCACTATGCTGTTTGGCATCTATATTTCCGCATTCTTTTTAGGCGTAAAGCAGAACAGGAAAAATATCTTTATACTGTTTCTGCTTTTTGCATGTCAGGGAATCTTATATATTATCAGTTTTCTGTTATTGGGTATGACTGTTACCGATCGGCTCTATGCAATCATCATACACCTGCCCCTGATTTTATTTTTAACCCTGTATTATAAGTATCCTGTTATTTCATCCTGTATCTCGGTGTTTTCCGCCTACCTGTGCTGCCAGCTGAGCAACTGGATCGGATTATTGGCATTGGAGATTACAGGTAAGCAGTGGTGTTATTATACTTCGCGAATTCTGATTACCTTTATTTCCTTCTTCCTGCTGTGCAGATTTGTATGCCGCACCACAGAAACCATCTTTGCAAGGGATACACGGGAATTTTATATTATAGGATTTCTGCCCACAGTATATTATTTTTTCGACTATTCCTTCACCAAGCTCTCCGACATGCTTTATTCCAGCCACAAAATAGTGATTGAGTTTATGGGTTTTATCTTTTGTATCTCCTATTTTGCCTTTCTGTTCGTGTATTTTCGGGAATATGAGAAGAAGCAGGAACTTAAACAGTACAGTGATCTGATGAAGATGCAGCTGCTCTCCATAGAAAAGGAGATTGAGCAGGTAAAACGCAGCAAACAAAAATTTTCTATATTAAGACATGACATGCGCCATCACTTAAATTTCATCCTGACCCAGCTGCAAAATAATAAAACAGAGAAGGCAATCGAATATATTGAAGAAATCAGTAATATCTATGATGATACCATAATTGCAACCTACTGCCGGAACGAAATGATCAATTCGGTGATTTCAATTTATCATGTACGTTTTGCTGACAGGAAAGTTGCGTTCAACTGTGATATTTCCATAGGGAGAACGCTCCCTTGCCCGGATACTGCAATCTGTGCTATTTTATCCAATGCTTTGGAAAATTCCATGCACGCATTGGAAGAAATGGATACGGAAGAAAAATGGGTAAACCTCACAATCTCCGAAAAGAATAACCACCTTTTGCTCCAAATTGAAAATCCGATTGTACGAGCGCCGAGATTTGTGGACGGTATTCCAACCTCCGACAAAAAAGGGCATGGCATTGGTGTGAAAAGTATCATATACTATGTAGAGCAATTAAGCGGGCAATGTCAATTTTCACTTACTGACCACTCTTTTATTTTAAGAATCATTATTTAGAGGTGATTTCATGAAAATAGCAATCTGTGATGATGAAATACACTTTATAGATGCCACCTGCCTCCTGTTAGAACAATGGGCAAAGGAACGAGGCATTAAGCTTACGATTTACCGGTTTACCAATGGAGATGACCTGATTGCCGCCAATCAAAACGAAAGAATGGATTTAATCCTTTTGGATGTGATCATGCCGTTATTAAACGGTATGGATACTGCCAGAGAACTTCGAAATACCAATCAGACGGTTCCGATCATTTTCCTTACTTCATCCAGGGAGTTCGCTGTTGACTCTTATGAGGTAAAAGCTCTTAATTATCTCATAAAACCCGTTAACCCGGAAAAGTTATTTCTTACTCTCGATGATTTTTTGAGAACCTGTAATCTGTCGAAGAATTTCTTAACTGTAAAAACAGTCGACGGCTTTTGCAGGATCATGCTTGCCGATGTTGACTATCTGGAGGCACAGAACAAGCAGGTTCTTATCCATTTAACAACCGGCAGGACGATCGCAATCCGTGAACTGTTCTCAAAATGTGCGGAAATTTTCACGCCGGAAAACGGATTCTGCTGCTGCCATCGCAGTTATATTGTGAATCTGAGCAATGTAGAGAAATTCTCAAAAACGGAAGTTACCACTATCACAAATGCCGTCATACCGATATCCAGAAGCAGCTATGCAGCATTTAAAGAAACTTATTTTAAAAATATGTTTGAATAAGTTCACCATCTTTTGTATGTTTTGTGTTATAATGTTTATGTGAAATACAAATCACAATTTTGAAAAAGTTCACTCGAAAGAACCGGCAATGTCATGTGCTTCGGAGGATTTATGGAAGAACCGTTATATTTACATATTCCATCCTGTGGGGAACTCTGGTATCGGCAGAAAATCATGCAGGATCCTGACACTATGAGTTACAACAAGGGTTATGACCTGGATTTCGACGGCTATGACAAAGCTACCGGATGCATTTCTTTTCCTGAACAGGAATGGACAGACTGGCATGCTTGGTTTATCGGGCAGGAACCCCGGCGTTATTATGCGTACATCGTCCGGGAATCCGACGGCGAATTTATCGGTGAAGTCAATGTTCACAGGAATGAGGATGCCGGCTGGTACGAGATGGGTATTGTTCTGGAAGCGAGATACCGGGGAAAGGGCTATGCGGTAGATGCGCTGCGTCTGCTGTTGGAGCATGCTTTTGAAAAAATGGATGCAGATGCCGTTCATAATGACTTTGAAGCGGAGCGGAGCGCTGCAGTGCAAACACATTTGTCCGCCGGATTTACAAAATACCGGGAGGAAAACGGGATTATAGAACTACTGATTACCAGAGAACAGTATTTTCGGCAGAAGGGTTAAGTTCCGGCCTGTCGGGTAGTCAGGCAAAGAGGGGAACCGGTATTTGCAGGAAAGGGGCAATGCGATATGTGGTTTCTGTTTGCAATATTATCTGCGATATTTGCGGCACTTACATCTATATTGGCAAAAGTCGGCATAGACGGAGTAAATTCAAATCTTGCAACAGCAATAAGAACAGTGGTTGTAGTTGTTATGGCATGGGGAATGGTTTTTCTGACACATGCGCAAAGCGGCTTAACAGAGATAAGCAGGAAAAGCTGGATTTTTTTAATATTGTCAGGTCTTGCAACAGGGGCTTCGTGGTTATGTTATTATAAAGCATTACAAATGGGAGATGCGTCCAAGGTTGTACCGATTGACAAGCTGAGTGTTGTTTTGACACTGATACTGGCATTTGTATTTTTACATGAAGAATTTACGCTTAAATCATTTATCGGCTGTATATTGATCGGGGCAGGAACTTTGATCATGGTTTTGTAAAAACCGGGCAGAAGCAGAGGTTTCGACAAACTGTATTTTGTATACACGGAAAATGGGCGGATGACAGTAGATAACCGGAAGGAAGGAGACGTGTTTAGAAATGAAATTTAATGATTTTGACAAGCAGATGCGTATTTATGAGGAATCGCTTGACCAGTACATATTGCCGGATATGTATCTTGTGGCAAGGCTTGACGGCAGGTCATTTACAAAGCTGACAAATGAAATCTGTAAATCTGATACGCCCTTTGACACGCAGTTCAGAGATTATATGGTTGAAACGACAAAGTATCTTATGGAATGCGGTTTCCGCATTGTCTATGGTTTTACGGAGAGTGATGAGATTTCACTTTTATTTCATGCGAAGGACGATACCTTTGGCAGAAAAGTAAGGAAAATAAATTCTATACTTGCAGGAGAGGCAAGCGCAGTATTTTCTCTGAAATTAGGGCGGATTGCGACGTTTGACTGCCGCACTATTCCCCTTTCAAATCTTGAAAAGGTGGCTGATTACTTTATATGGAGACAGGAGGATGCGCATAGAAGTTCTCTTGACGCCCACTGTTACTGGGCGTTAAAAAAAGAGGGCATAGAACCGGGGGAGGCGACCGCAATGCTGGAGGGGAAATCTATGTCCTATAAAAATGAATTGCTGTTTCAAAGGGGGATAAATTATTATGAGCTTCCGGTTTGGCAGAAACGCGGTATCGGGGTTTATTTTCAAGACAGTGTAAAAGAAGGGGACGATCCTGTGTCAAAGGACACGGCGCAGACAGCAAGGCGGGAACTTACGGTGAATTATGACCTTACGCCCGGCAGGAAATATGGTGAATGGGTTGCGGCGTTTGCGGACAGGGAGTAAGTTCTTGCAGCAGAGTAAAAAAAGCAGCAGGCAGAGGAAATACAATCCCCTGTCCGCTGTTGTTTTAGTAAAATTGGTAGCAGGATGGCCTATTCAAACCACTTGACTTTCATTACAAAATTTTTTGCATTGTGATATCCGGCTTTGCCGTAATAATGTTCGTGGCGTTCATCAGCTACTGCCTGAAGTTCTACACATGCGGCGCCTTTTAGGCGGACACGTCTCTCCAATTCTTTCAGCAAGTCACTTCCATATCCTTTATTCTGATGTTCTGCCGCTATGACGATTTCCTCTAATGTATAACCTATAATATCATCATATTGCTTAAAATACCCCATGACAAAACCGATGGCAGTCCCATGGTCCTCCATGATCAGGCCATAGGAATCTTCCATGCTCAGAACCTGATGAATTCTTTTTCCGGCTGTGATTTCAGTCCAACAGCCTTCCTCCTGTCCGTTATAATATGAAATGTAAAGCGGCAGCACGGAAGAAATATCTGTGTCTTTTATTTCCCTGATTTCCATAAGGATTTCCTTTCTTTGTTGCACGTGTATGCCGATATGCCCAAACATCAGCCTACTCTCTCCAAGCACATTAATATAGGTTCAATATATTTTTTGTCTGAAATATCATAGGATGAAGAAATCATTTTTATCATTTCGTCATCGGCTTCTGTTTTATTCTTCTTTGCTTTAAGTGTTTTGATAAATATTTTCATCATCAGTTTTGAGGGCGCAGACATTTTTTCATAATTGAATCCGCCCGGACAGTAAAATACACTTACCTTTTGCAATTCTGACTCATTGAAGTTCCGGTTAAGTGCAGGCGCAATTTCCGGACTATCTATGGGACTTCCGCCGACACAAAATGCAATCAGCTTCTTATCCGCCCATTTACCTATATTATTTTTAAACCAGCCGAGCTTGCTGATGCCGCCTGCGCAGGCCCAGCTGCCGTAAATGATTGCGTCATAATCGGCTATGTTTTTCTTCTTCGCCTCTGATAATGAAAAACAGTCCGCTCCTGAGGCTTCCGCTATCCACTGAGCATAACGTTTTGTGAAACCTGTCTGCGAGTTATATATTACGATTGTTTTCATCTGTCGAAATCTCCTTGTCTGTGTTTTTATTGATAGTTCTCTTTTCCAGATTTTCAATTCCCCCATACAGTTTTGACAGGAGAACAAACAATGTTTCAATTTCATCGTCTGTATAGACTTCAAAAAGATAGCTCAATTCTTCCTGATATTGAGAAAATTCCTTTTGAAAAAAAGCATTTACCTTTTCGGTGGGATAAATGCACATTGCTCTTGTGTCCAGAGGACTTTGCTGAATAGTTATAAATCCTTTTTTCATCAGTATGTCCGCCAGTTTTTTAATATTCTGCCGGGAACAGCCGAGCAGATTTCCAAGCTGCGTAAGCGTCAAGGGTTCCTTTGACTGCCGAATTATGGAAAGCAGCATAAACTGCTTTAGGGAGACTTCAGGAATATGGTTATCAAAGAGTGTCTGCAATTTATTTCCGGCGATAAACAATGTGCTGAAAATGGCTTTCTGCCGGTTCTCTTTAGTATCTGAAAATCTGGTGATCAAATCATCTAACAGCATGTAAGCCTCCATATAGGTAACTTGTTGCGATTAATTGTAGCAACTAGTTACTTGTATGTCAAGTTAGTTGTAAGGAGTATTCCTGTAATCCTTAAAAATCAAATTGTAACAAACATCATTCAAAGGAGAAATCCACAAATGAATTGTAAAGAAAATCAGAAGATCAATCAAGTAAAAGACAGCACTAGAACAGGCAACCACTTGAAAAAAGAAAAATATTTTACAATCAAAAGCAAATATGCTATAGTGTACTAAATAATTTAAGAAAAATGGCGATTTTTGTTTTTTAAAGTAACATGCCCGATGAACTTCACGCCGTACAGAAGTCCATTGTTTCCCGATAATGCAGCTGAATCTGCTGGATTAGGATATAAAGTTTGAATATGGGACACTGAGCGGAGCGAACTACGATAAAGGTGAAAAGGATGGATGATTTAGTTTTTACACCGGTAAATCTGGATGCATTTGACCAGGTTTACCGATATACTTCTGTTTTTGGGGAGGGATCGTGCCAGCATTCTGCGTGCAGCATGTATTCACTTGCAGAGAAATATGGGGATGCTGTATGTGAAAGGGACGGTGTTCTCTATACACTGAGAAGACATCTTTGTGACGATGATTTCAGGGTGTATCTGGCGCCGATGGGACATGGGAACATGAAAGAGGCGTTTTTGAATATCATTTCCGATGCGCAGGCTCATGGAAAAAAGGCGAAGTTTTTTTCATTGACGGAAAAATATGCGAATGTCCTGAAAGAAGAGCTGCCGGACCGTTTTGATATCGAGGAGGACCGGGATCTTGCGGAGTACATATATCGCACAGAAATCATGGCTGCATTTTCCGGGGGAAAACTAAAAAAACGCAGGTCAGAGGTTAATACATTCTGGAATATTTACGGAAATCGTGCGTCTGTTACAAAGATAGAACCGAGTGATTTTCCCGATATTTTGGAATTTGAAAGAAAGTGGCTGGAAAAAAATAAGGAGACTCATGACATGGAGGCTCTGGGGCGGGAGGCCCGGATGATAGAACTGCAGCTGTCACACTTTGAGGAGTTACACCTGTCCGGCATTGTACTTAGGATAGACGGTGTTGTTTCAGGATTTGGCTATGGAACGAAACTAAGTGACAGCTATTATGATGCGATCATCGAAAAAGGGGACAGAGATGTTCAAAATGTATACAAGGTACTGAGACAGGAATCGGTGAAGCAGTGTGCCATGGATTGTACCTATGTCAATATGGAGGAGGATGTCGGCGTGCCGGGGCTTCGGGCTTTAAAATACGCATATAAGCCGGAATTTCTTCTTCATAAGTATATAGCAGTCGAAAGGTAGGGATAAGATGAGGTTAAAGAAACAGGGAATTGCAACAATCGGGTTGATATTTATTACTTTTTTGGCGGCAATTCAGTATGTCTTTTTGCAGAACGTACCGGATACGGTTTCTACGTTTGCCTTTGTCTGTGTCACCAATGTGATCGGGATTTTCGTGCTGGGGATCACTCAGGTAAAGAAGATCGTCAGCATAAAGAAAGCGACATTGAAAAAGGGAATCCTCTTTGCGCTTGAACTGACGGGTTTTAATTTCTTTACGCTGCTCGGTTCGAGGAACTTAGATGCCGTTATCATATCAAGCGTGGTCAGTCTTTACTTTGTGTTTGTCACGCCGCTTTTGCTTCTATTAAAGAAAAAGGTCAATTTTTTCTCAGGAATCGCGTCAGTGATCGCCATTATCGCATTGATCCTGATGTTTGGAGCTGACACGGATGCCTTGTTTTCATCCCCCAGTGTGATATATCTGATCATAGCGGATCTTTTTTTTGCGGCTTATGTTGTCAGTGTCTCTCTTCTCGGTGAGTCTGAGGATTCGCTGCAGCTTACTTTTTCACAGATGGCTTTTGCGGCAATTTTTGCCTTCATTGGCTGGGTAGTTGAAAGCGTGCTTACAGGCGGAAGTTTATCTCTGCCGAAAGAGGGCAGCTTTTGGATCAGTGCCCTGTTCATCGGTATATTTATCCGGGCGGTCTATGGAATACTTCAGATAGCATGCCAAAAGCATGTGTCAGCGTTGAAGGCGTCCTTGGTCTTTGCATCAGAGATCATCATCACTCTTATTACGAATCCGCTCATGTGCTCTATATTCAAAATTGAGTATACTCCTGCAACAGGTTTTCAGGTAATCGGCGGCTTCCTGTTTATCATCGCTACGTTGATGATAGATGATGGGGTGATGGCAAAGCTTGGCTATGAGGATATGCAGGGGGTCTCTTTTGTGAAGGCATCCGGAGAGAGCACGCAGCGGACTTCTGTCTCAAGGAAGATTATCTTTACGACGCTGACCTTTTCCATGCTTACCCTGATCGCCTCCATCATCATCTGTCTGTCATCCATCCACTTTATACGGAATTCCGCGGTCTCAAATTCAAAAGAATTAGGAGAGAATGCCTCAACCATCAGCTCTCAGGCAATGATACAGAGGCTGGAAGAGAGCATATCAAACCAGGCGGCGGATAAGATGCTTCTGGCAGAGCAGAAACTCGCGGCTTACTCGGATTCTACGATGTTTGCCGCGTCCTACGCGCACTCCCTTTATGAAGGGGGAAAAGCATATCCTGATAAAGAAGTGGAACGCCCGTTAAAAGAGAATGCAGGCAAATGGGTTATGCAGAGAACGCTTGCAAATAAGGATATTTCCTATGATGATTTGAGGGAAGAGAGCAGGCTGCTCGGCAATATGGTGGATGTGTTCGCGCCCATCGTAGCAAATAATGACAATATTGCAACGGTATATATGGGGACAGAGAGCGGACTTCTTATCAGTTATGATCCATATTCGGATACCGGGGACCAGGTTGGAGAGGGATATTATGAATATCGCGCTTCCACATGGTATGAGCTGGGGAAAAACACTGAGGGCTATGCTTTCACGGAAACTTATCAGGACAGCTATGGCAGAGGACTGACGATTACCTGTGTGGCGCCGTTTACAGATGCCTCCGGAAAATTCTGCGGATGTATCGCTATGGATATATTAATGAGCGAAATGAATGCATCCATGGTAAATGATGGTATCCTTGATCCCAGCGTGGCATCTCTGATCGACGATGAGGGGAATTATATTGCAGGAAAGGATGTCGATCCCACTTCAGAGAATATGGGAAACATTTTTGACGCGGATAAGGACGAGGCTCTGCGTGCGGTCGGCAAAGAGATTCTTGAAAAGAAGAATGGTGTTGTGAGCACCGGTGAGGGAGATGATGCGAAATACATTGCTTTCTCGACAATTGCCTGTACGAACTGGACGCTGTGTATTTCAAGCCCGGTTTCCTCGGTCATAAAACCGGCAGAAACCATACGTGAGAGTATAAATAAAAACACCGATGATGTGGTGGGGGCTGTTGTGAGGGGAATACTTACCGTCATTCAGAGCTGTCTGGTCTTGAGTGCGCTTATACTCATTTTCGTGACACTGTTTACAGGAAAGACAGCAAAGAGGATTTCCGATCCGCTTAAAAGACTGGAGGCAGATGTCCGCCAGATCAGTGAGGGAAATTTTGACCGGCACACGCAGGTGGACACAGATGATGAAATCGGAAGTCTGGCAGATTCCTTCAATTATATGACGGATTCTCTGCGAAAATATATTGAGGATTTGAAAGAAATCACAACAAAGGAGGAGAGGCTTTTCGGTGAGCTTTCAGCTGCCACGAATATTCAGGCAAGCATGCTGCCGAGAGATTTTGACAGATACGCGGGGCATAAGGAATTTGATCTCTATGCCGCTATGACTCCTGCTAAGGAGGTAGGCGGTGATTTCTACGATTTCTTCCTTGTAGACGAAGATCACCTGGCTATGGTTATGGCTGACGTATCAGGAAAGGGGGTTCCTGCAGCTCTGTTTATGGCGATTTCCAAGACGCTTATCAAGAACAGGACTCAAATGGGCGGAAATCCGGCTGAGATTTTAAGGGCCGTAAATGAGCAGCTTTGTGAAAGGAACGAAGAAGATATGTTTGTTACGGTTTGGCTTGGAATATTGGAATTGTCAACCGGAAAAGGAATGGCTGCAAATGCCGGCCACGAGCATCCGGTTCTAAAACGTGCCAAAGGAGATTTTGAACTGGTGAAGTACGCCCACTCACCTGTGCTGGCTGCGATGGAGGGGATCCGGTTTAAGGAACATGAATTTGAAATGAAACCGGGAGATTGTCTCTATGTTTACACGGACGGTGTTGCCGAGGCTACGAATGTGGACAATGAGCTATATGGAACGGATCGGCTGCTTGATGTTCTGAATAAGAATAAAAACGTAAAAATGTCAGAGCTGCTTCCTGCTGTCAAGGAGGACATCGACAGATTCGTGGGAGATGCTCCTCAGTTTGACGATATCACGATGTTGGGAATGATATATTATGGCCCCCAATAGCAGGAAAGAGCAGAGGATTATATTTCAATGAAAATATCAGTATATGATAGTTTTCCGGACTGTGCAAAAGAAATCAGAAAGACAGTATTTATAGATGAACAGGGATTTCAGGATGAATTTGATAAAACAGATAATGAGGCAGCGCATTTTGTAATGTTTGATGAGGATGAAACACCCGTTGCGACTTGCCGTGTATTTTGGAATGATGCAATGAATGCGTATGCTCTTGGAAGATTTGCTGTTGTAAAAAAATATCGCAGTAAAAAAATTGGTTCAGCCCTGGTGAATGCAGTGGAAACGTATGTAAAAGAGAATGGCGGAAAGGACATCGTTTTACACGCACAATGTCAGGCGGCCGGTTTTTATAAGAAGTCAGGGTTTACAGAATTCGGAAATATAGAGGAGGAGCAGGGCTGTCCGCACATATGGATGAAAAAATCTGTGTAAAAGAGTGGAATTTTTTAACTAACTGATGTAGAATACTTGAAGATACGAGTTGCTGCATTTGTGAAAATGTTATCAGGATTTTAAAGAAAGGATTCAGTGGAAAAACTGGATGGAGGGGATATTGCCTGGAATGAATAATTTGAAGATTAACTTTCAATTAAAAGAATTGGATAAGGTTAAGCCTTTTGGAGAAGATGCGGATCGGAGTCTTCATTGGTTTGGTTTGACGGATGGCTTCCTTTGGATTAATGCCGGAACACAGACCCTATATGAATATAGTGAGGAAGCAGATGCTTTTTTTGAGGGCTGCGGCAGATATAATGAGTATTATATAGCCAGATTCTTAGAGGATTTTACCCATACTTTCCGATATGTAGGCGAATCTATACCGGAAAAGCTGTATAATGAAATTGACAAATTTAGTGAAAAATCGGAGCAATGGAGAATATGCCATGAAGAGGAAGAAGATGCCGTGTTCGACTTGTTTTTCGATGAGGAGTATTGTGCATTTTGCGAGTGGTGGTGGAATCGGGGATTTGATTCCGGACATCTTATAGGCGGGCCTGATATTTATTTTTTCCGCTGTGGAGAGAAAATAAAAATTTTGTGGGAAAGTGCATTTCAAACGGGGAGCGGAAAAAGTATTTGGACAGCTCCGAAAGGCTGCTTTGAAATGTCCTATGAAGAGTTTATCACATCTGTAACTGATTTTTTTAACTCTTTTTTTGAGGCGATGGATAAGCAGATTGAAGATGCGGTGAAAAAGGAATGGGGAAGCATTGAGCTTGATAAGCAGAGGCTGATATTAGAAAATGAGGAAAGAAAATTAGATTTTTTTGATCAGATTAGTTTATTAAAAAACAATGTTGAGCAGACGAATTGGGGCAGGGTAATGACGTTATATGATAAAATGGAGCATGAGATAGCTTGAAAGAATCCTGCAAAAAATATCATTCATCCCTACATGCATTCCGGTTTACCAATAAGGATTCAATCATATAACCAAGCGCAGTCAGATTGGCAGAGAGCATTTCCAGTTCCTTTTCATCAAGGCATTCTGCGAGCTGACAGGCTATGGTTGATAAAATATAGAGATTTTGGCAATTGCTTTTCATGATCAGTCTATACGGGTGAGATTTATATATTATATGTATGGAAGCATAGAAAAGTGAGGCATTAATTATGGAAAATATTCAGAGAAAGAATTATATAGGATATGGTATAAATATTACAAAATGAAATAGGAGAAAAGATTAAAGAATGGAATTGTGCCGATTGTGATTGAGGATGCTGGTAGAAATGAGTATATGGAGGCATTGAAAGAATAAGGTATGAGACTGACCGGAAGGTTGGTCTCATTTTTGTTATACTTTGAGTTTCTTTCTTAATGATTTATGAAGATTTATTGAATATCAATAAAAATATATTGACATTCGATCATGCGGGTGCTATATTGGCGGTACAAAATGCAAGACGCAAAATACAAAATATGCAAAATTCCGGAGGACTGCAAATGAAATACTTTATAAAAAAGCATCCGTTTTTGGCAGCAGTATTGTTATCACTTAACCTTGGAATGATACTGGTCATGGCCAATGTGGCGATGGCTATGGGGTCGGAATCGTTTGTGAGAAACATATTAAAAGGCAGAACGCCGGGAGAAATATTTGAAATGTATGTCTCTATGTGGGCAGGCATGATTGTATACGGCGGATTTATAATATTCCCGTTCGTGTTGACGGCGGCGGAAATTATTCTGCTGGTGAAGGGGAGAAAGGACCATGATCTTTACCGGAAGGGCAGGATATTTGACATAGTGGGAGTGACACTGGGAGTCTTCTACAGCCTGCTTTATCTAAGCTTTTTCAGCGAAGTTTCCTTTGGCAGGGACTGGTATGAGCAGCTGGCAAACCGCCAGACTCATACGCCCATCTACACTGAAGCCCAGATTACTGTGATAATGGTGGCGTTGGTGGCTGTTGTCGGGTATCTTGTGGTGAATTATATTCCCCTGAACGAAATGCCGCCGCTGATGCTGGTTCTTGGGATGGCAGCCATATATATGGGGGCCGTTGAAAGCGTGGTCTGGGGAATACAGGTCTTTCAGGGAAAAGGCATGGATTTCTTCCTCTTGCTCTTACCGCTGAATTGCCTGCTGCTCACGGCGAGAACGGTGAGCCATAAGATGTGGGAGTGGAATCAGCTGCTTGCAAAGGATGCCTCCCGCAGAGAACAGTATCAGGAAGGAAGCGGTGTGCTTCATGCCTGTAACTGTTTCCTGGCAAAATCGGAGCGCTGGCCGCTGGCGGCATTTCTGCTGATGTGGCCTCTGCTGGGAATTTTGATTGGTTTTTTACTCCTGCTGGGACAAAAGCCGGATGCAGTCATCCGGGCATTTACGGAGACCAGCGACTGGAATCTGTCCCAGAGGGTTGCGCCCCAGAATATTTACTACGATGAGCATTATCTCTGTACTGTGGCAGCGGGAGGCCATGAAAGCATCGTAAAACCCAGAAGACTGGGGGTGCGGCACGGGCATCAGGTCATTGTCAACAGACAGCTCTGTGTGGCCAATGCTTTCGAGCAGGTATTGGAGGAGCGGACGCCTCGCTTTCACAGAGCGGTGCGCCATTTTTATGACACATACGGATTCCCTGTGGCGAAGCTGATTCATTCTAAATATACGGCTGATCTTATTTACTTTCTGATGAAGCCTTTGGAGTGGATATTCTTGATCGTGCTGTACCTGACAGACGTAAATCCGGAGAACCGAATAGCCATTCAGTATACGGGAAAGAGTCTGAAGGATTTTGGTAAGGCGGGAAAACCGTAAAAAGTCGATGCTGATAATGTGGGAAGAGGAAGTATGGGAGTAACCGGAAAGTGAGTAGTCAGATAGTGATCAGATAGAAAGTGAATAGAGTGAAAGAAAACAGTAGAAAAGCGAACAGAGAGAGCGGAGGTAAATAGAACATGGAGAAAAGCGAAAGAGCAGAGGAAAAAAGAACTGCGGAAAAGGGCGAAGCGGCAGGGGGAAGAGAAGGACGCATGACAGATAACAAGTTGATCTGGACAAAGGGTACAAAATACCTGTTGGATTTTATGTTTTACGGAGGAATTCTGGTGACAGCGTCTCTGCCCTGGAGTATCAGGTGGATTGGAAAGCAGCTGCCATATCTGATTGAACACTATGAGGAATCAGTCATTATTTACTTTGTGCTGGGGATCGCGGCGGAGAAACTGCTCTGGGAGCTGCGGAAGATTTTTAAAACAGTGCTGGCAGAAAACTGTTTTGTCAGGGAAAATGTTGTCAGCCTGCAGAAAATGGGTAACTGGAGTTTTTTCATCGCTCTGATGGCGGGAGTCAGGAGCATTGTGTACATGACGATAGCCATGGGCGTGGTTATTCTCGTATTCCTCATTGCCGGGCTGTTCAGCAAGGTGCTTAGCCTTGTGTTCGAGCAGGCGGTGGCATACAAGGAAGAGACGGATTGGACCATATAGGAGGGAGCCATGGGAATCATTGTAAATTTGGATGTAATGATGGCAAAACGTAAAAAGAGCCTCACGGACCTGGCCGCAGAGGTGGACATTACCCTTGCCAATCTGTCCATTTTAAAAAATAACAAGGCAAAGGCGGTGCGCTTCTCCACGCTGGAGGCAATCTGCAAGGCGCTGAATTGTCAGCCGGGAGACATACTGGAGTATGTGGAGGACGACAGTTCATCCATGCCGAGTTGAGCGGATAAATTGTTATTGTGGGAGAAGATGCACAGGTGTGACGACAGGATACATGTAAAGTTAAGGAGGGATCAAATATGACAGGATCAGAGCAGGATATTTGGGTGGAATCCGCAACCGGGGGAAATCCGGAAATGCGGGTTATTACCGGGCAGGGAGCATCGGCATCAAAAGAGCCGGAAAAAGAGACGGAGGAGACAAAGCGCCTGAAGGGCAATTTCGGATTTTTCGGCCCGGCAGCATTTATCTATGCAGTGTTCTACACCTTTTGCATGTACAGGAACGGATCGGGGGTGACATTCCCTTTTTTCGTGGCAGGCAGCCTCTTGTTTTTGTGCTTATCGCTTACAAAACTGGAGACTACCTTAAAAAAAGGAAGCGTCTTTTATATGGCGGCAATGGTTCTTCTGGGCATTTCCACTTTTTGCACAGATGACGGCAGAATTATTTTTTTTAACAAACTGGGTATTTTTCTGCTGATGATGAGTCTGCTGCTGAAGCAGTATTTTGACACTTCAAAGTGGGGGCTGGGGAAATTCCTTCAGAGCATTTTTTACCTTGCCTTTGCATCTTTTGGAGAAATAGCGAGGCCTTTTCAGGATGCTGCCGGGTATCGGAGGATGAGGAACGGTAAAATTGACAAACGTGTCTGGGCGGTGGGACTTGGGCTGCTGGTGGGAGTTCCCCTGGTGCTTGTGGTGTTGATGCTTCTGGCCAGCGCGGATGTGCTGTTTCGACAGATGACAGATGGTCTTTTAGGGGGTATCAATTTCGGCAATATTATAAATGTAGTATTCCGTATTGTATTTATGTTCCTGGCATCCTATTGTCTTACATCTTATCTGTGCAGAAAGAGGATTCGGGAGGAAGTGAAGGATAAAAGGACGGGTGAGCCCGTGCTGGCGATTACCGTGACAAGTATGCTGACGGTGCTGTACATGGTGTTTTCAGCCGTTCAGATTGAGGGGCTGTTTCTGGGGAGGATGCAGCTGCCTGAGGGTTATACTTATGCGTCTTATGCGCGGGAGGGATTTTTCCAGCTGCTGGCGGTGAGTCTTCTGAACCTTGTGATCGTGTTGGTGTGTCTGTATTATTTTAAGGACAGTAAGGTGTTGAAAATAATTCTGACAATTATGTCAGTTTGCACTTTTGTTCTGATAGCCTCCAGCGCTATGCGCATGGTGATGTATATTAGGAGCTATTATCTGACCTTTTTGCGGGTGCTGGTGCTCTGGGCACTGGCCCTGCTGGCGGCGCTTTTTGCGGGTGTGCTTATTAACATTTTCAAGGCCGGATTTCCTCTGTTTCGTTATAGTGTGGCAGTGGTAACCGTGCTGTATCTTGCCCTGTCTTTTGTTCATCCCGATTATATTATTGCCAGGGTGAATGTGGCTAATATCGCTGTGACAGAGGGCGGGGAAAAGTCTGCGGCAGCATATCATGATTACTGGTATCTGAGCGGGCTGTGCGCCGATGCGGCTCCGGTTCTGGTGCCCTATATGGAGGAGCAGGGATACGCCATGGAGGCGTGGACGGCAGAGGAGACACCAAGAGAATACAGCCGGGAGATCAATGGCGGGCGTGCGGACATAGACAGGGAGAACACCTTTGGATATACCTGGATGGAGAGGATGCAGAAGCGGACGGAAAACTTTGGCGTGCGTACATTCAATCTGTCCAGATACCGGATGCTAAGGCTGTTGGATAAGGCGGCGGATTGAACTTATAAAACGGAGACTTATATGTATATAAAATTAATACAGCCCAAAATGATAAAACGTCCCATGGACACAGATATTAAGCTTCATATGGCTCCCCCGCTGGGGCTGTTGACGATTGTGAATCTGCTCAGGGAAGAACATACAGTTTCATTGGAAAACGAAAACATAGAGAGCATCGATTACTCTGATAAGCCTGATATAGTCGGAATATCCGTTACTGTTGACACTTTGCCGGGGGCTATAAGGATTGCAAAGAAGTTTCGTGATAAAGGCATTATCGTTGTGGCAGGAGGAATACATATAACAACTGCGTATGATACCGTTCCGAAGGATGCGTTTGACGTATTGTGCATTGGGGCAGCAGAAGGAACGTGGCCCGATATCATAAAAGATTTTGAAAAAGGAACCTTAAAAACAATATATAAGTGCCATAAAAATTTTAATGGGGAGGATATCGTATCTCCGGCATATGATTTTTTGACGAAAGATAAATATTTGTATTGTAATGTGATTCATACCAGCAGAGGCTGTCCGTTTCGATGCGATTTTTGTTATAACAGCGCCGGCGGGCGAATGTATGTGAACCGTGATATTGAGGCTGTCCTGCAGGATATAAGAGCGGTCAGATCAAAACATATTATGTTTATTGATGATAATTTTGCGGGAAATCCGGTATGGCTCAGGGATTTTTTAAACAGACTTATACCTCTGGATATCAAGTGGAACGCTGCCGTTTCGCTAAACGCTTTATGTGACGCTGAGCTGCTGGACCTGATGAAACGCAGCGGATGTCAGGGACTGTTTGTCGGGTTTGAAAGTATACAGGCGGATTCGATCAATAATGTCCATAAAATACAGAATAACACAGAGATGTATGAGAAAGCAGTTAAAATGGCGCATGACAGGGGAATTATGATCAATGCCAGCTTTGTCTTTGGACTGGATGGTGATACGCCGGAAACATTCAGAACAACACTTGACTGGATAGTAAAAAATAAAATTGAAACGGTCACATCTCATATATTAACGCCTTATCCCGGTACTGAATTATATAACAGGTTAAAAGAGGAAGGCAGGATCATATCTGACGATCTGTCTGAGTATAACACGGCCCATGTTGTGTTCCGCCCGGCGCATATGTCGGAACAGGAGTTGTATGACGGATACATATGGATCTACAAACAGATATACAGTCTGAAAAATATTTTAAAGAGAATCCCCAGGGATAAAAGTCAGCGGGCGGCATATCTTTTGTTCAATTTTTTATACCGCAAATACGGCGGATTTACTGATCTGGTATGTAAAATGATCACATATAAAAATGTCGGAATTATTGCAGAAAGACTGTCCCGATATTTATAATTCAATTTTTTTTACTGTTGGGAAATAGCTGATAACCAGTATTATATCCGCGCCCAGCCAGGCGGCAATCTCCGCGAAAAAGATGCCGATTTCACCCACTGCAAGGGGCAGCAGCAGTGCCGTGGAGGTGCGCATGGCAAATTCTGCAATACCGGACAGCATGGGAAGTATGGTGTTGCCCATGCCCTGGATAGCGGAGCGGATAACGTGCAGAATATACAGGATGGGCAGGCTGATGCTCATGATTGCCAGGTAAAAATAGGCAATTTCCATGGTCTGTTCCACCTCCTCAGGAGTACCGGAGATGAAACAGCTTAGGATCAGTCTGCCAAACAACAGCATGACGGTGCCGATGCAGACAGAAGTGATCAGAGCAAGACCCAGAGCGGAGCGCATTCCTTTACGGATGCGTTCTGTTTTTCCTGCCCCCATATTCTGCCCGACATAGGTGATCATGGCGTAGCCGTAGGAAGTGGCCGCAATTTCAAGCAGGCCGTAGAGCTTGTTGGTGGCGGTAAAACCGGCGATAAAGATGACACCGGCACTGTTGACCACAAACTGGACGATCATGCCGCCGATGGCAATGATACAGTTCTGGAACGCCATGGGAAAGCCCAGCCACAGGAGCTTTCCGGCCAGACCGCTCTCCGGAAGAAAGTCTTCCCTTGTAAACCGCATGATCTGAATTTTGGAAATGTGGTACAGGCAGTAAATACCGGATATAAGCTGGGCGATCAGGGTGGCTGTGGCAGCGCCTGCGATGCCCCGGTTGAAGACCATTACAAAAAGTAAATCCAGAGCAATATTGGCCAGGGATGCCACTACCATGGCATAAAGAGGTGTCTGCCCGTCCCCCAGGGAGCGCAGGATGCAGGCGAAAAGATTGTATGCCATGACAATGGGTATTCCCAGAAACATAATGCGGAGGTACAGCAGGGTGTCGTCCATGATAGCTTCCGGGGTCTGGAGCAGGATGAGAACAGGTCTTGCAATCAGTTGTCCCACAGCCATCAGTAAAAGAGCAAAGACAGCCGAAAGAATGCCGGAACTGCCGATGACTTTGCGGAGTCGTTGGTGGTGCCCGGCACCGAACTCCTGGGCCATAAGGATGGCAAAGCCCTGAGTGAAGCCCTGGATGATCCCGAGCATCATCCAGTTCAGCCAATCGGACGCTCCCAGCGCCGCAAGGGCGTTGACACCAAGGTATTTGCCCACTACAGCGGTATCCACTACGGTATACAGCTGCTGGAAGACATTGCCTGCCATCAGCGGCAGAGCAAAGGTCAATATTAATTTGCCGGGTTTGCCCTCGGTCATACTTTTGATATGAGATGCCATGGCTGCCCTCTTCGTATCTTGATTATATACCTGAAAGAACGCTTCTTCACACTAAGCATAGCACAAAACACGGAAAAAGTCTCCATTGAAGTTGCGGACTTGACATTTAACAGCATTTTTCATAAGGTATCTATTAGGTGTTCGGAAGGTCAGATACGGGAAGGAGGATTTTTGCGCTATGCTGTTGATCGGAGCAAAAATACAGGAATATCGGAAGAAGGCGGGCCTGAGTCAGGAAGAATTTGCCGACAAGATCGGCGTGACAAGGCAGGCGGTATCCAAATGGGAGACTGACAAGGCATATCCCGATCTGGATAAATTGGTGGCAATCTGCGATATTTTTCAGGTCAGCATTGAGGAATTGATTTACGGGAAAATTGTTTCTTCGTTGGAAGAGAAGCCTGCCGGACAAGCCTTGGAAATGAGAGGAATGTCCGCCCGAAAGGCGCGGAGAAAGGGCGTTTACATACGATTGTGGGTCCTGTTCGCGCTGACAGGGGCGCTGTTTCTGTTTTGCGGAGTGATTTTTCTGACAACGCTGATCCATTATCCCCGAAAAACGGATGATGCGCTGATAGAGCGTATACGGGTGGAGAGAGTGTACCAGCAGTATACAAAAGCGGATCTCAGCTTTTTTGATGATGTGTCGCGCAGAGTCGTAAAAACGGTGTGGCTGGACGTGAACGGTATCAGGGAGGGCGATTTCCTTTTAGCTTACACGGATGAGGAGCAGTTGGGTCTTTACTATGAGTATAATGGCCGTACACTGATTGTTCTCGGGGCGGTTGTTATTTTTTTTCTAATCCTTTTTTTGATATGCATTGCGGAATTACGACGCCTTGTAAAAGAAAACGGATGGCACATACTGATTGATGAGGTGAAGGAGAACGTACAGCCATGAACAGGATAAAAACAGCGGCTTGTATTGCGGCGTTGGGACTATGGCTGCTTGCGCTTATCGGAGGGTTGTGGTTTGCAGGTGTTATTTCATTTGATGAAGCAGGCGGTGCCCCTGCGGCGGTAGAATCAACCGTGAGAGAGGGAGATGATGGGCCGCGGGTTTGGAAGGTTGTATTTAAAGGAATGCAGTTTACTCTGCAGCAAAAGGGAACGGTATATCTCCATGGAAGCGGTTGTATGAATATCCGGCAGGATGAACGGTATCTGATTCAGATACAGATTGGGGTTGATACGTTAGATGAAATGTGGGCGCGCATGGAGGAAAAGAGGGAGTCTCTGATAGCGTTCGGTTACCGTATGGAGAAGGAAGCGGAGCGGCTGACCGGAGAGGGGCATGACTATGTACGTTATGTGATCAGCCTGGAGGAAGAGAGGGGAAGTGATCTTGACCGTACTTATTTTGAAGTAATGCTGGCACCGGCGGACGAAGGGAGACACTTCCTGGTTGTTATTCCCTTTGATAAGATCGATGTGGAAAAGCTGGACGAGACAATGCGGGAAAAGATATATGACGAGGCGCTTGTCAGGGCAAGGGAGGTTTTAGATGCGGCGTACCCAACAGATGAGATAGATGACGAAGTGGGGATGCTCTGGACGGAGGATAAGAGTCTTGACCCGGAGCAGCGGTATATTTCGGAGGATACGATCGTGTATGGGAACGGGCAGCACAGCCTGTCTTACGTACTGCCGGATCACTGTATGCTGACTGCAGACACTATTGCCGGAAAAACCTATTATGACGAGGATAATCAGGTCTATATTATGACGAGCGTTGTGAAGTATACATGGATGACGGCGGAGGATATGAAGAAATCGGCTGCCGACAGGGAGCTTTCCCGCATTCACACAGAGGGAGAGGTTCAGGTAAACGGCAGAACCTTTTATTATTATACCTACTCTGTTTTAGAATATAAAAAAATGGAGGCGTCAACGACATACTGTTTTCATGCCTATTGTGACCTGGAGGACGGAAGCATTTACACGATATCCGGCTTTACGGATGATTATCCGGGAGCTCTTGAGGAAATCTACTATCTGGAATGGATGGATATCAGTGTATCCTGAGGAACGGAACTGATAGTTGCGGTTTTGCAACCAGCTTTCGCTTTATTTTCAGAGCCGGTTTTCATACAATGAAGCTAAAATCTGAAATACAGGAGGAGTTTTATGAAAATTAAAAAAATTATGCTGGCAGGACTTATTATGATAGCGATGAATCTTTCTTTGATCGCTTGCGGTAAGGAAGAAAAGGAGGCATCGCGGGGAACGTCTGAGCAGAGGACAGAAAGCACGAAGCAAACGGAGGAAGGCGAATCAGGAGAGGAAACGGGCTCGGGAGAAGAGAGTGCTTCAGAAGAAGAGAGTTCTTCAGAAGAAGCCACAGACAGGGAAACAGGGTCAGAGAGCAGTGAAGAAAGCAGTGAGGCCTCGACAGAATTTGCAGTTCCTATCCAGGAGGATTTCACTCCGGTTGAGGGCTTAAGTGACAAGTATGTGGATTTTGAGAACAGGTCTTTTGCTTACAATGGAAAGGTTTTCAAGCTTGGAGAGAGCACTCTGAAGGATTTGATTGACGGAGGAATTCCGTTTGATGAAAGTGATCTGAACAATAAGGGAAACAATGTAAACAAAAATTATGAAACAAGCAGGTATACGGCAGATATTAATAAATATGTGACTATGCAGTTCAAGTTTGTGAACATAACCGGAGATACTTTGACGGAGGAAGAGTGTCTGCTGTCATATGTAAGAATAAATTATCTCTATGTGCCGCAGCCTGATTATGATGCGGAGAGGAATGCAACGATAACGGAGAATATTCTTGACGCAGCGAATACGGTTTGCTTTTCCTTCCCGGCAACCCTTACAAAAGAACAGCTTCTGGAAAACAGCAGTGAAGGCGCGGAACAGGATGATTACAATAATGTTGATTACCGCATTAAGTCAGAGGTTTATATGGGCAGCAGCGGTTATCACTTTAGGTTTAACGATACCACAAACCAGATGAAGGAAATGACGATGGACTGGCTTCCGTGATAACGTCCTGTTAAATACCTTAATCTGAAGATTGTGAAATGAATAATGGAACCGGGGAGGGTCGCCGAAGCAGTAGTCGGCGGCCCTTTTTAGATGATGGGCGGATTCCTTGACACTTTTCCAAAATGGATTAAAATAGTAGGTGGAGCAAGGAGATTGCGCGGCGCAAAACAGAACATGGCAAAATGAAACGGCGGTTACACGCCGCGTATGCTTAAGGAAAGGCGGAATCGTAATATGAAGACAGCGGCGGATTTGCAGACCCTGCTGCGGCAGATAGATCATAAAAGCTATCCCGCATACAAGGACACGAGAGGAAAATATCAGTTTCAGCAGTATGTGCTGTCCATAGACCATGTGCAGGGAGATCCCTTTGCGGCACCCTCCAAGGTCAGCATTATTGTGCCCGGTAAGGTGGCGGGTTTTGATGGAAAATGTTATGACAGCAATGTCAGAAAAATCGCGTTTCAGGATTTTCTGCTGCGGCGGGTAGCGGCGAAGATCAAGGACTACTCCTTTAAGGCAAAAGGCTCCGGCAAGAGCGGTCTTCTGGGCATCAGCCATCCGGGGCAGGAGATACTGGAGCGCAGCGCCTGCACGGTGAACACGGCAAACGGTGATCTGACGGTCCGCATGGAGATAGGATTTCCTGCCAACGGGCGCACTATCAATGCAGGGGAGCTGGGAAAGATTTTGTTTGACTTCCTGCCCCTGTGCGTAAGACAGACGCTGCTGTCCTCGACCTGTCCTAAGGACGGCCTGGAGAAGGTGCTGTTCCTGGCGGATGACCAGCAGTATATCCGTGAGGAACTGAAAAGAAAAGAATTAGTTGCATTTGTGGCAGACGGCGCTGTCCTGCCCAGAAAATCGGGAGTCTCTTCCCTGCCCATGAAGGAGGCGGTCGCTTTTAAAAGTCCCGCATCTATGGAGGTGGTTCTGGAATTGCCCCATCACGGGAAACTCACAGGAATGGGTATCAAGAAGGGGGTGACTCTGATCGTGGGCGGCGGCTATCACGGCAAGTCCACCCTGCTGGAGGCTCTGGAACTGGGAGTTTACAATCATATTGCAGGTGACGGCAGGGAGTATGTGATTACGGATGAGACTGCAATGAAGCTGCGGGCTGAGGATGGCAGGAGCATTCAGAAGACGGACATTTCCATGTTTATCCGCAATCTGCCGAATGGCAGGGACACAAAGGCCTTTTATACCGAGGATGCCAGCGGCAGCACTTCCCAGGCGGCAAATACGGTGGAAGCCATGGAGGCGGGAGCGGGGGTATTTCTCATTGATGAGGATACCAGCGCAACGAACTTTATGATTCGGGACGAACTGATGCAGCGCGTGGTGAGCCGTGATGTGGAGCCCATTATTCCGTTTATTGACAGAGTGCGGGAGTTGTATGAGAAGTATGGTATTTCCACAATACTGGTGGCGGGCAGCTGCGGTTCTTATTTCCACAAATCGGACTGTATTGTACAGATGAATAAATACCAGCCCGTGGAGATCACGAAGTTTGCTAAAGAGGAGGCCGAGAGCTACCCTTACACCCTGGGGGATGCCGCCGATGCGGAGAAACCGGATTTTTGTCGTATAGTCAGGCGGGATGCCGGTTTTGCAAAGGATGACCGCATCAAGATGAGGACGGACGGCCTGGACGGCTTTTCCATTAACCGTGAGGAAGTGGACCTGCGGTATGTGGAGCAGCTGGTGGATTCGGAACAGCTGACAGCGCTGGCATACATGATCAAAAACATGAAACTTCATGATTTCGACGGTAAAAAGACATTAGGAGAAGCTGTGGAGAATATGTATAGCCGTATCAGGGAGAGAAGTTTCGGAGCTTTCTGCGGAGGCGGACAGAACGGCCAGGGACGCGGCGGGGAAGGCGGTGACGCAGGCTCAGTTCCCGGCAATCTTGCCATGCCCCGGAAGCAGGAGCTGTATGCGGCTCTGAACCGGTGCAGGGAGCTGATTAGCGTGTAGAGTGTGAGAAGAACTTCTAATGACATCCCATCATAGGATGGGATGCCAAGAAGTTCTAAATCTCACACGGAAGAATGCCAAGAGAAGGCATTCTTCTCGGAAGCATCTCGGAATGTGTAATTTTTAAAAGTTTTGCAGAGGGTGGATTGAGGGTATGAATGTACGCAGTATGAATCAGCAGGAGAAAGTAGACTACATGCTCAATGAGCCGGTGCCCCATCTGGTCTGCCAGATGGCGGTACCCACCATCATCAGCATGCTGGTGACTTCCTTTTACAATATGGCGGATACCTTTTTTGTGGGAAGGCTGAATACCCAGGCCACAGCTGCGGTGGGCGTGGTGTTTTCGGTGATGGCAGTGATTCAGGCCTGTGGTTTTTTCTTCGGTCATGGCTCGGGAAATTTTATTTCCAGAACGCTGGGGGCAGGGGAGTTTGAGGAATCCAACCGTATGGCTGCCGTAGGATTTTTTACGGCATTTTTTGCGGGCATCGTCGCCGGAGTTCTGGGGATTATCTTTTTGACGCCACTTGCAAAGGCGCTGGGCTCCACTCCTACGATTCTGCCATATACAAAGGATTACCTGCGGATCATTCTGATGGGATGTCCTTTTATGATGTCCTCACTGGTGCTGAACAATCAGCTCAGGTTTCAGGGCAGCGCATCCTATGCCATGGTTGGAATTGTCACCGGCGCGGTGCTGAATATAGCGCTGGATCCTTTGCTGATCTATACCTGTGATATGGGAGTGGCGGGAGCGGCGCTGGCTACCGTGATGAGTCAGGTGGTCAGTTTTGTGATTTTGTTTATCATGAGCAGGAAGGGCGGTAATATCCGAATTTCCTTCCGCAACTTTAAGCCCTGCTGGATGTTCTACAGAGAAATATTCAGGGGAGGGATTCCCTCTCTCTGCAGGCAGGGGCTTGCCAGCATTGCTCAGGTCTGCCTGAACCATTCCGCCGGATTATATGGCGGCGATTTCAGTGATGCTGCCATAGCGGCGCTGTCCATTGTGGGACGTATTTCCATGTTTGCCAATTCGGCGCTGATCGGATTCGGTCAGGGCTTCCAGCCGGTCTGCGGTATGAATTACGGAGCAAAGCAGTATGGAAGGGTGCGTCAGGCATTTTTCTTTTGCGTCAAATATGCGGCTGTTTTTCTGTTGGTGGTGTCCGTGTCGGGTCTTGTGTTTGCTAAACCTCTGGTGACCTTATTCAGGAAGGAGGATGAGGAAGTCATTCGCATCGGCACGTTGGCCCTGCGGCTGCAATGTCTGGTATTTCCGCTGAACGCCTGGATTGTCATGTGCAATATGATGCTCCAGTCCATCGGTAAGGCTGCCAAGGCATCTCTTGTGGCGGCAGCCAGACAGGGTATTTTCTTTATCCCGCTGATCTGGATCCTGCCCATGTTTTTCGGCCTGCTGGGAGTGCAGATGAGCCAGACCTGGTCCGACATCTGTTCCTTTGTGCTGTCGCTGCCTTTAGGGATAAGCGTGCTGCGGGAGATGAAAGTGCAAGAAGAATTTCTAAGGCGTCAAAATACGCCGCCTAAGGAATTCTAAGTCTTGCACTGGTATTGTAATGTTTAGTGTGAGTAAGCGGATGAATAAGGAGTGGAATGAATGGACGAATTTTTGTATGAGACTCATATGCACACCTCGGAGGCCAGCGCCTGCGCTTCCAATACCGGAGCAGAGATGGCCAGGGCATATAAAAAGGCAGGTTACGCCGGTATCATTATCACGGACCATTTCGTCTACGGAAATACGGCGGTAGACAGGAACCTTCCCTGGGGACAGTGGGTGGAGCGGTTCTGTCTGGGCTATGAGCGTGCGAAGGAAGAGGGGGACAAAATAGGCCTGCAGGTCTTTTTCGGCTGGGAATCGTGCTATAACGGGATGGAATTTCTGGTGTACGGGCCGGACAAGAGGTGGCTGCTGGAGCATCCTGAAATCAGAGATGCAACGGTGGCAGAGCAGCTGGAGCTGGTGCATGAAGGCGGTGGGATCATCAGTCAGGCACATCCTTACAGGGAGGCCTGGTATATCAAAGAAATCCGTACCTATCCGGATCATGTGGATGCGGTGGAGGGCGTAAATGCCAGCCATTCCAGCCTGGAAAAGGAGGAGCGCCACCCGGAGTACAATGATCGTGCGCTGGATTATGCCAAAAAACATAATCTGCCCCTGACTGCAGGCTCCGACCAGCACAGCGTGCGGATGCTCCATGGCGGCATGGTCTTTCCGCGGAAGTTGTCAGACATTCATGATTTCGGGTGGGCTGTCCTGAACCGGGAGGCAGTGCGCCTTCTGGATGGGACGGAGAGATATATATAATAACGATTCAGAGCCCATTCGCAAAACCGCCTCTTCGAGGCTTGCTTATATTTTGCTCATGTATGGCTTCTCGCCATATAGATTTATAAAAACAGTCTTTATCAAGCAAGCTTGAACAGCCTGTTTTATATAAATCTGCATGGCTCTGAATCGTTACACATTGTACTTCTTTGCCGTGTCCTGGTAAATTTTGGTGATGTGCTGAAGCACATCGGTGTGGGAAAAGGTTTTGTGGTAGACAATATTGGTCTCGCGTATCATGCTGAGGTTCTCGATGGGAAGCACGGTAATTTTGCCCTTCCGGAGTTCGTCCATGCAGGCGCTTTTCGGCAGAATGGATACGCCCAGTTCCTTGCGGACCAGATCTTTGATTGTGGCGATATTGTCCACTTCCATTGTGACATCGAAGTCGCCGATACCTTCATCAATACCCTCCAGAGTAGATTCAAAAAGCTTCCGGGTTGCGGAGGAAGAGGAGCGGAGGATCAGCCGCTCTTTCTTCAATTCAGCCAGCGTGATCATGGAATGTCCGGAAAGGGGATTATTGTTGGACATGACGCAGACCAGGTAATCCGTATCCAGCATCAGGGCATTAAAATTTAAGTTTGTATTTTTTCCCTCCACAACGGCAATATCAATCTCAAAATTTTCCAACATAGTATAAAGATTTTTTATGGTATCAGTGATAACTGTAATGCTGATATTTGGGTTCTCGTTGCTGTATCTGGCAAGAACTTCAATCATCAGATTACTTTCGGAGGTGTGGGTTACGCCCACTCTGATCTTGTTTAAATCCAGCTTCGCATCCGCAATTTCCGCGCGCATCTGGGAATCCAGCGCCTTAATTCTCTTTGCGTATTTTACAATGATCTCTCCCTCTTTTGTCAGCATCAGACCGCCCTTTTTGCGCACGAAAAGCTGTTCTCCGTAAGCTTTTTCCAGCTGGCTGATATGGTGGCTTACGGCGGGCTGAGTCAGGGATAACATTTCGGCGGCTTTGGTAAAATTCTTCTGTTCTGCAACTACTAACAGGGTTTCAAATTTAGAATCTATCATATTCTCACCATATAAAAAATTTATTGAAGTTAAAAAAAACATAATTTTACTTTATTGTAGGAATAGTGTAACATATAATAAATTATTTTACAAGGCTGTTCCGAACAGATGGGAAGAGGGGAAGGGTATGCTGAATTCGTTTTATGAAAAACTGCAGGATTCATCTACGGTAGCTACTATTATCATTTCCGTGGCTTTCATGCTGTTTTCCGGGTATGCCATGACCCGCATCACAAAAAAGCTGCGTCTGCCCAACGTTACGGCATACATACTGGCGGGAATCCTGCTGGGACCTTACTGCTTTAAGATAGTTCCGGCTTCTCTTGTGGAGGGGATGGACTTTATTGCCGACATTGCGCTGGCATTTATTGCCTTCAGCACAGGAGAGTTTTTCAGAATTTCCACATTGAAGAAAAACGGTCTGAAGGTAGTGGTTATTACGGTGCTGGAGTCCCTTTTGGCTTCCGTCCTGGTCTTCACGGTTACCTTTTTCCTGCTGCACCTGGATCTGACCTTCTCTATCGTCCTTGCAGCGCTGGCTGCGGCCACCGCACCGGCTTCCACGGTCATGACCATACGGCAGACAGGGGCAAAAGGAGATTTTGTGGATACTCTGCTTCAGGTGGTGGCTCTGGATGACGTTGTGGGACTGATCGCATACAGTATAGCGATTTCGGTGGCGCTGGCGGCAAAGACGGGGGAGTTCAGTGTCGTGAGCATTTTAAAACCGATTCTGGTGAACTTCGGGGTGCTCCTGCTGGGCGGCCTGTTTGGCTGGGTGATGAAGCTGCTGATGCCAAAGAAGCGCTCCACAGACAACCGTTTGATCATCTCCGTTGCGACATTGTTCGCTTTCTGCGGAATCTGCGCCCTGCTGGATGTGTCTCCGCTGCTGGGCTGCATGTCTATGGGTATGGTTTATATTAACATTACGGAGGATGACAAGCTGTTTAAGCAGCTTAATTATTTCAGCCCGCCCATCCTTTTGCTGTTTTTCGTCCGCTCCGGGCTGACGTTTAAGCTGGATGCCCTGGTGGACAATTCCATGTCGGTGGGAGCGGTTCCTCTGCTTGTGGTGGGTGTGCTTTATTTTCTGGTCCGTATTGTGGGAAAGTATGCAGGGGCCTTTCTGGGGTGCCTGATGGTGAAAAAAAAGAAAGAGGTGCGGAACTATCTGGGACTGGCGCTGATTCCACAGGCAGGAGTAGCCATAGGGCTTGCAGCCCTGGGAGCGAGGACTCTGGGCGGAGAAATGGGCAGCGCATTGCAGACGATCATTCTGGCATCCAGTGTTCTGTACGAACTGATTGGCCCGGCCTGTGCGAAACTTTCCCTCTATCTGTCGAAATCCTATTCCAAAGAGCTCGAGGATCTGACGCCGGAAATCACGGCTTTGCATGAGGAGAAACTGAGTGAGGTGGAACTGCTGATTCAGCGGATTCAGGCAATTCAAAAGGAACTGCCCGGTCATCCGGGGGCACCGTCGGAGGAAGAGCTTGCCTTTACGGAGGCAGCGGAAGAACAATACGCCATGATGAGACATTCTCATATGGCAGGCAGGAGGTTTGGAATATGAATGATGTGATATATGACCCGATTGCGAGACTGCTGGGAGAATGGGCCAGCGACATAGGCATCGCTTCGGTGTGTCTGCGCCTGACAATTGCCGTTCTGTTTGCCGCTGTAATAGGCTGCGAGCGCGCCAGCAAGCGCCACTCTGCCGGGCTTAGAACCTTCATACTGGTGTCGTTTTCATCTGCTCTGGTGATGCTGCTGGATCTGTTTTTGATGCAGGAGACGCCCATGAAATTTCCTCTTTTATCGGCGGCAGCTGTCATCAGTGTTGCCATGCTGAGCGGCAATTCCATTTTGTTCAGTTCCCGAAATCAGATCAAGGGACTGACTACCTCAGCCGGGCTGTGGTCCTGCGGCATTATTGGTTTGACTGCGGGAGCCGGATTTTACACAGTGACATCGATTTCTTTTGTGCTGCTGCTGTGTATTTTAACTTATCTGCCCGCGGTGGAGACCTATCTGAAAAACAGATCCAATCATTTTGAAATTCACCTGGAACTGAAGAGCAAGGAAAATCTGCAGGATTTTGTAACAACAATCCGCAGACTGGGGCTGCGGATTGACGATATTGAAGCAAACAGCGCATACCTGGGATCCGGCTTAAGCGTATATTCCGTTACCATTACCATTGCCAGCCAGGAGTTGAAGAAGTATAAAACACACAGCGAGATTATAGAGGCACTGCGCTCACTGGATTACATTTCCCACATTGAGGAGATGAACTGACTTTAGGCAGTTATCTCATGGTGTATCTGCAGCTCATACAGCTTTTTATAGATGCCGTTTTGTGCCAGCAGCTCCTGATGAGTGCCCCGCTCCCGAATCTTGCCCTTGTGCATGACCATGATGCAGTCGGCATGCTGAATAGTGGAAAGTCTGTGTGCCACCATGATGGTGGTGCGGCCTTTCATAAGTTTTTCCAGAGCCTCCTGGATGAGTAGTTCTGTCTCCGTGTCGATGTTGGCGGTAGCTTCATCCATGACCAGGATGCTTGGTTTGTGTGCCAGAGTCCGTGCGAAAGACAGGAGTTGGCGCTCACCTGCGGAGAAGGTAGAGCCACGCTCTGAGACAGGCTCTTTATAACCATCAGGCAGCTTTTCAATAAAGTGGGAGGCATTGACGTACTCAGCCGCTGACTGCAGTTCCTCAGAAGTAATTTCTTCATTGTAAAGCTTGATATTACTTTCCACCGTTCCTTCAAAGATAAACACGTCCTGCTGCATCTGTCCGATGGCGCTGCGCAGCTGTTTCTTGCTTAAGTCCCGTATATCGACTCCGTCGATATAGATGTGCCCCCGCTGAATGTCATAGTATCTTCCGATCAGGTTCAAAATGGAAGATTTGCCTGCGCCGGTGGCACCCACAAAAGCGACACTCTGTCCGGGCTCAATGACGAAGGACACATCCCGCAGCACATAATTTTCATCATCATATGCAAACCATACATGATCGAACTCTATACGTCCCTTAATTTCAGGAAGAATAACAGGCTCTTCCGCCTCAGGAACAAGTGCCTTTTCATCCATTATGGTGAAAATCTTTTCACCGGAGGCAAGGGAGGACTGGAGGGTGGAAAACTGCTCAGCCAGTTCCTGTATCGGGTCAAAGAAGGACTGGATATACTGCACGAAAATGTACAAAGTGCCAATGGGGATGATCTCATCCAGAACATCCAGGCTGCCCTTTCCAAGTACCAGCATCAGTGACAGGATGCTGAGAATATAGATCAGAGGGCGAAAGATGGCAAATACCAGCATTTCCCGATAAAAGGCTCTGTAGTATTTATAGTTTTTATCGTTAAATTCCTCAAATTTTCTCTCTTCCCGCCCGAAGAGCTGGATGATGCGCATACCGGAAAGGTTCTCCGACAGAAAGGTATTCAGGTCGGTGAGGCGGGTTCTGGTAATGCGGTAGGTCCTTCTGGAAATCTCGCGGAAAACCACGGTCAGTACAACCACCACCGGCAGCAGAACAAAGGAGATCAGTGCCAGCTTCCAGTCCATTATCAGCATAACGGCAGCCAGTCCCGCGATTTTTACAATATTTCGAAACAGGCGCACCAGAATACCGGAGTACATCTCATTCAGGGCCTCCACGTCATTGGTGACTCTTGTCACCAGCTTACCCACGGGAGTCAGATCAAAGTATCGGCTGCTTAAGTCCTGAATATGGGAGTAAAGCTCCTTGCGGACGGCATGGATGATCCGCTGTCCGGTTTTTTGCAGCAGCCATATGGGGACCACTGTAAAAAAGAAGCTTAAGACCAGCACAATGCCGTACTTCACAGCTGTTTCCGTAATGACATTATAATCCCCCTGCTCTTTAAACAGGTTGATGGCGTCGCCTATCAGAACGGGACGGTAGAGCTCGAGAGCCGTCAGCCCCAGCACCATGATCAGGCAGAGAGTTACCCAGCCCAGATATGGCTTCATATAGGAGAGGAGGCGCAGCAGAACACTTCCTCTGTAATTGGATTCTATCTTGTCTTCCTGCATAATGTTTACTCCTCCTGCAGTTCCTGTTCCAGCTGTTGTTTTTCGTTTATGTGTGCGTAGAAGCCGCCCAGGGCCACCAGCTCGTCATGGGTGCCGTACTCCGTCAGCTCGCCCTCTGTCAGCACCGCGATGTGGTCTGCCTGCTGCAGGGTGGAGATGCGGTGTGCAATGACGATGGTAGTTTTTCCTTTGCGCAGACGCATGAGGTTTTCCAGAATCTGCTCCTCAGTGTCCGTGTCAACAGCCGACAGGGAATCATCCAGAATCAGCACGGCGGAATCCTTCAACAGTGCCCTGGCAATAGAGCTTCGCTGCTTCTGTCCTCCCGACAGTGTGACACCTCTTTCTCCCACCAGCGTCAGGTAGTTTTCGGGGAAATCCATAATGTTGTCATGAATACAGGCGTCCCTTGCCGCCTGGTGAATGCTGTCGCGCAGTTCCGGATGTTCCTGAATGCGCTCTTCCAGGCCGAAGGCGATGTTCTCCTCCAGCGTATCGGAAAACAGGAAATTATCCTGGGGGACGTAAGCCATATCCCGGTGCAGTATACATAAGGGAATCTCATCTATAGGCTTTCCGTCCAGAAGCAGCATCCCCTTTTCACAATCGTAAACCCGCAGCAGCAGATCAGCCAGTGAGGATTTTCCGCTTCCCGTCCGGCCCAGAATACCCAGCATCTCGCCGGGGCGGATATGCAGATTGATATTCTTTAAGACGGGAAGTTCGCCGTCGGGATAGGTAAAGGTAAGATCGTTAAGACGGATATCGCCCTCCAGATGGAGTTCGCAGTCTGCCTGAAGAGAGGTATCAGCGTCCACAATATCCGGTACCTCTCGAAAGATGGCTGCCACCCGGTGGAAGGCCGCCGCTGCCTGACTGAAGGTGTTGACACAGTCCCCGCAGGCGATCATAGGCCATACCAGCATACCTATGTAGGAATTAAACGCCACAAACTGGCCGATGGATACCTGACCGTTCAGCACCATTTTTCCGCCGAATACCAGTGTCAGCAGGAGGCTTAAGCCCGTGACCATATCCAGCAGTGCCCCGAAGACTGCCTGGAGTTTTGCCACCGCCAGATTCTTTTCCATATTATTCTTGCTTGCGTCCTCAAAGGATTTGAAGTCAGCCTCCTCCTGGACGAAAGCCTTCAGCACCCGGATGCCTGCGAGACTTTCCTGAGCTTTGTCGGACAGGTAAGAGAATGCTTCCTGCCGCCTGGTCTGGCGCTTTTTCTGTTCAATGCCATAGTAGTAACAACCGAAGGCCACCAGAGTAAGAGGGATAAAGGCCAGCAGGGTCAGTTTAAGATCCACATAGACGATCATTTTGACAAGCACCATGACCGTCATGACCACGGCATCAAAGGTGGTAATGACTGCCATGCCCACAGCCATGCGGATAGCCTGCAGGTCATTGGTAAAATGAGCCATCAGGTCACCTGTCTTGTGGCTGTTGTAGAAGCGGGCGGAAAGGGTCTCGAGATGCTGAAACAGGTCATTCCGCATTTTATATTCAATTCCCCGGGAGGCGCCGATGATAAAAAAGCGCCAGCCGAAGCGCCCAAGCATCATAGCAAGTCCTGCCAGAAGGATTTTCAGCAGGATGGGCTTTACGCCTTCAAAGCCGAAGGTTCCCTTCGTCAGGCCATCAATGATATCGCCTGTATATTGGGGGATATAAAGGCTGGACATATCCACCAGCAGCAGTACTATGACACCCAGAAGATAATGCCATTTATAGCTCCACAAATAGGGAATCATGGATAATTTTTTTTGTTTTGTTTCACTCATCGTAGACTTCATAATCGTTTCCTTTTGCAAGAGGTATGCGCGCAGTCAGCAATTAATATTCTAACACATTTTGAAAAAATAGAAAAGCGTTAGACTGATTTTGAAAAATATGATAATATAAATCAAATATAAATGATGCAATGAAGGGGGAATTTTTAAAATGGGAATGATTTTATACGGAACCCGTGTTTTTACGAAACAGGAAGGATACTTCGGGGAAAAGGAAGAATGCACAGTATGCAAAAGAGTGTATCAAAAAGCATATGTACGATACAAAATATGGGCACATTTGAATTACATACCGCTCTTTCCGATAAAGAAGACATATTTTAAAATGTGTCCCATATGCGGAAACGGTCAGGAAATAAAAAGTAAAGAAGCAAAAGCGGAAATGCTGAATACGAAAGAAACATCTGATCAGAATCTGGAAGTGTATGCAAAACATATTTTAGCAAATAAACCGAAGGGTATACTGTCAACAGATACCAGCTATGAATTATGGGTAAAAGATTTATCCACAGGAGAAGAAATTTGTGTGACCACCGACCTTTATAAAGATGCGGTAAAAGACATAAAAAAAGAAAGAGGTTTGAAGAAGCTTGAAATCAGAAATGTATAACACAGTAGTATTTGATATGGACGGCGTTTTGTTTGATACGGAGCGCCTTTGTCAGGACAGCTGGCTGGCTGTAGCAGATGAGAACGGACTGCCGGACATGGATAAAATATTTCCCCGGTGCATCGGCCTGAATGCCAATGACAGCAGACAGATTGTTATGGGAGCATACGGGGAAGACTTTGATTATGAAGGATTCAGGCAGCGTGCATCGGAGTGGTTTTGGGATTATATAGAAAAGAACGGGCTTCCACTTAAACCGGGTACGGGGGAGATTCTTGCCTGGCTGAAGGAAAACGGCTGGCAGATAGGGCTTGCATCATCTACCAGGCGCACCACTGTGTTGAATCACCTGGAACAGGCGGGGCTCAGTGAGTATTTTTCAGTGGTGGTCGCAGGAGATATGGTGGAGCACTCCAAGCCCCGGCCGGATATTTATCTGATGGCCTGCAAAGAGCTTGGGGCAGAGCCGGGACAGGCTTACGCCATCGAGGACTCGCCAAACGGAATCCGTTCCGCACATGCAGCCGGGATGACGCCGCTGATGGTGCCGGACATGATCGCGCCGGATGAGGAGATGGTCCGCCTGAGCAGAAAAATATTTAAGGACTTATTGGAGGTGCTGAGCTTCCTGAAGGCGGAATCGTATTCCCGGTGAAGTCAGATTATAATTCCAATGAAAAAGAGTCTGGATTGTAGAGGTACAGAGATGCAGGGTTATAACGTAATTGCAGTATTTAGCGAAAATGCTGATAAAGTCCTGATGTGCAAAAGAAGAAAGAATCCATATAAGGGATTGTCGAATTTTGTCGGTGGGAAAATTGAAGAAAATGAGACCGGATTAGATGCGGCGTACAGGGAACTTGAAGAGGAAACTGCAATAACAAAAAATGATATTATTCTTTCTCATTTAATGGATTTTACATATTATCTTCAAAATTGTTATCTTGAGGTTTACGTTGGAAAGTTGAATAAAACAATAGATATTTGCGGAGATGAAAACGAGTTGTATTGGTCCGCGGCGGATAAAGATTTTTTTGATGTAACACAATATGCGGGAGAAGGAAATATCGGACATATTATGATGCATATTGATATGTTTCGAGAGGAACTGTTGAATGCCTTTCTGTAACAATTTCGAGCCCATTCGCAAGTGGGGCCTCGGCCACCCTTTTATTGCTTCTGAGTGGTTTTATTTATTTGGAATTTTAATTCCAAGTTGCTCATTAAATGGCTTCTTGTCATATGGATTTAAAAATTCAGGAGGATTCCGGTATGTCAATACAAACGTCTGTACAGGAAACGATAAACACATTAAATGCAATTTTTGATAAGCATAAAAATGAGCGCATCTGTGTTTTGGCAACAACATGCTGCGGAAAGACAACCTTGCTGAAGCAAATTCCTGATTGTGTAGATTTGGACGATGAATTATGGCCGCAATTGACCACAGAAGAAGCAGACTTTATCAGCCAAAAGCCCTGGACGAAAGAGATAGGCAGCTTTATTGATAAACTTGTCTATGAGAAAATATCAGTAAAAGCAGGTCATCCGTTATTTACTACAATTATTGTAGATTGTGATGTGGTAGTATATCTGGATATCAGCGATGAATTATTAGCTGAGCATTGCCAAAAGCGGGGAAGTAATTTTACAGATTCAAAAAATGTAAAGGAATCTATAGAAGAAGATTGGAATAATCACAAAAAAAGGGGAGGAAAGGTATTTTATTACTTAACCGTCACAGAATAATTTTTATATCGTCAGCAACACTTTTTCGAAAAGAAATGTAAAAATGCTTAATCAGGAGATGCTGGTATGAAATTAATTATTACCGATTTGGTAAATTTCAATATGCCTGTAGAAGGTGAACATAAGATCATCAGGCCTCAGGGCGATATCAGGAACTGCGTGGGCTGTTTCGGATGCTGGACCAGGACGCCGGGAAAGTGTGTTATCCATGATGGATATGAGAATACAGGGATTGATATGAGTAAATGTACGGAGCTGATTTTCGTAAGCAGATGCTATTACGGCAGTGTGAGTCCATTTGTAAAAACCGTGCAGGACAGGGCGATTTCCTATATTCATCCGGACTTTGTGATTCGTAAGGGTGAAATGCACCATAAGCGCAGATATGACAATGTAATTTCTCTGTCCGCACATTTTTACGGAGAAAATATCACGGATGCGGAAAAGAAGACGGCACGGAAGATTTTGGAGGCAAATGCGGACAATTATGACGGGCTGGTAAAGGATATATATTTTTATAGATCAGCAGAGGAACTGGAGGGCATAAGTTTATGAAAATTGCACTTATTAACGGAAGCCCGAAAGTAAAATCCGGCGCCAGCGGAATACTGTTGGAGGATTTAAAGGCTTATTTAGGGGAAACGGAAGTTTTGGAATTTGGATTCCACACCGGCGCTGTCACAGAGGAAGAAGCGGAAGCGCTGAATCAGGCGGATGCGTTGGTATTATCCTTTCCTCTTTATGTGGACGGAGTTCCCGGACATCTGCTTTCGTGTCTTGCCGGTTTGGAGGAGGCTTCTTTTAAAAACAGAGAAATCCGGGTTTACGGAATTGTCAACTGCGGATTTTTTGAGGGAATTCAGGCGGAGACCGCGCTGCAGGTTCTGGAAAACTGGTGTGCAAAGACCGGGTATGTCTGGGGAAGTGGTGTGGGTGTCGGCGGAGGCGGAGCACTGGCACAGATGCCGAAGACAAAATCGGGACATGGCCCGAGAGAACCTGTTGAGAAGGCATTGAAGGTGCTTGCTGATGCGATTCACGCAGGGAAGACACAGGAAATTCAGCGGGCACAGGAAAATCAATATGTGTCGGTTGCTTTTCCGAGATTCCTGTATAAGCTGGCGGCACAGACAGGGTGGCGCCAAATGATGAAAGCAAACGGCGGCAAAATGCGGGATTTGGGTAAAAGACCGAAGATCAGCGAACAATAATAAATGTAAGAGCACAGGGGAGACGTGCAGATGGCATCACTGGGCATACCGCGCAACACCATAGAGATACTTCAGAAGTATAATTTTAATTTTCAGAAAAAGTTCGGGCAGAACTTTCTGATTGATACCTCTGTTCTGGACAGGATCATTGCGGCAGCAGAGATAACAGGGGAGGATTGCGTCCTGGAAATCGGCCCCGGGATCGGCACCATGACTCAGTATCTGGCGGAAAATGCCAGAGAGGTGGCAGCGGTGGAAATCGACAGAAATCTGATTCCCATACTTGAGGAGACGCTTGCAGACTACGACAACGTGACGGTCATCAACGACGACATTCTGAAGGTTGATATCAATAAAATCGTGGAGCAGAGGAATGGAGGCAGACCGGTGAAGGTGGTGGCAAATCTGCCTTATTACATAACCACGCCCATTATCATGGGGCTGTTTGAGAAGCAGATCCCCCTGCAGAGCATTACCATTATGGTACAGAAGGAAGTGGCGGAGCGTATGCAGTCAGGCCCCGGCACGAAGGATTACGGGGCGCTTTCTCTGGCGGTGCAGTATTATGCAAAGCCGGAAGTAGTGGCAAACGTACCCCCGAACTGCTTTATACCCAGGCCGAACGTGGGAAGCGCGGTTATCCGCCTTACCAGGCATGCGGAGCCGCCTGTACATGTGGCGGACGAAAAGAAAATGTTTGCTCTCATCAGAGCGTCCTTTGGCCAGCGCCGCAAGACTCTGGTAAACGGGCTTACGAACGCGCCGGAGCTGGGAATTTCTAAAGAGCGTGCGACAGCTGCTCTGGAGGAGATGAATCTGTCGCCCATGATTCGCGGCGAGGCGCTGACGCTGGAACAGTTTGCGGAGTTAAGCAACCGAATCTGATTTTTCCGACGCCGTGGGTTATGTTGTCTTTGCAGGAGATAGAACAGAATTTTATTCTGTTGACGTGCTTCAAGAAATGGAAAGAACACAAAGGAGGCAGATATGGCGCAATCTGAACTTCGGCAATCGGTTAATATCGAGGTCATTATCTAAATTAAAATCATATGTCATATAAGCAAGCTGCTGACTATATGCTTTTAAATCCAAATCAAATATGTCCAGCAATATTATAATGTCAATATCTGAATCCGGTCTAAAATCGCCTAGAGCATAAGAACCGTACAAAATAATCTGTCATAAATGTGAACCATATTTTTTGGTTTCTGTGATATATTTTTCTATCAAACATTGTATGAATTGTGACATGCTAATTTTTTTGGTATAGCTTTTGTGATGAAAGAAACACAAATAAGGCAAATATGGCGCGATATAAATATATATCTGCGTTTTGTCAAAGGGTGATGGAAAGAAATTAGGGAATATTATGAAGGAATTAATTGTCGCGTCTTTGAATATCGTTAATGATAGCCGTGACATGAGCCAACTGTTGATCTGTTAAGCCGCTGACTTCAATATATTTCCGTTGATCCAGGCCTAATAAATAATCTGTTGAAACGGAAAAGAACCCGGCCAGATGAATGAGCATGTCAATAGACGGTTGAATATTGTTGTTCTCCCAATTAGATATACTCTGTTTTGTAACACCAAGAGCTTTGGCTAAATCTACTTGTGATAAGTTTCTTGTTATGCGCAATTGTCGGATATTTTCATTTAGTGTCATTTGAATCTCCCTGAATAGTAGTCAAATATTCGTGTACTATTATAAAAAGATAATTGACCCGGTAAAAATACTATAGTATATTAATAATGGACAAATTGATTGAGAAATATGAAGTAAATATGAAAAAGTATTCAAATCAGACAGCAGACGAAAGGTGGGGGTAGGAGATCAGGGTGAAAACGATAGACAGTGAGATCAAAAAATGCATTGAGAAGTGGATTTGGGGGAGGCATAAAAAAGTTATAATCTTCCCGTTTGGGGCAGTAGGCGTTCAGGTCAAGAATATTCTCCTTCAAGTGTACAATATAGAGGCGGATTTGATATTGGACAACCATTTGTGCAAATATAATGACAAGATAAAGTCCTTGTCATTTTTGGAAAATTATTCGACAGAAGACGCTGTACTTTTTTTGGCCTGTACCAATTCGGATATTTATGAGAATCTTAAAAATAGTGCTCTTGCATATGTTGAGGAAGACGCTATTGTGGAACTTGACTGCATGACAAATCCTAAAAAAAACATGGCTGTTAATTTTAAAACGGACATTGGTCGTCATTGCTATGGCCCCATTGTAAGAAATCATAGTCTTATTGCTAAAATTGGTAATTTTTGCAGTTTTGCAGCAGGAGTTGATGTTGTCGGAAATCATCTCATGAATCTTATTACTACAAGTCCAGAGGTTTATGCCGGACAGATACCACCTCATGAACGTATTTATCTACATAAACGAAGTGTTATTGGAAACGATGTATGGTTAGGGTACAATGTAACAATTATTGAGGGAGTTAACATTGGCAATGGGGTTATAGCCGGCGCCGGCTCGATCATTACGAAAGATGTTCCGGACTATGCGGTAGTTGTTGGCGCTCCGGCCAGAGTTATTCGTTACAGGTACACGCCGGAACAGATAGCTGCACTTAATAAAATCAAATGGTGGGACTGGACCGATCAGGATATCAGAGAGAGGTATGATGATTTTTATATACCGATAGATGATTTTATACAAAAGTATTTAATATAAAAACAGGCAGGAAACCAGGATGACAAAAGCGCAAAAACGGGAAGTGCTAAGCTGCATAGAAAGCTTGCGGCAGGCCCATAAAGAAATCAAAGATTCCTCTCCGAACTCGCCGTAATCAGCAAGATAATCAAGCACCGTTTTCATCTGCCGGGTGAGAGTAAAATGTTCTGCTTTCACTGGAGCAACTTTGCCTGCAGCAGAGTTCATGTTCGGAAGAATCAGCTTAAAAGTATCGGGAGTGACTTCGATCTTTGGCTGTGCGCTGCATTCATGGTAAAGATTATAGATTTTCCGAATGCCCGTCTGTAAGATTCAATCAACTTCAATCGCCGGAAGATCTCCGGGCCTCTTCCGGGTAGTCCTGCAATATTCAATATGTTCACTTTTGTCAACAAAAAAATGTGAATATTCACTGAACATTCACGTTTTTGTTCATGTTTCGGTCTAAAATTGTCCCTGGCATACGAACTGTACAATATAATTTGTCACAAGTGTAAACCTTATATTTTGTAAATTTATGCGATATATTGTTCTATCAAACATTGTATGGACTATGACTCAGTTTATTCTACAGAGATGGAACAGTCCAGTCAGGCGGCGTGACTTGCTGCAAGGCTGAATTGTTACATGGCTCTGGCAATCATAGAAATCAATCCCTTGTATATTTTGGGTGTTTGGTATATACTGTCTTCGTAAGATATTTTTTGGTGTTGGTGAAACCGTTGCTGCCTTGTTTGCCGTAAAAACAGTATAACATCCGGAACAGCGGCAGCCTGTGAATTTGGATATCTTATTGATAAAAGGAATTGGAAATAATTGGGCTTTAACGGAAGGGAAAAGAGACGAATAATGTTGAAAATAAATGCACGGAAAGGAAAACGGATCACCGCTCTGTTGGTATGCTTATTGCTCCTCTTACCGAACTTTTCGGTAAATGCGGCGGAACAGGGAAATAACAGGACGGTGAAAGCGGGCGTTTTCTATTTTGACGGCTACCACATGGAGGATGAGGACGGCGATCTTGTAGGGTATGGTGTGGAATTTCTGAACCTTGTATCCCAATATTCACACCTGAACTTTATATACAGCGGATATGACCGGTCCTGGGATGATATGCTCACCATGCTGGATAACGGTGAGATTGATGTGGTGACATCTGCAAGGAAAACGGCTGAGCGGGAAGAAAAATATGCTTTTTCGCTTCCGATTGGAAGAAACAGTACAATTTTGTCCATCCGGGCAAATAATACCCGTCTGCTCACCGGCGATTATACCACTTATGACGGTATGACGGTGGGCGTTTTGACCGGAAGCAGTCAGAATCAGAGCCTTGCTGCATTCGCAGAGGAGAAAGGCTTCACTTATCATGCAGTGGAGTACACGGATGCCGGCCAACTGGCGGCGGATCTGCAAAGCGGAAATATTGACGCCATTCTCTCCAGCAATCTGCGAAGAACGGAAAATGAAAAAACGCTGGACACGATAGAGACAGATTATTTTTACGCTATTGTCAGAAAAGGCGACAGGGAGCTGCTTGCCGAGATCAATTATGCCATTGACCAGATGAATATCAGTGAAGGGGACTGGTCAAATAACCTGTATTACAAATATTACGGGAGTATGTCATCCTACACTTTTTCGTTTACCGACAGGGAGCTTGCCTATATTCAGGACGTAGTTTCAGGCAGGAAAAAGATCACCGTTACTTCAATGGGTGACCGAAAGCCCTATTCCTATGTGGAGAATGGTGAATTAAAGGGGATTCTGCCGGAATATTTTGCAGGACTCATGGATCTTGCCGGGCTTCCCTTTGAGATCGTGGTACCGGAAGACCGGGCTGACTATTACAACCTTGCGGCTAACAACGGTGTAGACGTAGTCATTGACTGGCGGCAGTTCCATTCGAAAGCGGAGAATCATCAGAACAACGGATTTTATACCGAGACTTATATGAACACAGGTATGGCACAGGTGACCAGAAAAGATTTCAACGGTGAAATTTCCACTCTGGCGGTAGCAGATGTGCAGGGCGACATGCCCATTGAGAAAGACCTGATAGGAAATGCCCGGATTCTGAGCTATCCAACCAGAGAAAGCGCTTTGGAAGCTGTTCTGGCCGGAGCAGCAGATGCTACGTATGTTTATACCTATACGGCGCAGGCATTTGTAAACAATGATTCTACGGCTTCGCTGCAATTCAGCATAGTCGATTCCATGCGCTTTGACTTCAAAATGTATGTCCGGGACAGCTGCGACCACGAGCTGATCACCATACTGAACAAATGCATCCACCGGATGCCGGATGATTCCATGAACAACATTATCACAAAGTATACCGCAAACACGCTCAGAAATGTGTCGTTGAGCCAGTATATGCGGGCACATCCGGAGTTGTTGGCGCTGGTGGTGCTGTTGTTTGCCGTAGGTCTTTGTGCGTTTATAACCCTTTGGCTGCGCTCGCGATGGAGAAAAAGAATCAATCGGGAATTGGGTGAACAGCTTGCTATTGTCAACACCCTGAGCCGCGATTATCTTGATGTCTATGCAGTCAATGCCCGGTGTGCAGCTGCCAGGATCATAAAAATGTCCGGCTGTGACTCCGTCGGATCGGAACAGGATTACAAAAAAGAATTTTCTTATGAAGAGATTCTTCACCGGTATATCAGCGAATGGGTTTTCACCGAAGACCGACAGGAGCTGACAGAGGCCCTTGCGCTGGACAGAATCGTGGAAAAAATGAATTCCGGCGCAGAATATTCCGGAACCTATCGGGTGCTGAACAACGATGCAATACATATTTACCAGTTCACCTGTGTAACACACCTGGCAGAGGATGGAAACAGCGGCAACAGAGGTGACTTTTTCCTTGTCGGATTTCGGAATATCGACGAAATTGTCCGCAGGGAGCAGGAACAGAAGGCAATCCTGGAGGAGGCTCTCGCGGAAGCGCAGCATGCGAATATTGCAAAGACTACATTCCTGAACAATATGTCCCATGATATTCGGACGCCAATGAATGCGATCATCGGTTTTACATCTTTGGCGGTTACTCACGTCGATAATCAGGAGCAGGTAAAAAACTATCTTGGGAAAATACTCACATCCGGCAAGCATCTGCTGAGTCTGATTAACGATATATTGGATATGAGCCGCATTGAGAGCGGCAAAGTCAAGATTGAAGAGAACGAGGCGAGTCTTCCGGAGATTCTGCATGACCTGAAAACCATTGTACAATCAGATGTCAAGGCAAAGCAGCTTTCGTTCCATATTGATACGCTGGATGTTACAAATGAGACGATTATCTGTGACAGACTTCGCCTGAGTCAGGTGCTGCTGAATATCCTCAGCAACGCCATGAAATATACCAAGTCCGGCGGAAGCGTCAGCGTCCGCATTATTCAGACGGATGATGCGCCGGAGGGATACGCCTCATATGAGTTCCGGATTAAGGATACCGGTATCGGTATGAGCAAAGAATTTCTGGCGCACCTGTTTGAGCCCTTTGAGCGGGAACAGACCACGACCGTCAGCGGTATTCAGGGGACGGGATTGGGGCTTGCCATTACCAAAAATATTGTTGACCTGATGAATGGAACGATCACTGTGACCAGCGAGGAAGGGAAGGGCTCAGAGTTTGTGGTTTCCTTCCGGTTCCGTGTCAAAGGCGACAGCGATGATACGGAATACATGGAGCATCTTAAAGATCTTCGTGCGCTGGTGGTGGATGACGATACCCATACCTGCACCAGTGTGAGCAAAATGCTCTCATCCCTTGGTATGCGGGCTGACTGGACAACGCGGGGAGAGGAGGCTGTCATCCGGGCGGAATTTGCTTTGGAACAAAATGATCCTTTCAACGTGATTCTGCTTGACTGGCTGATTCCGGACCTCAACGGTGTCGAGACGGCGCGGCGGCTGCGCAGAATCATTGGAGATGAAGCAATCATTATTATCCTCACGGCATATGACTGGTCCGATATTGAGGAGGAGGCAAAAGCGGCGGGCGTCACGGAGTTCTGCTCCAAACCACTGTTCCTGTCAGATCTGCGGAAGATTCTGACGGCACCGTACAAAGAGAAGGAAGAAACCGGGGAAGAGGATGTGTCTATGCAGTTCTTTTCCGGCAAAAAGATCCTTCTGGTAGAAGACAATGAGCTGAATCAGGAAATTGCCAGAACGGTCCTGGAGGAAGTTGGCTTTATCATTGATACGGCGGATGACGGAACAGAGGCTGTGGAGAAGATGAAGACGGCGCAGGCCGGCACCTACGACCTGATTCTGATGGATATTCAAATGCCGGTGATGGACGGCTATGAGGCCACCCGGACGATTCGTGCGCTGGCTGACCCGGCAAGGGCAAATATTCCGATTGTGGCAATGACTGCCAATGCCTTTGAAGAAGACCGCCAGCGTGCCTTTGACGCAGGCATGAACGGCCATGTGCCGAAACCGATTGATATTCCGAAGCTGTTGGAAACCTTGCAGGATATTTTAGCGGATTAGTAGAAATACTAATCCGCCTTTATTTCCCTGGGAAAATATTTCCGATAAGTAAACAGAAAGAGCACGATTGCCAGGCAGGTGGTTAAATAGTCAGTGATAGGCTGCGCGGCGGCCAGCATGGAAGCAGAGTTAAATATTTGACGTAACAGAAACAGAACCGGCAGGTAAATGAGGCCCTGGCGGCTGACAGACAGGATCAGGGCCGGCAGGGCAGCACCTGTGGACTGGATTGCATTGATAAATACAAACATCAGTCCGAGAACCGGGCCGGAATAAATGTATATGCGGGCAAAGGACATGCCGAAGGTAAAGGCGTCTTCATTTTCCAGAAATGCGTGGACCAGAGGATCCGCACCGCAGTAGCATATTACAGTCATAACGGCGCTGATTCCAAACGCCAGTATGAGTGAAAATTTCAGGACCGCCAGGTAGCGGGCCCGGTTGCCGGCACCAAAACAGTAGCCTAAGACCGGCTGGATGCCGGAACCCAATCCGATCAGAAGCATGACCACGATCATGTTGACTTTCATTGCGACGCCGAGCCCGGCCACCGCCATATCGCCGTAATCGGACATGATATTGTTTACAATAATATTTGAAAGGCTCATCAAAATGCTGTTGAGGGACGCCGGAATGCCGATGGCAAATACGCCGATCGCGATGCCGCTTCCCACACGATAGTATTTCGGGTGAATAGAGAGCGTTGCTTTTTTGGAGAGCAGATGGCGGATATAAAAGAGGGCTGCAAACACATTGCCCAGTACGGTTGCGATGGCGGCACCTGCCACATCCCAGTCAAGAGCAAGGATCATGATCGGATCCAGAACGATATTGATCAGATTTCCGATGATCATACCCAGCATTGCCACCTGTGCATTCCCCTCGGCACGGATTATATTGCTGAAGCTGTTGCTGAGGATCAGGAAGGGGATGGCGGTGGAGACAATGCGCAGATACTGAGAAGCATAGCCCACGGTATCCTCACTTGCGCCGATGGCCATGCTTACCGGCGTAGCGGCAAAAAAGATGACTATCATGGCAACAACACCGATGCACAGCCCGGTCCAGAAGCAGAAGGAAGACGCGTTCTTTGCCTTTTCCTCATTGCCTTCTCCCAGAGTTCTGGAGATCAGGGAAGTGCCGCCGATGCCGAAGAGCATACCCACAGCCATAAACAACAGGAAAGCGGGAGTGGCTACGGAAACGGCGGCCACCATATAAGCGTCTTTTGTCTGGCCGATAAAGAATGTATCGGCCAGGTTGTAGATCAGAACCATGATCATGCTGACGATTGACGGAATCACATTGCTGATGACGGCTTTAGGCACCGGCGCGTCACGAAAAATTTCTGTTGTTTTGTCCTTCATATGTCTTCTCCTGTCTTCGCTGCGTAATATGAACTACACGTTATAGCAAAAACAGTCAATTGTCAACCATGATTCTCTTTTTGTTCTAAACTCCTTTCCGGAATAGAACGATCTTAATAGTTATGCAGATAAATATACGCATCCTCAAGAGTAACAGAAACAGGCCGACAGTCAATCCCCGGCTTTACCCTGCTCAGGATTCGCAGCCGGATTCCGCCCTCCGTATACTGTTTGGAAGAAACACGGTATTTTTGCTCTATGTCCCGTGCCTTGACGGGGTCTTCTATCTTACACTCCCACACATAACCCTCTGCGTTGCTGAGCAGATCCTGCACGCTGCCGGAATACAGGAAATGTCCTTTTTTCATCACGGCAAGCTGATTGCAGGTGGCGGCCAGATCCTCCACCACATGGGTGGAAAACAGAACGGTTCGCTTTTCCGAGAAATCCACCAGAAGGTTCCGAATTCTGATGCGCTCCTCCGGGTCCAGACCGGTGGTGGGTTCGTCGATGATCAAAAACGCCGGCTCGTTCAGAAGCGCCTGTATGAGCCCCACTCTTCGTTTCATGCCGCCGGAAAGCTGTTTCATTTTCTTTTTTCGGTGTTCCGTCAGGCTGGTTTTCTCCAGATAATATTGAATCCGCTCCCTGCAGAGGGGTTTGGAAATGCCGGCCAGAGCCCCCATGTATTCCAGACATTCCTGCACGGTCAGGCCGGGATATAAATCTATTTCCTGGGGCAGATAGCCAATCTGTTTTTGAATCATTTCGTAATTATTTTCGTGATACTGGATGCCGTCCAGGGTCACCGTGCCCTCAGTGGGGGCCAGGGTGGTTGTCAGCACCCGCATCAGCGTTGTTTTTCCGGCGCCGTTTTCACCCAGCAGGCCGAAGATTCCGGTGGGAATTTCCAGATCCGCGTGGTCGATGGCAGTCACTTTATTTTGAAAGGTTACAGTCAGATTATTAATTTGAATACTCATGGTTTTATCCTCTTTTCTTTAACAGGGTTGGAAGGAGCAGAAGCATTGCGGCGCAGAGAGCGATGCAGATGCCCTTTCCGGCAAGCCAGCGGAAATCGCCGGCGTCTTCTGCATTTCGGTAGGTATAGGAAAATACATTCCGTGGGCCAAAAGTGCGCTGGGCGAAGGCGGAGGTAGTGAGAATCCATAAAAGCAGGCTTCCGCCCATTCCGAACCACAGGTTTCGGAAAATACAGGAGATGGTGTTTGCAAAAACGGACCAGAAGGCCAGCGTCACCGCCATTGCTCCCAGATAGACAAAAAACTGTCGGATTTCGCTGAACGTTTCCGGATGCATGACGCCGTACAGGAGGGGTCTCTGAAAAAGGAAGAACAGTCCGTAACCTGCCGCTGCCAGCAGCAGAAGAAACAATTCCTGTATCAGCAGTCGCATGCCCACGGAGCGGAGCCTCTTTTTCATCGGATACAGATGCCAGACCTCCGAACGCCTGCCTGTGATCTCCTGCACATAGGTGTCCGAGCAGAATGCTGCCGCCAGTATCGCCATGGCGGGCTCTATCGCAATCCCTACTTCATAGCTAACCGATACACCGCGGATCAGGCTCAGAATTGTGATAAAAAACAGGGCGCAGGCAATTTTATAGAGGGGCAGGGAAATTTTTATCTCTTTGCACATTATACCCGCCTCCGTTTCCACAGCTGAGCCGAAATCAGCAGAATCACAGCGGAAGCTGCCACCAGGAAGCTCTGATTGAGCAGCAGCATGGGCGGTTCGGCCGTATCAAAAAATTGTCCCGGAAACCGCACCATGATCGCCAGCGCTCTCCCGTAGTAGCCATATACCCCCTCCGCGTTGCGGCCGCCCATATTGGAATACACGATAAGGAGAAATAAAAGCGGTGCCCCGGGAAGCGGGTTTTTAAACAGCAGGGAGATGAGAACATAAATACATACGATTATGAGCATATTCGGCAGAATATATATGCAGGTCGCCCTGATAAAATCATAGAGCCGCACTTCGAAGCCGCTGTCCCGAGTGAAGATCAGACAGAGCGCCCAAAACACCAGATTCAGGATGGCCAGCGCGATCAGGCAGACTGAAAATCCGCCCAGGGCTTTTCCTGCCACATAGTTTCCGGCGCTGATTGGTTTGGTATGGAGAAGCTCATAGGTATATGATCTCGTATCCTGCATAAACAGAACTGACAACATGATGGTTGCAAAAAATCCCATAAACAATCCTGCAAAATCCGCAAATTTCCTGGAAAAATACCAGGAGAATGACTTTTGAGACAGGACTTCCGTAAGGTAGGCGTTGATTTCTTCACTGGTTCCTTTCCGGTATTTTGTGAGTTCGTAAGCAGAGGCTGCACCGATAAAACTGTATTTTTCTTCAAAATATCTGCATGCGTCGGAGATGTTTAAGTCTTTCATTTCGTCTATGACTGCCGCTGCCTCGGCGCTGCTCAATCCAAACGCCGAGACCAGGGTCTCCTGTATACCTGCTTCCCAGAATGCCCGCCTTTCCTCCGGGGTTGCCGGAATATAGCCCTCATTGGGGTCCGCTGCATGGATGGTTTCAGGATAATCGTTGACGATCGTTTCGCCCGGTGAGAGGTAGCGGATGCTAAAGTAAAAACTGACCTGCGAATAGATGCCCAGTATTACGATTGCCATTCCCAGCCAGAACAGGGGCTGTTTTAAGTAGTTTTTGATTTCTCTTGTTAAAATTGCAATCATGTTTTGCCTCCTTTTTTGATATCCGTATGTTCACAGGATACACGGCAAATCACAATGAAAAAGCAATGTAGCAGAAATAAGAAAAAATACCGGATTGCTCAAACAATCCGGCAAAATACCGCGGTTACCGACGCGCCGCCCTGCTGCAGATTCCCCGACAGAAGCCTGCCGCCGTGCTTTTCGCAATACAGCCTGCTGATATACATGCCCATTCCTGCATGCTTCAGGCTGTCCTTTGTGGATTTTATGGTTTCTCCGGAAAATCCGGTTCCGTCGTCGGTGACGCGGATCCGGCACTCGGAACCGGACAGGGTGAGGGTGATCTCCACTTCATTTTTGGCATAACGCAGGGCGTTGGACAGCAGATTCTCCGCAACCTCCAAAATGATCTCTTTATCGCCCCGGAAGGCTTCTCCTGTGGAGGAATTGTGAAGAATGATATTTTTGCCGGCCTCTTTTTCCAAAATACGGAGTTCCGCAAGCAGATCTGCCTGCAGCTGTTCCGCCGTGAACTCTTCCGGCCACAGTTCCCGCCGCTCCAGGCTGCTCAGCTTCCGCATGGTCTCCACGAACTTATCCATGCGCGCAAGCTGTTTTTCACACTCCGAAAGCATCTCCATTGCTTTTTCCATGCTGATAGTTTCATTCGGAAGGTAGTCCGTCAGCATTTCATGGTATCCCTTTAAGACGGACAGGGGAGAGCGGATGTCGTGGGCGATGGCCGCCCGGAGGACACGTTCCTCTTCGAGACTCCGCCACAGCAGGATATTGTTCTCTGCAAGCTGTTCTCTCATCCGCTCAAATTCCCGGCACAGCTGCCCCATTTCATCTCTGTTTTCATAGGTGATATGAAAAAGCAGATTGTTTTGGGAAATGTTTTGGGAAGCCAGTGTAAGCTCAGCGATGGGGTGTTTTAATTTATTCCGGTAGAAAAGAAAAACAGCTGTACAGCTTCCGGCCATGGATAAAATGAGTATCGCAAAAGTCTGCAGGAAATCACACAGCTCGGAGATAAAATGATCCTGAGGCGTCATTGCATGGAAAGCTACATATTGGGAGGCGTTCATCGGCGTCAGTTCTGAATAGTTATCCGGATCAATATAATTTCTCCAGACAGCCACCTGTGTATGCCAGGCCAGCTCGGAAATATATGCGGACAGTAAATAGCTGCAGAGCAAGCTGACTGACATATATAAAAGAATTGTTTTTCTGACAGATAGATTCCTTATTTTATTTTTTATTTTATCCATCGGTATCCCATCCCCCATACGGTTTCAATATATTCCGTCTTCGTTAATGCCGAAAGCTTGTTTCTGATCCTGCGGACAAGTTCGGTAATGACACGGCTGTCACCTTCCGCATCATAGCCGCAGACCCGTTCATAGATTCTTTCCTTATCAAACACCATTCCCGGATTCGTGGACAAAAATTCAATGATTCCATATTCCGCCTTTGTAAGTTCCAGGCAGGTGTCGCCAATCTGTACTGTTTTTGCGGTATAATCGATGGCAAGCCCATCCTGAAAAAAGCAGTTTGACAAAACGCTGCGTCTCTGCTCACGCTTCAGGTGGGCCGTGATCCTGGCATCCAGCTCCTTTAAGCTGAAGGGCTTTGTAATATAGTCGTCGCCGCCTGAGAGCAGGCCGTTAACCCTGTCGTCCTCCTCCACCTTTGCGGTCAGAAACAAAATGGGGCAGGACACCTTATCCCGGATAAGCCTGCACAAATGAAGCCCGTCCATCTGCGGCATATTGATGTCAAGGAGAATGATGTCTGGCCGGGCATTGAGCTTTTCCAGCGCTTCCGCGCCGTTTTCGGCAGTCAGGATTTCATATTTTTTCATCTCAAAATGGCTCCGAAGCATGGTAAGGAGCGCTCTGTCGTCATCGACGATCAATAATTTAGTCATGTGATTATGTTTCCTATGCTTTTTTGACTTCCGATACTCAAGAATCCAGCCGCCGCGCGTCTGCCGCGCTATTCGCTTAAAATCTGCTTCGCAGATTTGATTCTTTCGTTAACATTATACTATAAAAGACAATAAATTCACAATCAAAGGGTCAAATACTATATATTGTATTTTTTTTGCCTTTTCTTTTTGACATGTGCACTATATCTATGGTACACTTAACAAAATAGTGGGAGAGTATACATTTTGTACGTGCATATTGGATAGGGAGTGTTACTTTGGATAAATATGAATATAAAGTAAGGGCGGATGAAATTAAAGAGCTGATAGCCGAAGGGGATTACCAGCAGGCGGCGGAAATCGCGGATACCATTGACTGGCGCAGGGTCAAGAGTGTTATGATGCTCTGCACCATCAGCGATCTGTACAAAATAAACAGGCGGTATGAGGACGCAAAGAACATGCTGCTGCTGGCATATGAGAGAAGACCGGGGGGAAAAACAATCTGTTATTCCCTCTGTGAGCTTTGTATTAAGACGGAAGAATTTCTGCAGGCCGTTAACTATTATAAGGAGTTTGTACAGGTTGCCCCCAAGGACTCAGGGCGTTATATCCTTCAATATAAGCTTTATGAGGCTCAGGATGTTGGACTGGAAGAACGCATCAGCGTGCTTGAGGAACTGAAAAAGAGGGACTACAGAGAAAAGTGGGCTTATGAACTGGCATATCTGTACCACAGGGTCGGTCTGGCAACGCGCTGCGTGGAAGAGTGTGATGAATTGATCGTGTGGTTTGGCGAGGGGAAATATGTCATCAAGGCCATGGAACTGAAAATGCTGCATCAGCCGCTGTCCACAAGTCAGCAGCAGAAATATGACCACAGATTTGATCCGATTAAGGCACCGGCGGAAGAAATAACCGAAGAGAGTGCAGCGGCGGATGCCGGGGCTGTCTGGGCAAAGCCTGAACAGGCTGTGAAGAAACAGTCCGGTTGGCAGATGCCCGTGGAGAACGTTGGAGAGCAGTCGTTTGCAGAAAGTAGCTCGCCGGTCAGCGGAATGCAGGCTTTCGATGTGAACCCGGTTGTGGACAGTGCGCCCATGACTCAGCCGGAAGAGGGAATTCCCGGGCAGGGGTCAGCCGCAGATTATTCCGGCTGGTCGGTACAGGGTTCAGGGGTTTCGATGGACACCAGGACGGATTGGGTGTTGTCCACTCCGAAGCCGGAGACGCGGGAGAATGTTCTTCCCGCAGCAGTGCAGCAGCCTGTGCCGGAAGAACTGGATATACAGGTAAAGACCATGGACGTGGGGGCGTACAACACGATTAACCTGCAGGCAGAAATTGCGGCGGGACTGCAGGAGGTGCTGGCGGAAGACAACACACAGACCGATGCAATTACCCGTTCCATTATTGCTCCCCTGCTGGAATCCGACACGGAGAGTCTGGACCTTCCGGAGATAGATGAGGTGGATGAGAATGACCTTGGGCCTGAAGTGGAGATTATGGAGGGTTCGGAGGTGTTTTTCGGTGAGACAGGGGAGCTTGGCACCTTACAGAAAGATGAGGAAGGTGCAGGTGCGGGGCCTGTGGCTATGGAACCCGCGGCAGTCGAGCCGGTAACGGAAGAGCCTGCAATGGAGCCCCTCACAGGTGTGGAAGCTGCAGGTACGGAAACTGTTGTTGAGGAATCTGCGACGGTCGAGTCGGTAGGAGAACAGCCTGCGCCGAATGAGTCTGTAAGCGAAGCGCCTGTACCAGAAGGGATGGAGGAGCTTCATCCTGATGATACGGCAAAAATAGTGATGGACCAGCTGCGGCTGGAGATGAGCCAGAAGGTGGAGCAGGTGCTGACGGCACAGCCGCCCAGAGAGCTTGCCGGAGTATTGTCCCAGGAGTCTGACGGGCAGATCAGTCTGGTGGTACCTGAAAGTGAAACGGTGGAAAAGCAGATTACCGGTCAGATGAATTTTGAAGAAATACTGGGTGAATGGGAGAAACTGAAGCGGGAAAATGAGGCGAAGCGGCAGGAAGAGGTGCGCCAGCACGTCCTGGAGCAGACAGGCAATATGTTTACCGAGTTTGAGGCATCTTTGAAGGAGGGCTTACTGGAGCAGCTGGAGAGCGAGCCGGTGGGGCCCGAGGAGGAAGAGTGGGAAGAACCGGAGCAGCTGGGCGAGATAGAAGAATCGGAAGAGCAGGAAGAATCGGAATGTCCGAATGAATTAGAAGAGCCGGATGAACCGGAAGAGACAGAGCAGCCAGAAGAGCCGGAGGCGGGATTTGCGGAAGAAGCAGCGGTTGAGCCGGAAACGGAGTCTGAAGAGGAAAAGCCGGAACAGCCGGAAGCAGAGTCTGAGGACGTAGAGTCTGAAGATGTGGAACCTGAGGAAACAGAATCTGAACCAACGGAATCTGAGGAGACAGAACCTGAGGCAACGGAATCTGAGGAGACAGAACCTGAAGCAACGGAGTCTGAGGAGAGAGAACCTGAGACAACAGAATCCGAGGGAGCCGAGGAGCAAGAGACCGGGAAACCTGAGTACGAAACAGAGTCTGAGCCTGAGGAGGAAAAAGTCAAAAAGCAGAAGGAATCAGCACCTGCTCAGCGTGAAAAGGAGACGACGAGAGCGCTGACCCGCGAGGAAAAAGAGCTCTATGCGCCCTTTATTCAGAGCCGTTCCGGCAGAGAAAACCTGGTGAAAGCGATTGACAGTATCAGCATGGCTGCTTATACCGGAAATGTGATCATTACCGGCGAGAAAGGGATGGATACGCTTTCCCTTGCGAAAAATATGATTCGCGAGATTCAGATGACTGACAGCAATTTTTCCGGAAAGGCTGCTCAAGTATCAGGACAGGGACTGAACTCCAAAAATGTGGAGGAGACGCTGGGGCGTCTGGAAAGCGGTGCTTTGATCATCCTGGAGGCGTCGAAGATGGAGGCTTCCACCGTAGAAATTTTGCAGAAGGTGCTGCAAAAAGAAAATTTTGGCATTATAGTGTTCCTTGAAGATACTAAAAAGGCCATGGAGCGATTGCTGGCGGCATACCCCAAGCTGCGCGAAAGCTTTACGGCCAGGCTGGACGTGGAGGCTATGAGCAACGATTCGCTGGTAGCCTTCGGAAGAAAATATGCAAGGGAGATGGAGTATTCCATTGATGAATTAGGTGTGCTTGCGCTTCATACAAGGATTGAGGAACGGCAGACCCTGGACCATGTGGTGACGGTTCTGGAAGTGAAGGATATCATAGATGAGGCAATTCGTCATGCCAACAGAAAAACAATGGGACATTTCTTTGACATTCTCTTCGCGAGGCGGTATGATGAAGAAGACATGATTATTCTGACTGAAAAAGATTTTGTATAACGGAGGAATAGGTATGGCTAAGGGAGCAGGTGTAGCAAAGGGAGCAGGTGCAGCAAAAGAAGCAGAAAAGGTTTTCATATCGGAGGCGGATCAGTATCTGTTTTCGCAGGGAACTCACTATGATATTTATAAAAAGCTTGGCGCGCACCCGTCTGTTGAAAATGGTGTGGAAGGCATTTATTTCGGCGTATGGGCACCAAATGCAGAAGCGGTTCACGTTATCGGCAGCTTTAATGAATGGAATGAGCAGGCAAATCCCATGGAAAAACTTGGACCGGTGGGCATCTGGGGACTTTTTATTCCGGAAGCGGCGGTGGGGGACATGTACAAGTTTTTGATTACCGCTAAGGATGGCAGGAAGCTCTACAAGGCGGATCCCTTTGCCAATCAGGCGGAATATCGCCCGGGAACAGCATCCATTGTTGCGGATCTTGCCGGCTTTGAGTGGAAGGACGCGGCATGGATGGAGCAGCGGGATAAGAAAGACGTGAACAGAGAGCCTATGGCGATTTACGAGTGCCATATCGGATCCTTTATGAAGCATCCGGACGGAACGGAGGAGGGCTTCTATAATTACCGCCAGTTTGCGGACAGGATAGTGGAGTACTTAAAGGAGATGAAGTATACCCATGTGGAATTGATGGGTATTGCGGAATTTCCCTTTGACGGTTCCTGGGGTTATCAGGTGACGGGGTATTATGCACCGACCTCCCGTTACGGTACACCTAAGGACTTTATGTATCTGGTGAACCGGCTGCACAAGGCGGGTGTGGGTGTCATTCTGGACTGGGTGCCGGCCCATTTTGCAACTGATGCCCACGGGCTGGGACAATTCGACGGGCAGTGCATTTTTGAGCATCCGGACCCTCGCAAGGGGGAGCACCCGGACTGGGGAACCAAGATCTTTAATTATGAGAAGCCGGAGGTAAAGAATTTCCTGATTGCCAATGTGCTGTTCTGGCTGAGGGAATTCCATGTTGATGGTATTCGTGTGGACGCGGTGGCATCCATGCTGTATCTGGATTACGGCAAGCAGGCCGGTCAGTGGGTGCCGAACAAGTACGGCGGCCATGAGAATCTGGAGGCGATTGAGTTCTTTAAACATATGAATTCCGTGGTTCGGGGCAGCTATCCCGGTTTCCTTACTATTGCGGAGGAGTCCACTGCCTGGCCGAATGTTACCGGTGAAATCGGCGGAGAAGGCCTTGGATTCACGTTTAAGTGGAATATGGGCTGGATGCATGATTTCTGTGAATATATGAAGCTGGATCCCATTTACCGCAAGGGCGATCATTATGGCATGACCTTTGCCATGAGCTACAACGAGAGTGAAAAGTATATTCTGCCCCTGTCGCATGATGAAGTGGTGCATCTGAAATGTTCCATGGTAAATAAGATGCCGGGCTATCAGGTGGACAAATACGCAAATCTGCGGGTGGGATATACCTATATGTTCGGCCATGCCGGAAAAAAGCTGTTGTTTATGGGACAGGACTTTGGACAGGAGAGGGAGTGGAGCGAGGCGAGAGAGCTGGACTGGTTCCTTCTTGGCGAGAAGAACAACTGTGGGCTGCATGACTATGTGAAAGAGCTGCTGGCTATATACAGGAAGTATCCCGCAGCCTATGAGCTGGACGATAGCTGGGATGGTTTTGAGTGGATGAACGCAGATGACGCGGAGAACAGTGTGTATTCCTTTGTGAGAAAGTCCTCCACGGGAAGGAACAGCCTGCTGTTTGTGCTGAACATGACGCCTGTCAGGCGGGAAAACTACCGGGTTGCCGTTCCCAAGAACAAGAAATATAAACTGATCCTGAACAGTGACGAGGAGCGCTTCGGCGGCTGGGGCAATGAGCTTCCGGCGGAGATCATGGCGGAGAAGGAACCTTTTCATTATCATGATTATTCCTTAACTTTGGACATTCCTCCTTATGGCGCGGCAGTGTTTGTGTTTTAAGGCAGCAGTTCGGCAGGGTGTAAAGAATCTTTTAACTTTAACCGAAATAAAAGGTAAGCGTGTCAGGCGCTTGCCTTTTTTTATAAATTATCCTGACTATTCAGAACCAACCTTGAAAACACTGCGTGTTTCCGAGCATTCATTGCATATTTCCAGTTCAATTTGCCTGGTTCTGAACAGTTACAAATTATCATAAGGGCGGCAGGTGAAAGCTGTCGCAATAGGAGAAAGTATCTTGAGAATATCATTTAATCAGCAGTCAGTAAGTGAGAACCATGCAGTACACGGAAAGGATATGAAGACTCATTCGGGAAAAACCCATCCGGACAGCCCGGCGGCATCTGATGCAGGAGTTTATGTGCCCGGCGGGAGTTGGGGCTGCATATCGGGGAATGCGCCCGAGAAAGGCAAAAGTCTGATTGAGATTCAGCAGGAGGCTCAAAATGCGGATGTAGGAATCAGTCAGGATTATATGACACTTATGTCACACACCTTGTCTGAGGAGGATTATGCCAAAGCCCGGGAGGAAGGCTTTGATTTCAGCAATATGAATCCGGAAGAAACCGTCACTATTGTAGATAAGATTAAGGCGGAGCTGGTGCGTGCAGGCAAGAATGTCGCAGGCTACACGGATGACGTGGATATGGAGACCCTTGCAGCGGCCCTGGGGAGTCAGGCGCTGGCTGAGGCGGTAGCCAAAAGTTTCAGGGAGGCAGATGTTCCGCTGACAGAGGAAAATCTGGATAGAGTTGCGGCGGCATGGATGATGGCATCGGAGCTTCAGCCTCTGGAGCAGGGGAGTGTCCGGTATCTGATTGACAATGAGATGGACAGTGAAATATGGAATCTTTATGTGGCGGAGAACAGCGGCGCTGCAACAGGGATACCGGACGGAATTGCGGGAAATATTCCGGAGGGAGAGATTGCTCGTCAGATAGACGGCATTATCACAAATTCAGGGCGCCAGGTCAATGAGGAGAGCCGTGGGGATGCAGCCTGGCTGCTGGAGAACGGACTGCCTTTGACGGAAGAGAATCTGGATCGTCTGGAGGAATTTAAGAATCTGGAAATGCCGGTGTCGCCGGAGCGTTTTGCGGATGCGGCTGCGGATGCGGTTGCAGAGGGTAAAGAGCCTATATACGGGTCCCTTTCAGGAAAAACGGAAAACATATATGAAAAGGCTGTCCGGGCAGAGGCATACTACCAGAGCAGTGAGGTGTGGGAAAAATATGCGGGAGATATCACTGCGAGAAGGCAGTTGGAGGAGATACGCCTGCGCATGACAGCGGAGGTGAATGTGAAATTGCTGAAGAGCGGCTTTTCCATTGACACGGCTCCTATGGAGAAGTTGGTGGAGGCGCTGCGGCAGGCGGAAGCACAGCTGGCCGAGCAGTATTTTCCGGGAGATGCGGAAAGCGTAGAAAAGTACCGGAATTTCCGGGATACGAACGCGGTTCTGCAGGAGTTGCCGGGTCTGCCGGCGGATGTGCTGGGAACCTTTGCGGAGGGGCAGAGCACGGAGACTCTGGAGGATTTCCACAGGGATGGCAAAGCCCTGCAGGATACCTACAGAAAGGCAGGGGAAAGCTACGAGGCACTGATGACAGAGCCCAGGCGGGACCTGGGGGACAGCATCAAAAAAGCCTTTGCCAATGTGGACGATATTCTGGAAGATCTCGGGCAGGAGCCTACGGAGGAAAACCGCAGAGCAGTACGCATTTTGGGCTATAACCGTATGGAGATGAGTCTGGAAAATCTGGAGAAGGTGAAGGAAGCGGACCGGGTGGTTCAGACTGTGGTGGAAAAGCTGACTCCGGCGGCAACTTTGAAAATGATCCGTGACGGGGTCAATCCTCTGGAAAAGACCTTTGATGAATTGGAGCAGTATTTCCGGGAACTGCCGGAAGACTATAGGAAGGAGTCCGAGAGCTACAGCCGTTTCCTTTATGGCCTGGAGAGAAATCATGCAATCACCCCGGAGGAGCGGGAGAGTTATATCGGCATTTACCGCCTGGTGCGGCAGATCGAGAAGACGGACGGCGCAGCTGTGGGAGCCCTGGTAAACACTCAGGCGGAGCTTCATTTTGCCAATCTTCTCAGTGCTGTCCGCAGCGGCAGGTTTAAATCCCTTGACGCAAAGGTGGGAGACAAACTGGGAGCCGTGGTGGAGCGGATTCAAAACGGGGAAAGTATTTCCGGGCAGATTGCAAAGGCCTTTGCGGGAGATGCGGAGAAGGCTGTGACAGATGTGTCATATAGTGAGGAGGCGGAGTGGACTTACAACAGGGAGCAGCTGGAGCAGTACCGCGAGGCTCTCTCATACGCAGATGAGGAGTGTACTGCGATGCTGCAGAGGGGAGAGATTCCTGCCGGTGCGGATAATCTGCTTGCCGCCGCTGCCCTGCTTGAGGAAGATGAAAATCTGTTTGCTGACGAAGGCGAAGAAGAGCAGGAGACGGAGCTTTGGGAGCTTCTTGACGAACCGGAAGAATTTGAGAAGGAATATGAAGGTGTTATTGCTCAGGCAAAAGCTGAGGTGGAGGAGGCTACCTTCCAATCGGCGGATACCAGCCTGGATGTGCGCCGTATGCAGCTGGCTCACAAGCAGCTTACCATCGCCGGTAATCTGGCAAAGAAACAGGAATTTTTCATCCCCATGCAGATCGGCGGCAGGATGACGCGGGTGCATCTGACATTTGACAGGAACGCCGAAGGTGCCGGCACGGTGGAAATCCGAATGAAATCAGGGGATGAGCAGGGAATACGGGCCTCTTTCCGCTTTGAAGGCGGAGCCTTGAACGGAATAGTAAAAAATGAAAATAAAAATGAGGTTATGAAAACGGAGCAGATAGCCGATATTTTTAAAGAGGAAGCCGGTGAGAACTGGAAAATGGGAGACATCAGCGTGGTAACAACAGATGTCCGTTTCCCGGAAGCAATCGGAATGGGCATGGATGCCGGAACAGAAAACGTGGAATTGTACCGCGTGGCAAAAGTATTTTTGCATGCTGTACAGAGTGAACAGGAAGGAGTTTCACATGCGAATTAATTACAACGTATCCGCCATGCTCTCTAACAATGCGCTGGCTAATAATGACAATCTTCTGGCGCAGTCTCTGGAAAGACTGTCTTCCGGATTAAAGATCAATCATGCCAAGGACAATCCTGCAGGGCTTGCCATGGCAAAGAGAATGAACGCACAGATTGAGGGACTGTCCCAGGCAAATGACAATGCCAACGACGGAATCTCCGTGATAGAGACGGCGGACGGTGCCATGTCTGAAATCAGCGAGATGCTGCAGCGGATGAACGAGCTTGCAATCAAATCCGCCAACGGAACCATGTCCGAAGGCGACAGAAGTATCGTACAGGATGAGGTTTCCCAGCTGAAGGAAGAAATTGCCCGTGTGGCTGAGACCACGGAATTTAACGGTCAGAAGCTGCTGAACGGAGAGTTTGAACTTAAAGGTTATGTCTACGGCGATATTGATGTTAAGGTTGCCGGTTATTCCAAGGAGGTTCCGGCAAAAAATTATTTTATTTCCGGAATTACATTACAGAAAGAGATGGTGAAGACTCCCGTAAAGGATGAAAATGGCAATATGCTTGATGCGGCGGGCAATATTGTTGATGATCCCGACATGGCCGAAATGGAGGATGTGTGGACGGGGGATTATCTGGCTGAAGTGACAGTGCCGACAGGCGGCACATTCCCGGAAAACGGTAATTTCCCGGGCAAATTTCCGGATGGATATAATATAAAGATGACAAAGGATAACCTGCTGACTATCGCGGGCACCAACGGCTTCGAGATGACGCTGGATCTGTCCAGATTGAATCAGGATGAAGAAAATAAGCAGAGTTTAAATTTAAATAAGAAATTCGAAGATTTAGATCCGGGGGAGAAACTTGAATATACACCCGTGGATGCGGATGCGTTGCGGATAGATGCCACAGGTATCGGGGCCATGAGACTGCAGATCGGAGCCAATGAGGGTCAGGTTCTGCCGGTGGAGATTCCGGCTATTTCCCTGAGGAATATGGGAATCGAGAACCTCGACGTGTCCACAAAGGAAGGCTCACTGAAGGGAATCGAAGATATTGACGGTGCGGTAAAATACGTATCAAAGGTGCGCGGTATGCTGGGCGCATATCAGAACCGGCTGGAATCCACGGTCAACAGTCTGGATGTTACATCGGAGAATATGACGGCCGCATACTCCAGAATTATGGATGTGGATATGGCGGAGGAGATGACAAATTATACCACATATCAGGTGCTGACTCAGGCGGGTACATCCATGCTTGCACAGGCCAACGAGAGGCCTTCACAGGTGTTGCAGCTGCTGCAGTAATAGTGTGTAAAGAACGGCATTTTTACTGGTTGTATAGTAATAGACAAATTTTGAACGCAAAGGTTATTAAAAATGGAGATTTTGGATTAGATGACAAGTGTGGAAAAACAGGATTTTACACTGAGGATATCTCAGGCAAACTCTACACAGATGGTAGTTATCTTGTATGAAATGCTGCTCTGTTATGTGAGGGATGGGAAAGCGGCTCTGGAACAGGAAAACGAGGCGGAATTTCATGCGGCGATCCGCAGGGCAAGAGGGTGTGTGGGCGAGCTGATGAACTCGTTGAATCTGCAATATGAGCCTGCACCCGCACTGCTTGGTCTTTACGGATTCTGCATCAGGAGACTTGCTGCGGCGGAAAGCGGGAAAAAAGCGCTGCCGCTGGAGGAGGTTGAGCACATTGTCACGCCCCTCAGGGATGCTTATGAGCAGATTGCCGGGCAAAACAGTGCCGGGGCGGTCATGGGTAACTCTCAGACGGTATATGCCGGACTGACTTACGGCAGAAACTCTTTAACTGAAAACATGGCTGACCAGGGCGCGAATCGGGGAATGTACGTGTGAGGGTTCCTGTTCGGACGCAGATTCCAGAGCGGCCAGTTCTGTGAGATGTTTGTACTTTTTTTGCAGAGAATTAATTTCATAAATGTAGCTGTCGATTAAGTCTGTATCGGTAGCATTGTTAAAACCCGCATAGGCGATGTCAAGCGCTCTGTGGGTTTTTTCTATGGATTCCTTAAGGGTTATAGGTGTAAAATCTTCTTCCACGGTCTGAACGGTGTCTGCCTTTTGGCTGAAATACATTTTCATGGTAAATCTTTCCTTTCCTATGGTTGTTACAATTATAATCACAAAACAGGAAAAATATTCCGTAACTTCCAAAAAATGTTATGGCAGGCGTGCAAAATCCGGATTGATACAAATACTGCGAATATTTCCGCGGGACGGGGCATAGGATGTACAAAAAAAGGACGACACATTATGAAAAAAGAATGGCTTCTCAATACATTGCTGCGCAGTATATTCGGAGTAATTGCAATCTATTTTATCAATGCCGCACTTGCAAGTGCGGGAATTTCTCTGGGGGTAGGCATTAACGGAGCGACTGTTTTGACATCCGGAATCCTTGGAATTCCTGGGATTGCGGCACTTTACGGAATCGGACTCTATAAATTTTTGTAAACTATTAACAAAAAAAATATATTTTCATTTTATATCTTGCAAAGGAAAAATCCATCGGTTATAATGCGATTACAGTTCGACAGTTGAACTGTTCGGCAATTATCCTATTTACTCTTAGAGGCAGGTTTCGCCTCGGAATTCAGGTACGAAAAGAATCCGAATACAAAGGAGATGGTGTGTTGGCGGTTTTATGTCTGTTGTTGACAGCTGCCTGTGGATTTGATTATTACAAAAGAAAAATTCCAAACGGTCTGGTGGCAGTTTTGGTCCTGGCGGGAATAGCATTTCGGTTCCGGAGAGACGGAATGACGGGGGTGCCGCTTTATCTGGGGGAAGCGGCGGCAATTGTGGCGCTGCTGTACTCCTTCTACAAAATCGGCGTGCTGGGGGCCGGAGACGTCAAGCTGCTGGGGGCGGCAGCGGGGTATCTTCCATTCAATAAAATCTTTTTATTTTCCTTTGTCTCTTTGCTGATTGCAGCAATTATTTCACTTGTTAAATTATCGGTAAACAAAAATTTCAGAGAACGTCTGGGCATATTTTTCGGGTATCTGGAAGACATTTCGAAAAAAGGCGCTTTACAATCCTACCCGAAAACGGGTAGAGAAAAAAAGTCGGCAAGCGTATGTCTGTCGGGCCCTGTGCTGCTCAGCCTGCTACTCTATCTCGGAGGTGTCTATTGAAGGGTGAGGAAAGAATCATGGTGCTGTGTGATACGGAGGATGAATATGCACAGCTTATGACAGAGTTTTTAAAAAAGAACAGAGATTTGCCGTGGAAAATCCATACTTATACTAACATACAGGAGCTGGAGAAGGAGGAGAAGAACAGCCCGGAGCTTCTGGTGGTCTCAGAATCTGCATATTGTGAAGAGCTGCAGAAAATTGAAGCACTGCAGACGGTGGTGCTGAGTGAAAGCGGAGTCATGCGGTGGCAAAATGTCCTCTATGTGGACAAGTATCAGCAGGCGGAAGAAGTGCTGAAGGAACTGCTTCGGGTATATATGGAGATTGCCGATACCCGGCTGCCGAAACTGAAAAGAAGCGGCAATATCACATTTATCGGCAACTATTCGCCGGTGCGCAGAGCCATGCAGACCTCTTTTGCACTCACCATGGGGCAGATTCTGGCGAAAGAACACTCGACTCTGTATCTGAATTTTGAGCACTATGCGGGTATCGGGGAACTGCGTCCTGATATCCAGAGCTCAGACATGGCTGACCTGCTTTATTTTCTCCATGGTGACAGGGAAAAGTTCAGACTGCGGCTGCAGTCAATCTGCAAGCGAATGGGAAATCTGGATTACATACCGCCCATGAAGTCAGGGCAGAATCTGCTGACGATCACGGAGGCGGAATGGCTGGAGCTGCTTCAGAGAATAGAGGACATGGGGGAGTATGAATACGTCATTCTGGATTTGAGTGAGAGTATGCAGGGACTGTTTGAAATCCTCCGCGCATGCAAGGTGGTATTTACGATCACAAAGGAAGACCGTATTGCCCGGAGCAAGCTTCTGCAATATGAGCAGATACTGTCGCTGTATGAATATGAGGATGTGCTGGCTAAGACCAGGCGCCTGAAGCTGCCTCATATACAGCGTCTGCCGGAGGAACTGGAACAGCTGACCAGAGGAGATCTGGCGGCGCTGGTAAATGATTTGCTGAATGGAATAGTGTGAAACGCCGCGGAACGGCAGGATGGAGGCTGGAATGGAGTATACGGAGCTGAAGCGGGAACTGTGCAGAAAGGTGCAGGAGAGGATGGGCTATATGAAGGAGATGTCTGACGAGGAGGTGGAGGAGACCATAGACGAAGTGCTTCTGGAGCAGGAAAATCTGGTGACATATCCGGTTGAACTGCGGTGGAAGCTGAAAAAGGAACTGTTTGACTCGCTGAGGAGACTGGATATCCTTCAGATTTTTGTGGAGGACAATTCAGTGACAGAGATCATGATTAACGGAACAGAGCACATTTTTATCGAGAGAAAAGGCAAGCTTCAGGAGCTGGATAAGGGCTTTGACTCGATAGAAAAGCTGCAGGATGTGATACAGCAGATTGTGGCAGGATGCAACCGGGTTGTGAATGAAGCGTCGCCGATTGTGGATGCAAGGCTTCCGGATGGCTCCCGAGTCAATATTGTCATGAAGCCGGTGGCGTTGAACGGCCCGATTGTGACAATCCGGCGATTTCCGGACAAGCCCATCACAATGGACTGGCTTGTCAAAAATCAATCCATATCCGAGCAGGCGGCGTTGTTTCTGGAGACGCTGGTAAAAGCGGGATATAACATTTTTATCAGCGGTGGAACGGGAAGCGGCAAGACAACCTTTTTGAATGCGCTTTCCCAGTTTATCCCCCCTGATGAAAGGGTTATCACCATCGAAGACAGTGCGGAACTTCAGCTGCTGGGCCTGCCGAATCTGGTGCGTCTTGAGACCAGAAACAGTAATGTAGAGGGATGTAAGGAGATCAGTATCCGGGAATTGATCCGCTCCTCTCTGAGAATGCGGCCGAATCGTATCGTGGTGGGGGAGGTCAGGGGAGCAGAGGCCATCGACATGCTGCAATGCCTGAATACAGGGCATGACGGCAGTATGTCTACAGGCCATGCCAACAGCGGAAAAGACATGCTGTCAAGGTTGGAAAACATGGTATTAATGGGGCTGGAACTGCCGCTGGCGGCAATTCGGCAGCAGATTGCATCAGGGATAGACATTATTGTGCATCTCGGCAGACTGCGGGACAAATCGAGAAGAGTCCTTGAGATTACAGAAATTCTGGGCTATGAAAATAATGAAATCAGGCTGAATCCTCTGTTTGAATTTGAGGAGGAGGGAGAGGACAGTGAAAGGTGTATTATCGGGAGGCTTAATAAAAAAGGGACGCTCCTTCGGGAAAACAAGCTTAAAGCGGCAGGACTATCATAGTTACTGCTGGAGGCGATGGGAGTGGGCTGCCGCGGTGCTTACAGCAGCGGCAGTGACGGTGTTTGCAGCATTTTTTTTCTATCGGAGTCTCTGGGCGATACTGCCGCTTTTGCCGGTAGGGGTGGCGTTCTTCCGCAAAATCCGGCGGGAAAAAGGTGAACATGAGAGAGAGGAGCTGAAGGAACAGTTCAGGGAATGTATTCTTGCAGTAGGGGCGCTGCTGGGGGCCGGCTATTCCGTAGAAAATGCCTTTTTGGAGTGCGAGCAGGACATGGCGCTGATGTATGGAAAAGACGCTCTGATCTGCGGGGAACTCAGAATGGTGCGCAGGGGACTGAATATCAATGTTTCTCTGGAGGAACTGCTGACGGATCTCGGTGAAAGAAGCGGCTGTGAGGAGATGGTACAGTTTGCGGAGGTTTTCACGATTGCCAAAAGAAATGGGGGCAACCTGGCGGAAATCATCCGAAGCTCCGCGGAGCTGATAAGCAGAAAGGCGGAACTGAAGCGGGAGATTGAGACGCTCCTGAGCGGAAAGAAGATGGAGATGAGCATTATGAGACTTATGCCCTTTGCCATATTGGTATATATTGGCTCAGCAAATCCGGGATATTTTGATATTCTATACAGCGGTTTGTTCGGAAGACTTATTATGACCGGATGTCTTGGAGCTTATATGGGAGCTTATGCGCTGGGTGAGCTTGTGATAAGGAGGATGAAGAGAGAATGGAACTACTGAAAAAAGCGGCAATGTTTTTGTACAAGAAAGCCTTTATTCTGAAGCTTCCTGTCTTTCGCGGAAAACGCATTGAATCCGATCTGGCACTGCTGCATCCGGGAGAACGGGTGGAGTATGTAAAAACGGATTACTATGTAAGAAAAATATCCATGTGCCTTGGGGTTCTGGCAGCAGAGGGATTTCTGGGGCTTTCGGCAACGATAAACGCAGATAGAAACGCGCTTGTGGAGGCGGGCGGCATCATACGCAGAGGAAGCTATGAGGAAGGGGAAAAGCGGGTGACGCTTGAGGCGGACAACGGAGAGGGAAAATTGCGTTTTGAGATTTCTGTTTGGCCCAGAACTTTGACTTCGGAGGAGACAGAAGAGCTGTCCGAGGCATTTTTCGAAAAACTGGAGTTTCTTATTCTGAACGGCAATGAAGACACCGGACACATTACATCCGATTTGAGTCTTGAGGAGGAATATGAGGGATTTCCCTTTGAGGTGGAATGGGAGAGTGGCAGAGAGGTGATCCTGGACCGCAGCGGAAGGGTACGGGAGGTGAATGAGCCCGCACAGGTAAAGCTGCGCGCTACGTTAAAGTATCAGGATTTCAGCAAAACAGGGGAAATTGATGTCACGGTGGTTCCGGCTTGCCTGACAGCCGAGGAGCAGGATTACCTGGAAATGCAGGAATATCTTGTGGCAGAGGAGGCAGGCAGCCGGGGGGAGGAGGGGTGGAGCCTGCCGGGAGAGTGGAAGGGCAGGGAGATAAGCTGGAGCCTGGCCGCAGTAGATTACAGTCTTTTTATCTGGGCGGCCACTCCTGCCGTTGCAGTGCTGATTTATCTGTCCTCGGACAGGGACTTGCGAAAGAAACTGGAGAAAAAGCACAGCAGCCTGAGCCGGGAATACCCGGATCTGGTCCATAAACTTGCGCTTTATGTGGGCGCAGGGATGACGATTCGAGGAGCATTTCAAAAGATAGGGGGTGATTATGAGAAAAAGGTGCAAAAGGGGCAGGCGGTGAGGCCGGGGTGCGAAGAGGTACTGTATACCTGCCGGGAGCTGCAGACGGGAGTGGCAGAAGGCGCTGCCTATGAGCATTTCGGGAGAAGAACCGGCCTGCGGGAGTACATAAGGCTCAGCACACTCCTGGGGCAGAACCTGAAGCGGGGAAACAGCACACTTCTTGACCGTCTGCGGGAGGAGGCTGAGAAATCCCTGGAAGAGAGCCTGCTCAGGGCAAGAAAGCTGGGGGAAGAGGCAGGAACGAGGCTGCTGGTGCCCATGGTGCTGATGCTGGCCATTGTGATGGTGATGATCATGGTTCCGGCATTTGGAAACATGTAAAGTGTGCAAAACTTATGAAAATCAGTTACAAAAAAGGAGGATAAGAAAGGTATGAAAAGAAATCAGGAAGTTTATATGGAAAGCAGAAACAGTGGGGAGTTGAAGAAATGGCGGGAATTTCTGCAGGAAGAGGATGGCATGGGAACAGTGGAGATCATTTTGATCATTGTGGTTCTCGTTGGGCTGGTTATCATTTTTAAGGACCAGATAACACAAATCGTCAACAACCTCTTCAGCAAGATTACCGCGCAGACAGGTAAGATATAGATGAAACGGGAAAATGGTTATCTGACAGTCTATCTTGCACTCTGTCTGACGCTGATCCTGTCCCTGTACCTGGCTCTGATAGACGGAGCCAGGCGGGGCGGAGCTGCCATGGAGGCGACCTGTGCTGCCGAGATGGGAATGCAGAATATTATGGCGGAATATCATCGCGGGCTTTTGAATCAGTTTAATCTGTTTGCCATTGATTCTTCTTACGGCACGGATGTATGCGGAAGAAAAAATACGGAAGCACATCTCATGGGATATCTGAAAAAGAATCTGAGTACGGACAGTGTTCTTGGAAAATATCTGTATCGGGATTTCCTGTGCCTTAGAGCAGATGATGCAGAACTGACGGGAGTGTCAGTTCTGACGGACGAGGGAGGAGCAGTGTTCCGCGGCATGGCAATAGAGGCGGTAAAAAATGACGTGGGAATGAATCTTCTGGATGAGATACAGGAATGGATGTCAGTGGTGGAAGTAAACGGATTAAGTGAAGTAAGTTATGATGAGGAAAGGAAGAGATTGGACGAGACTCTGGAGGAGTATGACGGCAAAGAGGTGGAGATTTCGGAGACGGAAACAATATGTTTGGAGGTGGAAAATCCGGCGGCACAGCTGAATGCAAAAAGGGGACTGGGAATTTTACATTTGGTGACGGAAAACACAGAAAGCCTTTCCGAAAAGGCTATAGACAGTACGATGCTGGTGGGATACCGCATGAAGCAGGGAAATGTCAACAGTGGAAATATGAAGGTACAGTCGGTGGACAGCCTTTGGGACCGTATTTTATTTCAGGAATACCTGTTGCGGTATCTGGGGTGTTATGGGAACGGAAAAGAAGACGGGGCGCTGGAGTATCAGATTGAGTATCTCGTTGCGGGAAAAAATTATGATACGGATAATTTACAGAGTGTGGCCAACAGGCTGTCCGCTCTGCGGGAGGCGGCCAATGTAATATATCTGCTCACGGATGCGGAAAAGAACATGGAAATTCATGAGGCAGCAATTCTTGCCTGCGGCTTTATTGCGCTGCCGGAGCTGATACCCATAGTGGAAGGTGTCATCCTGTTTGGCTGGGCGTATGCGGAGAGCGTATATGATGTGAAAACGTTGCTGGCCGGAGGGAAGGTTCCTCTCATAAAGGATAAGGACAGCTGGCATTATGCCCTGGAAAATGCTCTGTGGGGCAATACGGATGATGCGGCCGGAGAGGGGAGAGGCCTGACCTATCAGGATTATCTGAGAATACTGATGATGCTGACAGACCTTGACACGCTGACAACCAGAGCCATGGACATGGCAGAGGCGGATATACGTCTGACCCCCGGCAATGCTCATTTCCGACTGGATGCCTGTTATGCGGGGGTTGAGGCTGTTATGAGGATCAGCAGTTCCTTCGGATATAAATTTGAACTGAGCAGAAAAAGAGTTTATCAGTGAAAACATATCGATAAAAAGGCGGGGAAAACAGTGATGGCTTTTTTATGGAAAAGAAAAGAGAAACCGAAAACAATTTCACAAAAACCTTCTTCCGTAAACTATGACAAACAAAGGGATTATGCCCGAAATTCCAAAAAAGTTTCCGTAAAAAAGTCATCACTGTTTCCCCCGTTTTGCAGGAGAGTTAAGGCGGGAATGACGGTGGAGGCAGCAGTTGTTCTGCCCTTATGCCTTTTGTTTCTTATGAATCTCGGATATGCTGTGGAAATCATACGGCTGCACAATAACCTGCAGTTTGCGCTGTGGGATGCGGGCAGCAGGATTGCCATATATGGCTGTGAACAGGGCGAGGACAGTATTTCTGTTCTTGCGACGGATTTTTATATCGGAAACAGGCTGCGGGACAGTGTGGGGGAGGATTATCTCAACAGTTCGCCGCTGGTGCGGGGGAGCAAGGGACTGCAGCTCTGGGAGACAGGATTGTCGGATACGGGCAATGAGCTTGATATTAAGATTACCTATCAGGCGGGGCCATTGTCCGTCCTTGCGGGCTTTCAACCTTTTCGCATGACGAACCGCTGTTATGTCAGGCTGTGGAACGGATATGACGTTACCGCAGTATCAGAGGTGACCACCTATGTCTATGTAGCGGAAAACGGGGTGGTCTTTCACAGGGACAGAAACTGCACTCATTTACAGCTCTCAGTGCGCAGCATTGGCCGGGGAGAGCTGGAAGACCTGAGGAATCAGTGGGGGCAGAGGTACAGTGCCTGTGAAAAATGCGGAAAAGGAGAGCTGCCTGACACACTGTTCGTGACAGAAGAAGGACACTGCTATCATTATAGGGAGGATTGTTCCGGAATCAAGAGAACCGTGATATCTCTGACGCCGGAAGAGGCTGCGGATTATCCTCCCTGCAGCCGGTGTGGGGGGCGGTGAAAATAATGGAGGTTGAATATGTGGAAGGAAGTGCTGACAGCCGTATGGCTGGTGCCTATGAGTATTATGGATACAAGGAGTAAAAGGGTGCCTGTGTGGATGCTGTGGATTGGATCTGCCGCTGCCATCGGCGTGCTGCTGTACGATGGGATAAACGGCGGGCTGAACGGATGGCAGGAATGCAGGGCGCTGTTGCCGGGCGTAATATTGCTGGCAGTTGCATATGCCACCGGAAAAGCAGGCCCGGCTGACGGAGTTATCCTGATGCTGCTTGGCGTCTTTATGGGGTATGAAGACTGCGTGGCAGCATCTCTCGGAGGACTTTTTCTGATTGCCCTGTTTTCGGTAGTTTTGCTGACGCTGCGCAGAGTAAAGAGGGATACAAGGATTCCCTTTGTTCCTTTTCTGGCGGTAGGCTGGTTGATTGTGACCTGCGGAAGGTGGGGTACATAATGAAGAGAGATATTTCATTGAAGGAAAACACATCATTAAGGAAAAACGCTTACTTTACGGTGGAGGCGGCATTGGTTCTGCCTTTAGTCATAGGGGCGCTGATTTTCACTGTTTTTCAGTTTATCTTTCAGTACGACAGATGCCTGCTGGAACAGGATATAAATATGCTGGCAGTCCGGGCGGCAACAGCGACAGCAGAAAGCAGTGAGGCGCTGGAAGAAATTATTCGGAAGAAGGCGTCGGAAGTATTTATGGACAAGTACGCTGCCTGGACAATGAGCGATCTGCAGATTGCGGTTAAGGGCAACAGGGTAAGCGTAAGAGGCGGGGGATATCTGACACTGCCGCTGCCGGAATGGAACTTTTTTCGAGAAGAAAACGAGTGGGGAGCGCGGACGCTCAGGGAGACACTGCGCATTTCTCCGGCAGATCATATCAGGTTATATCGAAAAATCAAAGACGATTGAAAATGAGGAGGAGAATAAAGGTGCAGACAGAATTTGTGAGAAGCCTTAACTGCAACTATGAAAGAATTCTTTTGGAGGAAAAACCGGAGGAAAAGAGATACCAATATTGTATACTGAACAGAGGAGGTATCAGAGGACTGCTTCCCTGCAGTCTTCGTTATATTAACGGGTCGGCCTATCTGTACTACAATATATCGTCAAAGCAGAATATAAAACAACTGTTCGGAGGGCGCTGCATTACCAGAGCATGGATAACGGATTTTATGTGGAGTTTCCGACAGATAGAACAGGAGCTGGGAAGGTTTCTTCTGGACAGAAAAAATATCCTTTTGTATCCGGAGCAGATTTATCAGGATTTGGAGAGCAATGTGTTTTCCTTTCTGTACATTCCTTATCATGCGGGTGAAAACGGGTTTAAGGAGCTGCTGGAGTTTTGGGTGGAACAGATTGATTATAATGATGAGGCGCTGACCGCCTGTGTTTATCAGATGTATGAGCAATATGAGAGAAACGGAGACGTCTATCTGCAGACAAAAATCTTTGAGGACGCGGAGAGGCTGGAGAATGCGGGCAGGCCGGAGCAATCTGAAAAAGCGGCGGAATCGGCACCTCACACAGAGGCATCTGCCCCAAATACGGAAGGGGAAACAGAGGCAGAAAGAAAAAAACATTTCTTTGGAATTTTTATGTCAAAGAAAAAGGAGCGGGAAATTCGGGAAAACTATCGTCAGAACATGCAGGAGAGCATGCAGGGATATGCCGTGGCGGAGGAGACGGTATACGGGGAGGAATACGGAAAGACAATTTATATTGAAGGCTCAGGGGAACCGGTAAAGACAAAAAGAGAGGTCTGCACTCCGGAGGGCAGGGTCCTGGCGGTGATTGACAGACCGATCACCACTATCGGGAAAAGAAAGGAAGAGGCGGATATAGTATTGGAAGACATGTCGGTCAGCAGACTTCATGCGAGAATTGTAAAAGAGAAAGAGAAGTATTACATTGAGGATTTGAATTCCACCAACGGCACATTTAAGAACGGGCTTCGGCTTCAGCCATATGAGAGGCGCGAACTGGAACAGGAGGATGAGATTAAGACGGGAAGAGTCATTATGGTTTTCAGATAGAATGATTGAAAAAAGGGGTGAACTGTGTTAATCTGTAACTGTTCGGAGTCAGAGGAATTGTTTTGAGGTGACACAAGTTGAGCAGATGGAAGGAATTACCGATTGTCAGCGGGACCCTGGTTGTTGTCAATATTGTGGTATACATTCTGTGCATGTTTATCGGCAGCCGCCTGTACAGGCTGGGAAATCTGAATGCCGCCGATGTGCTGATAAACCGGGAGTATGGCCGTATTTTATGGGCGATGTTTCTGCACAGCGGGGTTTCTCATATTTTTAACAACATGTTGATACTTTTCTTCATGGGGGCTATGATAGAAAAAGAGATAGGACATATCTGTTACGCTCTGCTGTATTTTCTTTCAGGGATAGGCGGAAACCTGGTATCGCTTTATTTTAAGGCGATAAATTATGACATGTCTGCGTCTATCGGAGCAAGCGGAGCGGTGTTTGGACTGGACGGTGTTCTGCTGGCTATGGTGCTGTTGTCCGGCAGAAAAATGGAGACTGTGACGCCAACCCGGGTTATAGCAATGATTCTGCTTTCGTTATATAACGGTTTCAGTGTGGATAATATTGACAATGCGGCTCATGTGGGCGGTCTGGTGACCGGATTTCTGGGCGGGTGTGTTGTATGCGCTTTGCAGCGGGCAAGACACAGGAGACAGCAGTAGGAGGTGTGGATTTGAATATTAATATTTATTACGGGGGAAGAGGACTGATTGATGACCCTACATTGTTTGTGATCAACAAGATGCAGGAGATTCTGGAGGAACTTCGTGTGAATGTGACCCGCTATAATCTGTATGAGTGCAAGAGCACGATTCCAACGCTTCCGCAGACGCTGAAGGATGCGGACGGGATTATTCTTGCATCCACGGTAGAGTGGTACGGCATTGGCGGATATATGCAGCATTTTCTGGATTCATGCTGGCTGTTTGGGGATAAAGAGAAAATTGCAAAGATTTATATGTGTCCGGTGGTTATGTCGACTACTTACGGTGAACGGCAGGGAAAGCTGAATCTTGAAGTCGCATGGGAGATTCTGGGCGGGCTGCCCTGCAGCGGGCTGTGTGGCTATATCGAAAATACCGTTATGCTGGAGATGAACGAGCCGTATATCCGAATCATTGAGAAAAAGGCAGAGAACCTGTACAGGACGATCAATCAGAAGGTGGACTGCTTCCCGGCGAGCAGCCAGGCGGTGAAGCAGAAAATCGCGGTACCAAAGCCGAATGACCTGACGCCTCAGGAGACAGAGCAGTTGTCCCAGTATGTGTCAGACGACAGCTATGTACAGCGCCAGAAGCAGGATATACAGGAACTGACCAGCCTTTTCCGCGATATGCTGAGCGAAGAGGGCGCAGACAGCGAGGAGGAGTATCTGGGAATGTTCCGCCGACATTTCAAACCGCAGGCGGGGTTCACAGCCACATATTCTGTTACCATAGAGGAGAAGAAGAAAAAGCTGATCATAGATGTGGACGGTCCGAAACTGGAATGTTATTACGGAAGCGTGGAGCAGGCTGATGTGGAGATGCAGATGACACGCGCTGCCATGGAGGAGATTGTCACCGGAAGAATGACTTTCCAGAGGGCGTTTATGTCAGGGGCGATGAAGACGAAGGGGGATTTCAGAATACTGAGAACCCTGGATCAGTTGTTTTTGTTTGAAGAAAAGAATAAGACAACAGGTGAGGTATAGATATGAAGAAAGAAGATTGTATTTTCTGTAAGATAGCTGCCGGAGAGATACCGTCCGGAACGTTATATGAGGATGAACAGTTCAGAGTGATTCTTGATCTGGGGCCGGCGACAAAGGGACATACGTTAATTCTGCCGAAGGAGCATACGGCGAATCTTTATGAGCTGCCAGACGAGACGGCGGCAGAGGCTATGAAACTGGCGAAAAAAATGGCGCTGCTGCTTAAAGATAAGCTTCACTGTGACGGCCTGAATCTGGTGCAGAATAACGGGGAAGTAGCAGGACAGACTGTTTCCCACTTCCATCTGCATCTGATACCCAGGTATAAAGGGGATGGACAAAAGATTAACTGGGTTCCCTCCGAGCCCTCCCGGGAGGAGCTGGAGGCCGTAAGAAAGGAAATTACGGAATAGATGCGGACGCTGAATGTAAGTGAGATAATCGGAAACATCAAGGAGATGTGTATCGAAGCAAATCATTTTCTGTCGGAAGATATGAAATGTGCCATGAAATGTGCGGCGGAGGCAGAAAAATCCCCTCTGGGAAAGCAGATTCTGAATCAGCTTCAGGAGAATCTGGAGATTGCGGGCCGGGAGATGATTCCCATCTGTCAGGACACAGGCATGGCCGTTGTTTTTGTGGAAATCGGGCAGGAGGTACATTTTGAGGGGGGACTGCTGGAGGATGCCATTCATGAAGGCGTGCGGCAGGGTTATACAGAAGGATATCTGCGCAAATCTGTTGTGAAAGACCCGCTGATCCGGGAAAACACAAAGGATAATACTCCGGCGGTTATCCATTATGATATTGTGCCCGGCGACAAGGTAAAAATTACAGTGGCACCCAAGGGCTTTGGAAGCGAGAACATGAGCAGAGTATTTATGCTGAAACCGGCGGATGGCATCGAGGGTGTAAAGGAATCTGTGCTGACGGCAGTGAAAGACGCAGGACCCAATGCATGCCCGCCCATGGTGGTGGGAGTGGGAATCGGCGGCACCTTTGAAAAGTGTGCTCTGCTGGCGAAGAAAGCTTTGACCAGACCAGTGGATGAGCACTCGGATATTCCTTATGTAAGAGAGCTGGAACAGGAACTGCTGGAAAAGATCAATGATTCAGACATCGGCCCCGGCGGACTGGGCGGATGCACAACTGCGCTTGCTGTCAATATCAATACATATCCTACGCATATTGCGGGATTACCTGTAGCGGTTAATATCTGTTGTCATGTAAATCGCCATGCGGTGCGTGTACTATAAGATTTCAGGAACTGTTTGTGCCGGCTGCGCCGGCAATGATGCCATTAGCAGCAGAATGAAGGGTGAAGATGGAAAAGTATATTAATGTGCCCCTGGCGGAAGGGGCCGCAGCAGAACTGAGGGCAGGGGATTATGTGTACCTGACCGGGACGATATACACGGCACGGGATGCCGCTCACAAGAGAATGTATGAGGCGTTGGAACGAGGAGAGCAGCTTCCCGTAGAAATGGAAAATAATGTGATTTATTATATGGGGCCTTCGCCGGCGAGACCCGGAAGACCCATCGGATCTGCCGGTCCCACCACGTCCAGCAGAATGGATAAGTATACCCCGACACTTCTCGACCTTGGTCTGAAGGGAATGATCGGGAAGGGCAGGCGGAATCAGGAGGTCAGGGATGCGATCGTAAGAAACGGCGCAGTGTATTTTGCCGCCGTGGGCGGGGCAGGTGCCCTGCTTTCCCGTGCCATTGTATCCTCAGAGGTCATAGCCTATGATGATTTGGGAACAGAGGCAATCCGCAGGCTGGAGGTAAAAGATTTTCCTGTTATCGTAGTGATGGATGCGGAAGGCAATAACCTGTATGAATCCGGTTCGGCTATCAATCATATGGGGTAAGGCATCCCGCTTTTTTTGTTACTGTATCGCAATAACGAAGGAGAACAATAATGGTAACAAAGGTGTATTTTGTACGTCACGCACAGCCGGAACATATGTGGGAAGATGACAGAACCAGGCCTTTAACCGATGAGGGAAAAGGGGACACTGAAATTGTATTGGACTTTTTGAAAAGTAAAGAGATTGACATATTTTACAGCAGTCCTTATAAGAGAAGCTATGATACGATTGCAGATACGGCGGCTTTTTTCGGAAAGAAAATTCTGACCGACGAGAGGCTGCGGGAGAGGGAGAAGGGCGTCAATGGCAATAATCATGGTATGTTTGAAAAGCGGTGGGCCGATCATGATTATCATGAAGAAAACGGCGAGTCGATCAATATGGTGCAACAGAGGAATATAGCGGCACTTACAGAGATATTGCTGGGAAACAGAGGTAAGAGAATTGTAATAGGCACACATGGAACAGCTCTCAGTACAATTTTGAACTACTATGATCCTGAGTTTGGGTGCAGCGATTTTCTGCGTATTATAGATTGGATGCCATATATTATTGAACTTGATTTTGCTGGAGATAAGCTGCTGTCAATAGTGGAACACTGTTACATAGAAAAAGTATTTCAGGGAAAGGAGCGAGCTGATAAAAAAGGATGATACCATGGGACAAATTGGTGCAAGCGCGAACAGGACTTTCAAAGTGTGATCAGCTATAATCGATGCATACAAGGAGGAGAAAACAAAGTGTCGATACAGCTTATACAGCAGGCAATATGCTACATGGAAGAACATATTTTTGATGATATAAGTTATGTCGAGGTTGCCAAAAGTGTGCATATGTCAAGCTACAATTTTCATCGGACATTCAGTTTTATTGTAGGAATGACGGCTACTGAGTACATTAGAAAGCGTCGTCTTACATTAGCGGCTCAGGAGCTTCAGACAACGGATATATCGGTGATCGATGCGGCATATAAGTATGGCTATGAATCGCCGGAGAGCTTTTCCAAGGCTTTTTCACGATTTCACGGCTCAACTCCAAAGCAGGCAAAGCATAAAGGTGCAAAACTTCATTTGTTTAATCCTCTTGTGATAAAAATCATATTGGATGGAGGCAGTATTATGGATTACAGAATTGAGCACAGAGAGAGTCAGCAATTTCTTGCATTGGTAAGAGCTTTTTCGAATGAAAGCAGCAATGATGACAATGGCCGCAGTATCCCTGATTTCTGGACAGAATGTTGGGATAAAAACCTGATTGACCCTGTGAAATTGCTTCGCGTTGAAGGGAAAAGAGATTTGTATGGTTTATGCAGCCCTTTGAAAGACAGCGAGACTCATTTCAATTATGGGATTGGTATTATGGTTGATGAGAATACTGATACCACGAAATTGGAGAATTTTACAAAAAATGGTTATGTCATATGGGAAACGGAACCTGCCGACTATGCAGTATTTAAATGCGTTGGTCCTGATGGCGATTGTCTGGGTGAAACGTGGAACAAGTTTTTCAAGGAATTTGTTCCGCAAACAGGTTACACGCAGACAGACGACACCGACTATGAAATATATTTTGAAAAGGGTGAAAGCGGTGTGTTCTGCGAGTTATGGGTTCCCGTTAAGAAAATCTGAAAGTCGGGCATCCGGTTGGGCGGAGCCAAGCGGTCAGGGGCAACGGCCTAAAGTGCTGTTGCCCATAACGTCGCTCTGATCAGGAGTCAAGCTTGTACTGCATGAATTTATTGTTTGACACAAAGCCAAAATCCGTATAAAGTAATACTCCCATATCTGAAGCTGTAATCTGCACAACCCCACAGCCGTATTTTTTCGCTTCATCCACAACGCGGGTTAGTAATTCTTTTGCAATACCCTGTCTTCGATATTCAGGAGAAGTGAACATGCTTGAAAGCAATCCTATCTTTCCGTTTGGGCAGCCAAAATACGGCGGTTTCTCGACAAATGACATTCCGCTGGTTCCGACGATTTTATCTTCATCAAAGGCCAGCCACGAGACAAATGTGCCGTCTGACATATGCCGATTATAATAATCCAGCAAGGCCGGCTTTAAATCAATTTCCTCCTTTGCACCTTCTTCACGAAGCTGATTTATTCGTATTTGAATAAATGTATCCAATTCTTTTTCTGTCAGTCTTTTATAATTTATTGCCATAGTCAGGTTTCCTCCATATTCATTTTTGGCAATATCGGTTCCCGGCAGTTAAGTTTTGCGGTCAGTTCCACCGATTATCAGTGTATTCAATATATGGTTTTGCTACAACCTCGTCTTTGTTAATTCCATACCATTCAAACGCTTGATTTAGTCTTTCTTTCAAAGGCATAGTTTGATCCTGTACCCTCATCTGAATAAACACGTCAGTCAACCTGTGTGTGCTATGAATACCTTACCATATTTTTGCCGGCATCACCACTGCTTTCAATATAAACTTGCCTTTTTCTTATTTATTTTGTATCATTACCATACCAATGATTAGGAGATTAGTGCTATGATTCGCCCTGTTGAAAAGTGTGAGATTGATAAGTGTGTTGAAGTGATCAGAAAAAGTTTCTTAACAGTTGCTCAGGAGTATGGGTTTACGGAGGAAAATGCGCCTCGTTTTACAGCGTTTGCAACTACATCCGAAAGACTTTATCGTCAGTATGATGAAGGCAGACCCATGTATGGGTATTTTGATGAGAATAGGCAGATTCTGGGGTACTATTCGCTGCATATGCAGGGAAATGAAGAATGTGAGTTAAATAATTTATGTGTTTTGCCGGAATATCGGCATAGACATATCGGAGAAATTTTGTTTTTTCATGCACTTACCACAGCAGATAACAGAGGCTGCAAAAAAGTGAACATCGGCATCGTGGAGGAAAATCAAAAGCTTCGTATATGGTATGAAAAACTGGGTGCAAAACATATCGGTACTAAAAAATTTGACTTTTTTCCTTTTACCTGCGGATATATGGAAAAAGACATTAAGGGAAAAAGCATGGAATGCAAACAGAGCATAGAATTATGGGATGCCTATCATGAGGATGGAACATTGGCCGGATGTGACCTGATACGTGGTGAAAAAATCCCAAACGGATTGAGACATATGGTTGCAGAAGTTTTTGTGATGCACAAGGATGGCTCTATTCTTTTGATGCAGAGAGATTTTGATAAACCGAATTATCCGGGCTTTTGGGAAAGCGGTGCCGGTGGCTCTGTGCTGAAAGGAGAGAGTGCCCTGGATGGAGCCAGGAGAGAACTGCTGGAAGAGACAGGAATCATTGCGGATGATGACCTGGAAAATTTATATTATGTTGTTACAGATACAACAATATATCGGGGATATTTATGCGTGACCGATATTTCTAAAGAAAACGTACAGCTCCAAAAGGGCGAGACTATTGCATTCCGCTGGGCCGATAAGCAGGAATTCAGGGAAGTTTTTAACTCAGATCAATATGTAGATAAACTGAGGGAAAGATTAAGTGAATTTGCAGCACACGATTTCCAAAAAGAATATGATTGCTGCATTTCGAGAAACCGTTACTACTTCAGGTATCGCGCCGCAGCTATTATTATAGAAAATGGTGCTGTTCTGATGGCGCGAAACGATATTGATGATTATTATTACAGTATAGGCGGAGGCGTTCATTTGGGTGAAACATCGGAGCAGGCTGTAATCCGTGAAGTTTTTGAAGAGACCGGTGTGCATTATGAAGTGGACCATCTTGCGTTTGTGAACGAATGTTTTTTTGAGGGAGAAGGGTCGCTTCAAGGGAAAGAATGTCATGGAATCGAATTTTATTATCTTATGAAGCCGAGAGGGACAAGAGAATTGGGCAGTAACAATGCAGATGTGGGAATGATGGGCGGAAAAGAATACATGTGCTGGCTTCCTGTCGACAAATTGGGTGAATATAAATTATTTCCGACATTTTTCAAAGAAAGGCTCATTAACCTTAATAAAGAAATTCAACATCTGATTTCCGATGATAGAAAGACATAAAACTAAAACATAAGAAAAAGCGATTGACAAATAAGGTGGGCTTAGGTATAATGATTCTTGCGTCGTGAATTGCAGGCGTGATAATCAAATATTGGCAGAGACGTAGTTCGGATTAAGGAGAAATACTCAAGAGGCCGAAGAGGCGCCCCTGCTAAGGGTGTAGGTCGGGCAACCGGCGCGAGGGTTCAAATCCCTCTTTCTCCGTTAGCAAATCTGCCAGGAGGAGAGATGCTTGAAAATCAGGCATCTCTCTTTTGTTTCTTGGCAATATTTATCCTCCATAATATTTTCTATAGCATCGAAAAAGGCAGAGCCATTGTATATACAGAGTTTCTCCGCTTGGAGGGATAGGTGGCAGGTTTGCCAGCCTCAGGGCAGCAGACACCTGCTTTTTTGTGAGCAGACCGGTGCCTCCGGTAAATCCGCAGCGCAGGGAATGCTCAATAAATTTTTCAAAGGAAGCCAGTTCTCTTTTTCCTAAATCCGGCTCCGCTTTTTTTGTCAGGTGAAGCAAAACGGAATCCACCGATGGCATGGGATGAAAATCGCATTTGGCAAAGTGATATAGGATTTTCATATTCCAGTTGACCTTGAGCAGCAGGGATTTCTTTGTCTCTTTCGGTATCCCCAGAAAACGCTTTGCGGCGCCTTTTTCCATGATAAGCCACATGTCCGTGGGCGGGTTGGGGGCACCGGTTAGTTTGTCTAAAATCGGTGTGGTTATGAAATAAGGAATATTTGCAAATACTTTATACTGTCCCCTGACAGGCAATGATTGTTTCAGAAAATCCCCATAAATCAGTTTGAGATTGGATTGAGGGGAAAGCTTTTCCTTTGCTTTTTCAAACAGTTTCCGGTCAATTTCGACAGAATACAGGAATCCGCATTTTTGACACAGAACCTGTGTCAGATGTCCTTTTCCCGTGCCGATTTCCCAGACAGTATCTTCCCTTGTGATGCTGCTTATGTTTACGATCCTGTGGAGCAGCCGGGTGTCCGTTATAAAGTTTTGTGAATTTGACAAGTGTTTTGGGCCGTTGGGTCTTCGCTCTCTTCTCATATGATGATACCTCCTGCATTTTCATTACAAAAAAGGCAATAAAAATGCAGGATATACTCTCATAATGAGCGTCTCCTGCAGACTGCATGTACAACAGCATCAAATAAAGCAGGGCAAAAATGCCCTCGCATATCCGGCAAACCTGTGTTTCGAATGTATTCGCACGCAAAAAAAGCTCATTCTCATGAGAAGATTCAACTGCCTTTTTATTGCCTTATCAGCGAATACGAGCTATTAACACACGTAAGCCACCTTTCCGTTTATAATCTGAATTTAGTGTAGCATCATCTCATTTCATTTTCAAGAGAAAAAATATTTGAAAAACACAAAATAAATTATTGACAAATGGAGAAAGTTGGGATACTATAAAATTCCACCGTTAAAAGTGGAAAAGCTTTTTGCTGAATAAACTTTTGAAAAAAATAAAAAAGTTATTGACAAAGAGCAAAGCTCGTGATATTATAAACGAGTTGCGGCCAAGGATGGCCGGTAGCTCTTGTGAAAGCAAGAGATTTTGTTCCTTGACAAACAAACAGTAATGCAACCCTGAAAGATTCCATAAGAGGGCA
>CAMWJV010000002.1 GCA_947174665.1 uncultured Lachnospiraceae bacterium
TCTTATCCACCTTTTATTTTGCAAAAGATGGTGTCACATCATTGACTAATATACAAAAACGAATAAGATAAATAAAAAGATAACAGTTCTGGTTATGCTGCAAGTCACACCACCTGACGGACAACGGATTCCTGCGCAGACACGTTTTTTACGGTCTTTGCAGAAATCCATTATCCCAGGCGGCTGATAGCAGACAGAGCAGAACTGTTACAAAAGTGATGAAAAGGGAGAGAGTTAATGTACCATACAATCGTGACGTTGAAAAAGGGAGAAGGGCGCAGCCTGAAAAGCGGCGGAATGTGGGTATACGATAATGAGATAGATTCCATTGCGGGCGGCTTTGAAAACGGGGATGTGGTGGAGGTCCGAGATTTTGACGGATACTGCATGGGCTGCGGCTACATCAACACAAATTCCAAGATCAGGGTCAGGATGCTTTCACGAAAAAAGGACACGGTTATAGATGCTGCGTTCATAGAGCAGCGCGTGCGGGATGCATGGAACTACCGTAAGGAAAGCATTGATACCTCCAGCTGCCGGGTGATATTCGGGGAGGCAGATTTTCTGCCTGGTATTGTGGTGGACAAGTTTTCGGATGTGCTGGTGGTGGAGTCGCTGGCGCTGGGCATCGACAGGTGGAAGCTGACGATTGTGGAAAGTCTGAAAAAAGTGCTTGCCGAGGACGGCATTGTAATTCGCGGAGTCTATGAGCGCAGTGACGCCAAAGTACGCCTGCAGGAGGGAATGGAGCGCAGCAAGGGCTTTATAGGGGAGCCCTTTGACACAAAGGTGGAAATCGTTGAAAATGGCGTGCATTATATGGTAGATGTGGAGGACGGGCAAAAGACCGGATTTTTCCTGGATCAGAAGAACAATCGCGCGGCTATCCGCCGGTTTTGCCGAGGCAAGAAGGTGCTGGACTGCTTTACTCACACCGGTTCCTTCGCGTTGAATGCGGGGGCTGCGGGGGCAGACAGTGTTCTCGGAGTGGATGCTTCACAGCTGGCCGTAGATCAGGCCACGGAGAATGCAAAACTGAACGGTTTGGAGGACATTGTTAATTTTAAGTGTGCCGATGTGTTTGAACTGCTTCCGGAGTTGGAAGCGAAGGGAGAGAAATATGATGTGGTAATTCTGGATCCGCCTGCCTTTACCAAGTCCCGGAATTCCGTGAAAAATGCGGTGAAAGGTTATCGGGAAATCAATGTGCGGGGCATGAAGCTGGTCCGCGACGGAGGGTTCCTTGCAACCTGTTCCTGTTCCCACTTTATGGATCCGGACCTGTTTGCAAAGACAATTCGTGAGGCGGCGGCCGGTGCCCACAGGCGTCTCCGCCAGGTGGAATTCCGCACTCAGGGGCCGGACCATCCCATTCTCTGGGCTGCAGACCAGAGCTATTATTTAAAGTTCTATATTTTCCAGGTGTGCAGCGAACGCTGAGGTGTTTGCCGGAAAGGGAGAGGTAAAAAGGGGCAAAAGCGCCGGAAATAAAGCTTGCTAATTCCTGATGCCTGTGCTATCATCTATTCGTCAGTGATAAAAAGTAAATTTACGATAAGGAGGGCTTACCATGCAGAAGAACATAACAACCCAAAACAGAACAGAGAAACAGACGGCCAAAGGTACGGCGCTCCGCGCATGTCGCAGATGACCTTGTTTTACTATGCCTTTTTATAAGGTTTGTATGAGGTATCTTCTGCCACAGCGTAAGATGTAAACTATATAAGGAGTATTTTCACACCGCACCTTTCGGGGTGCTTTTTTGCGCCCATTTTAAGGAGACAGAAATTATATGAAAACAGTAAAAGGTATTTATGCCGAAGCAAAAATATTTACAGATGATGTGGAAGCCTATGCGGAAGCACAGGTGAAAATGATATGCGATAACGAAGTGGCAGAGGGCAGCACAATCTGCATGATGCCGGATGTCCATCCCGGCAGGATTGCCCCTATCGGGCTGTCCATGACGGTTACGGATAAAGTGATTCCTCAGCTTTTAGGCGTGGATATAGGCTGCGGCATGACCTGCGTAAAATTAAATAAGTGCAATGCAGAGTTCCAGAAGCTGGACAGGATTATCAGGGAAAATATACCGGCAGGATTTGCCATACGCAAAGAGCCTCACCACATGGCGGAGGAATTTTCCTATGACGGGCTCCGGTGCATCAGACATATCAACAGGCAGAAGGCAGAGAGGAGCCTGGGCACGCTTGGCGGCGGCAACCACTTTATAGAGCTTGACAGAGGAGCGGATGGCAGCCTGTATCTGGTGGTGCATACGGGAAGCAGGCATCTGGGCGAGGAAGTGGCAGAATATTACACAAAGCTTGCAAGCGACTATCTGAAGGAGCGGTACAAGGAGCAGGACAGCGAGACTTCGCAAGGGGCACTTCCATCCTTTTACATGAGTTATCTGGAGGGCAGCAATGCAAAAGCCTATACGGAGGATGTGCAGATCATACAGCGTTATGCCGAGTGGAACAGAGAGATTATTGTCAGGGAAATCTTAAAAGGAATGAAGTGGAAGGCACTGGAGCAGTTTTCGGTTCCCCACAATTATCTTGATCCTGTGGGAATACTTCGGAAAGGCGCTGTTTCTGCCGGAAACGGAGAAAAGGTGATCATCCCGGCGAACATGAAAGAAGGGATCATTCTGGGCATCGGAAAAGGCAATGCAGAGTGGAACTGCTCAGCGCCCCACGGTTCCGGCAGGAGGCTGAAGCGTGAAGATGTGAAAAACAAATATACCGTATCTGATTTTAAAAGGGAGATGAAGGGTATCTACAGCAGCTGCATCGGGGCAGACACGCTGGATGAAGCTCCCTTCGCCTATCGCTCTATTAATGAGATTGCGGAACAGATCAGAGATACGGTGGAGATAAGGGATATATTGAAGCCTGTCTATAATTACAAGGCAGGGAGCAGGAAATAGGGGGTGGGAAATTATGATAGTTCAGATCAGTGCAGGACAGGGGCCGTCGGAATGTCAGCTGGCGGTCGCCAGATTGTTTCAAGCTTTGAAAAAAGAATATGGAGATCTGAGAATAATATCGGAAACCGAAGGCAGTGAGAAAGGCTGTCTGGATTCCATCCGTTTTCGAACGGAACATGACCTGAGCAGACTGGAAGGAACGGTATTGTGGATTTGCAAGAGCCCGTTCCGCAGGAACCATAAGAGGAAAAACTGGTATGTGGACGTGAGCATTATCCCGGATATGGATGAAGTCACAACAGATGGCAAGTATCGTATCGAAAAGTTTCACTGCGGCGGAAAGGGCGGTCAGAATGTAAATAAAGTAGAAACCGGAGTACGGATAACGCATATTCCCACAGGACTTGTAACCCAGTCCACGGAGGAAAGGAGCCAATTTCTGAATAAGCAGAGAGCGTTTGAGCGGATGCAGGAGAAACTTGTCGGTTTACAGCATGAGCAGGAGGCGGCACAGGCCAATGCGGCATGGAGGGAGCATACCCGCATTGTCCGGGGCAATCCTGTGAGGGTTTATGAGGGGGAGAAATTTATTCTGAAAAAGGCTCCTGTTCCTTCGGAATTCCCAGAACCTGAAAATCTTGCTCGAACAGCAGCTCATTGATGAGCATTGCACATTGTAATAGATTTCTAAGGGCAAGATATGTTGTTGTGACCCAGCCGGTGGTGTGCTATAATTTCAATGCTGTTGACAACGACAAATCGAATTTGAGGGAGGGTTTTTATGAAAACAATTATTACTATTCAGCACACACAATCAGTTCATCATACAAATGGTATGGTTGGCTCCTGGACAGATTGGGAATTATCCGAATTAGGAGTGCAACAGGCAAATAGAATTGGAGAGAAGCTAAAAACAGAGTTATCTGAAAAGAAATTTATAATGTATTCATCTGATTTATTACGCGCAAAACAGACAGCTGAAAATATTGGCAAATATTTAGGTCTAACGCCTGTTTTAAGAACAGAATTGAGGGAACGAAATCTTGGTAAATGTTGTGGTAAGTCAGTGCAATGGCTTCGGGATAATCTTGAAATGCAAGAGAAAACTATTGATGATAGATTGTTTTCTGATGCGGAAAGCCGCAGAGATGAGTGGAACAGATTGAAACCGTTTTATGATGAAATAATGGCGAGCAATGATGAAAACATTATCATTGTTTCTCATGGAGATTTGTTAAGTGTGTTCAATACAATGTTTCTCGGGCTAAATATTGAAACTATAAATACAAGTGAAATCTTCGGACTTGCCGGCGGGGTTTCATACATGTTTGTAAACAATGAAGGAAAAAGATTTATTAAGAGAGTAAGTGATATGTCTTATATTAACTAAATTGCAGTTTAGGGGGCTAAAAATAAGTGTTTTATGCTGTATGATAAAAAAAATAGATGGAAAAAAGAAAGGATCGTGCAATGGCAAAAAACGAAAGATACATAAAAGACCTTATATTGGGATTGCCGGCAGAAACCGTCGAACCGATTATACGGAAATTCCTGGAAGATAATCAATTTTATCCATCAGAGTGGCATGGTGATGTCTGTTGGATGACGGATTTGTTCAATGTAAAAGGTTATCATTTCTTTACATATTCTTATGAAGGGACAACATTGCATCTGGAAGCGTGGCTGCGTAACGGAAAAGAAGGCGAGATGGGATTGACAGGATTTGCTGCCGCAACAAGTAAAGCGCCATATCTGCAAAAAATCAATCAGCTTTCTCAGCAGTTAATTCAGCTCCTTCCGGCTGACAGTCCCTACAGGGATCAAGCCCGGACGGAAAATAAGACGGAAGAAAAATTATTGGGCAAAACTAGATTTATCGCATATACTGCCCTCATCGGTATAATGTGTTTTTTTGTACTTTATTATATTACTATCCGACCAAATCACATTATTGAATACCTTGCGATATCAATTGCAATGCTGGGTCTATTTAGCATGTTTAGTAAACTCAGAAAATAACCATGAGAACAGCTTCCTTTTTATAAAAAATCTGCCGGACCTCGAAAGAATCCGGCAGTTGATGTAAAATCATTTGTGATGTTTCCCGTGGTGGCCTGTGCCGGTCGGTTCCGGTGTGCAAGCTGACTCCGGTGTGCAAGCCGATTCCGGTGTGCAGGCCGGTTCCGGTGTGCCAGTCTGATCCGGGCCGGGTGTTTCTGTTTGAGATGTTCCATGATGCTGTGAACCATGCCCTGAACCATGCTCTGAACAGTTTTCAATCCTGTTATGGAGTTCCTCCATTGTCATATTATTGCAGTCTTCAATGGTAACGCTGTCATCATGTTGTGAGAGCTCCTGATATCCCCTGTATTTTCCAAAGGACATTTGGTAGCTGTGGGCCTCTTTCATACAGCCGGTATCACTGGTATACAGGCATGTCGCGTATTTCCGGGAAAATTCAGCGGCGCTTAATTCCTCCATTATGGAAGCGTCCTGATCGGAAATGACCGTGAATACCAATAGCGAATCCTCTTTCAGGAAACCGGAGCTGCTCTCTTCTGCCAGCAGAGCACTGATTGCCTGGACATAAGGTATATTATTTAAGGACAGATGCTGCAGGACAGCCTGCCCGTCTTCATTGTAGGCATTTGTGGACACCACCCTGCCGAAACGGTTGATTTCAAGCTCCACAGAAGGGTTTACATCTATACTGATGTAAGACACAGGCTGTCTGTAGACAGAATAACCGCCCGCACCTAACAGGAGGAGCACACATATGGCGGCTAAAGCATATTTGAAAACAGGATGCTGTTTAAAACCGCTTCTTTTCTCCTGCTGTTTCAGTAAGTATTGCAGTGTGTTTTTTTTCAGATCTTCGGTTGCCCGTATTTTGCCCAGGCTTTCCCTGATTTCATTCATGCCCAATCACCTCCCAACTTGACCCGCAGTATGTCTTTTGCTCTGGAAAGCCATGTATACACGGTGTTTTCTTTTTTACCGAGTATTGTGGCGATCTCAACGGCGGTGTATTCTTCAAAGTAGTGCAGGTAAATGACATTCTTGTACTTTTCGGGAAGCGTTAAAACAACATCCAGGATCTCAGCGGAGGAGCTGTCCAGCGAGTCTTTTTCCTCGGCTATCACTTCAAGCGGCACCCACCTTCTTCGAGAGAGAGACCGCAGCCAGTCTGTACAGGCATTGATGGTTACTCGCGCAAACCAGGCCTTTTCGTGTTCAGCATTCTCAAAGGAGCCTGTATGGAGCAGATATTTCATATATACATTCTGGCACACATCCTCCGTGTCATGTCTGTTTTTTAAATGCACAAAGCATATTCTCCGCACCATGTCCCCGTAGGCTTCCATGACACGGTTTAAGTCTTCTTCGCTCTTCAAAGAAATTCCTCCTTATGGTGTCCCGGATCAATGATGAACTCTGTGTCCTCTTTCGGAGTGATGTACTGACCGGCTGCCGATATGGTGGTTGGTGTGATGCGATCCACTGCAAACGGTATTGTTCTGGTTGCAGGTAGTTTCGTTGCAATAATCTCCGTATACACATTCGCCGCATACATCACATATATCACAATCGCCCTCTGACGTACAGATGTGTTCCTGCGGGCAGGATTCATAACACGCGGACACCTTTCTTTGCTGGCTGTGATGACCGGAGTGCGCGTATGCAACATTCGATGCGGTGCCCGCGAGAAGGACTACCGCCACCATCAGTAATAACATTTTTTTAATACATTTTTTCATGATCTTACCTCCGTATTTGCCGTTTTGTTCCGGCTTTTATAGGTAATACGTTTGATAAAGTCAAAACCTTTCATTATTTTTAAATTTTATTTTATCCTGTGACAATTCGGTTACATGGTAGATTTCCCGTAATCTATAATAGAATCTAAAAAGCAGATTCTATTATCATAAGTCTATTATAAAATACAAATAAGTCTGTCGCAATCAGAGAAACAGGAGTAAAATAAGTAACAGGCAATATTGACAATGAAAGGCTGATATCGAATGAACAGGCGGATCATTATCTGCGGGGGAAACGGAAGCGGAAAAAGCACTCTGGGAAAGGCTTTGGCCGATGCAATGGGCATTAAATTTATGGACAATGAGGACTATTACTTTCCCAAAAGCGGCTCTGGTTACAAGTATGACCATGGGCTGACCAGAGAAGAATTCATTCCGACACTGCAGAATGATATGGAGCAGGCAAAAGACTGGATATTTGCGTCTGTAAAGGGAAATTACGGAGAGCAGATTGAAAGTATGTTTACACACGCGATATTGATTGATGTTCCCAAAGAAATCAGAATGCAGCGTGTGTGGGACCGGTCTTATAATAAGTTCGGAGACAAAATACTTCCCGGTGGCGAGCTGTATGAGAAGGAGCAAAAATTTTTTGACATGGTAGAGAGCAGGCCTGATAATTATGCTGAAGAATGGGTGTCAAATGTCAGATGCCCCGTTATCAGAGTGGATGGCAGGAAGTCCGTAAAAGAAAATGTGGAGCTGCTTGTGGCGGCCTTATCAAAGGAAAGACAGCTACTCCACCCTGTACAGGCCGCAGCCCCATGAGCCGCAGTTATCAAGCATCAGCGCATAGGCCGGCTTATCGCTGTCGTCCTCATAGATATAATAAAGAGACATTCCTCCATGGGTGACGTACAAATTCTCATAAATCAGCCGTTCTGTTTCGTCATATAAATATGTTCCGCTGCTGAACGACGTACCCCACATCCAGGTATTGTGGGAATATTTCCGGCAGGCAAGGGATCCGTCATCCCGATACACAAATTTTATTTCTAAAAAATCAGTCTCCTCCGGCCCGTCTCCATAGAAATCAGCAAGTCCTTTTGAACAAAAATACTCCGGCCTTCCGTCAGCCCGATACCTGCAATCCTCCTCATAGCTTAAAACTTCGCCGCCATCCAGCCATTCTTTTCCGGTTTCGTCATCTCTGTTCTCCAGCACATAAGGCTGGTACTGCACCCATTCATGTTCACCCACGCCATGAAATACATAGCCGGTAACGATCTGTTCCTGTTCGGGATGAAACTCATAGTCATAATAAAAGCCGCAGCCCGTTTCCGTGGCGGGATTAAAATAAAGCTCTACCACTAAATCTCCCCAGGTATCCGTATATTGGTAAAAGGGTTCCTGCCCCGAAAATCCCTGCTCCGACAGAAGTGCCTCTCTGTTCGGATAATAGATCCTATGACTGTCCATGAGCCCGTACTCGTCATATTCCGCAGCAAATACCGGAATTCCTTCCTCATAGCCAATGTTCGGATCAGGCTCCCAGGGCTTTGTGACATAGGACCTGGCGCTGAAAAAACAATCAAAATATGCCTCATTCTGTAAATTTCCGTTTTCATCAAGCAGAACACTGCCGGAAAACAATGTCCGTTGTCTCAGTCCGTCCCGGATCTCAAGCGTCTCTTCCTCCCGATCGAGCGTATAACTTCGAATTTCAATGATATTTTTAGTCTGCTCGTCAACCTGATACAGTGTCTGGCGGCTCACCGGGCCCTCCTGCCGGGTTCTGCTGAAGATTCGCAATGTGATGGTCTCCGGCACATAATCTGCCGGTATCTCCACCGGTTCCCTGTCAAAAACATGTGCCTTTTTATCCCACAGATATAAAAACTTCCGTATCTCCCCGTCGGATGCACCGCTGCAGGAAACCATCACATCCGGGGCTATTGCGCAGACTTCCGATACATCTCCGCAGTCCGGTGTCCCGTTATCATAAGCCGCGAAAAATCCGCTGATTTCCAAAACTTCACCGGGCAGGCTGACCGGCATCTCCTGCAATATATCATCTTTTTCCTGCGGGCGGCTGACACGAATTACTGCTTCCCCCGAAGCCTTCTGATACAATGCGACCCAATACTCCTCCTCGGAATACCAGTCCTCTTTTATGCGCAGCCCATTTATCAGTGTATCCCGGCTTAATGTATCTGTGTTTTCCACAGGCTCTTCGTCAGCCGGGTATGAATCAAATAGCGTATGTTGCGCCATAGGAGCATTTTGGGTGTCTAAACCGACATACAGGAAAATGCCAAGCATACAAAGACATGCGGCGCACATTACAATTTGTTTTTTCATAGGAGACCTCACTTTAGCTTTATCTTAACATATCAGAGCATATTTTTAAATGAGCCTGTTCAGATATTTGCTTTTGTAGTAAAATCAGAAAGGGAGGTGGCTTTGAGTTTGGGGAAATTACAGTTTGGGATGCCTACGCTAATCGAAACAGACAGCCCGGAGGACGCCATGAGGCTGTGCAGGGAGCTGGGGTTAGCTTTTGTTGAACTGAATATGAACCTGCCTCAGTATCAGGCGGAGGGCCTGGAGGATACGGCATATCTGAAATCCCTGCAGCAGAAATACCAGGTGGGATACACCATTCACCTGGACGAGAACCTGAATGTGTGTGATTTTAATCAGGCTGTGGCGGCCGCATATACGGAAACCGTGGAGAGGGCAGTCCGCGCGGCAAAAGCCATAGGAGCGTCTGTTTTAAATATGCATATGAACCACGGGGTATACTTTACATTGCCGGATCGGAAGGTGTATCTGTTTGATCGGTATTTTGAGCAGTACATGCAGTCATGGAAAAACTTCCGGTCTGTCTGTGAACAGGCGGCGGAAGGCTCGGACATCATAATCTGTATTGAAAATACGGACGGATATACAGAGTATGAAAAGGAGGCCATTGAGTTCCTGCTGGAAAGCAGGGTGTTTGGCCTGACCTGGGACATTGGGCACTCTCACGGAGTGGGAGATATAGATGAAGCGTTCATTATGGCTCATCGGGATAAGCTGCGTCATTTTCACATTCATGATGGCCTTGGTAAAAAGAATCACATGACGCTGGGAACAGGTGAAATTGACTTGAAACAGAGACTGCAGATTGCGGAGGAATGCGGATGCCGGTGTGTGGTAGAGACGAAGACGGCGGATGCTCTGAGAGAATCCATGGACTGGCTGGCAGCGCGGGGGTACATTGCTTCTCAGCGCACATATAGCAGCCTGTTTTGTAAAATTAAGCATGGTTCTGAATAGTTACCATATAAAATAAATATAAAAACAAGCGCGTTGACAGGGAGAAGGCAATGGAACAGAATGGTAAAAAAAAGAAAAGACATATAGGTTTGAAGATTTTTCTGACGCTTCTTTTGTTGCTGCTGGCGGCAGCGGCAGGGCTTGTGATCTATTTTTATCCGGCATACAGGGCAGCGGGATATTTGGCGAAGAATCTGAGCTTTCAGAAAATGGAGTATGTAATGGAGGTTAGGCTAGACAGGGAGGAGCTGGATACAAAAAAGAGGATTCTGATCGACACAATGGCAGAGATTACAGGGATAACCGGCGAGGAGCTGTGTCATCTGACAATACAGGGAAGTATCGACGGAGATGTTATATATGCCTGCATCTATCCGGAAGGACAGGAAAAGCCGTTGACGGAGCTGTACCTGAGCGATGACCTTGATGTGGTAAACGGAGCGATGCTGTACAGTGCGATGAGGGAAAATTTCTGCGGACAGAATGCGATGCTTAATTATCTGTTCCCCGTGTGGGAAGAACACAAATATATGTCTCTGAAGCAGGCGGAGGATATGTTTGGGGTGGATTTGAGCGCGTTTCGCAATTTTCAGCTGCCATTCAGAGACAGGAAGCTGTCCCGGATGGAATATTTTGTAATATTGGCGGTTATGCACCGGGATAAGGCGGCCGGGAGGGAAAGTTTTTCTTATCGAAAGGACGGGATAGACGTGGCAATATGGCCCCGGGAGCAGATAGAGTGCAGCGTCAGTATAGAGGATCCGGCGGATATTTTAGATGAACTGAGCAGAAAGCTTTCCAAAGTGGGAATCAATCTGAGCGGAAATAAGCTGCGCATTCTGGAGTCCCTTTCTTTGACGGCGGAAATGAAGGGTGATGTGGCGCTTCAGATGCCGAAGGATCTGGTCAGCCAGAATATGGTGGATATTGTTAAGGGCATCAGGGCAGTGATCAGGGAGCTTTCAGGGAAATAGGACGGGAAGAAAGCGGCGGTTTGAAAAAAACTGCCGCTTTTTTGTAGCTTTTTGGTCCGGAGAAAGGTATATAGGGTAGAAGCGCTTCTTAATAATTTTTGAAATAGAAGGTTGAGAGTAAAAAAAGAACTGGGGATGAAAATGATGGGACAGCCATTACCGGAAAATACGGATGTGGAAAAAGTGATTGAAGCCTGCTCTGACATGGTCTATCGACTTGCCTTTGCCAGGACGGGCACAAAGCAGGATGCAGACGACGTGTATCAGGAGGTCTTTTTGCGGTATCTGAAAAAGCGTCCTGTATTTGAGAGCGAGGAGCACAGAAAAGCCTGGATGCTGCGGGTGACGATAAACTGTTCCAATTCTTTTTTGTCATCCCGCTGGCACAGAGATCGAACGGAGCTGCCGGAGGATTTACCCTTTGAGGAAAAGCGGCAGCAGGACCTGTACATGGAGCTGCAGCAGCTGCCGGTGAAATACAGGGATGTGATTCATCTGTTTTATTACGAAGAACTGTCTGTGGAGGAGATCGGAAAAGCGCTGCGCAGAAAACCTTCCACAGTCCGCACACAGCTGACCAGGGCAAGGGAGATGCTCCGCCGGTTCATGAAGGAGGAAGATTATGAATTTTAAAGAGGAATATCGAAAATATAATGAAGCTGTTCGTCCCAAAGAGTCTCTGGTGGAGGAAATGAAGGAGGAAGCCCGGCAGCAGGAGGAAGAGAAGCGCTTCAGGACCTTCCGGGTGATGCGCAGTGTGGCCGCAGCCGCAGCCGCCTGTCTGTGTATTTTTGTGGGCGTTCCCGCACTTGCCGCAAACATTGACTCTTTTTATGACATTATGTACAGGTTTTCTCCAAAGCTGGCACAGCAGTTTCGATTGATACAGACCTGGGATGAGGACCAGGGAATCCGCATGGAGGTTGCGGCAGTCTATGTGAAAGATAACGAACTACAGGCGTATATTACCCTGCAGGACCTGGAGGGGGACAGGATTGACGGAACCACGGATTTACGCGGTTACTCCATCAACACTCCCGTGGCCGGTTATGGCGGTGGCGGTTATAGGCCTGTGGACTATGACGAGGAGACGGGGAAAGCAACCTTTTTTATAACGGTGGGTCAGCTCGGTCAGAATATAAAGGGGGAAAAAATAACCCTCTCCCTGAACACAATTCTGGGTAAAAAGCAGGAATACCGGAACCTGGATATACCCATACCCTGGTCTGAGATACAGGAGAATCCGGAGACTATGGAACTGGCAATCAGCGGCAGCAGCGGACACACCCGCGGTTATCTGGAGGATGTTCCGGTCATGTGGAGAAAATATGACGAGGAGGGTAATCTTCTGGATGGCGTGCCGCTCTATTACGCAAATATGCTCAAGCCCCGGGAACCGGACAACAGGCTTTCTGTGGAGGGTATTGATTTTACAGGCATGGGCTATATTGACGGCATTCTTCACATTCAGACGGCGGTGTATGACAATCTGCACAACGATAACCACTGTGAACTGTTTCTGATTGATGAGGAGGGCAACCTGAGGTTCTATGACTGTAAAATGAGCGGTTCCGGTGAACCGGATGCCAACGGCAAAAAAATCACATATCAGGAATGTCTCTTTGCAGTCACCCCGGAGGAGCTGGAACATTACACTTTGTGCGGCGATTTTACCGTGAGCGGACTGTACATGACGGGGGACTGGTCGGTCACCTTCCCGCTGGAGCAGGGAGAATAAAAAACTGAATGGAAAAAGAGTCGAATGCTTTCGCCCTGCAAGCGAAAGCATTCTCCGTTTTATATGAATACATTATCTCTGATTTTTGATATAATCTAAGACATCTCATTGATAGCAGGAGGTTTTTCATATGAGTAAAATATCATTGCGTATTGCCGATCTGCGTAAACGAAACAGAGTGACACAGCAGGAGCTGGCAGACAGTATTGGTGTATCGTTCCAGACCATCAGCAAATGGGAAACGGGAATCAATATGCCTGATATTACCATCCTGCCGTTACTGGCAGAATATTTTAAAGTATCAACAGACCAGTTATTAGGTTTACAGCCCCTTGATGGAGAAACATATATTCCGGAAAAAACAGCAACAAAAGATTTTTGGAATCAAAAACTGGAATATCTTTTGCGAACACGAAGAAGTTCCTGGAACGATGACTATGCCCGCTTTCTTGTTTCACAGGTCTGGAAGATTGATAAACCGATTTCCGTATTAGACTGTGGCTGCGGCTATGGATTTTTAGGATTACTTTTGCTCCCTTATATGCCCGAAGGAAGCGCCTATACAGGAATTGATTTTGCTGAGGACCTGATAAAAAAGGGAAAAAGTCTTTTTGAAAGCCAAAGAACAGATGTCACCTTTCTTTGTGAAAATGTTTTTGAGTATTCAGCTGAAAATCAGTATGATTTTGTAGTATGTCAGGCAGTTCTCAGGCACCTGGACAATCCTGCAGCTTTTATACAGAAAATGATCACCTTTGCAAAACCCGGGGGATATGTTGTCTGTATTGATTCAAACAGGGAATTTGAATGCTGTGGGCTTTACATTGATGGCATGGACTATCAGGAGTTGTGTCGGCATGAAGGACTGGAAAAAAAGTGGCGGGCTGAACTCACAATGCAGGGAAGAGATTATGCAGTCGCAATCAGGACTGCACATATGATGCAGAAACTGGGGCTCGTTGATGTTGATGTGAGAATGAGCGATAAAGTAGAGTTTGTTACGACACAGTCGGCAGATTATGATGAGAAAAAATATAATTTTATAAAATATAATGATTGGACTTCCGGCATAAGTAAAGAGGAGAAAGAAAAACTGATCCTCCATTTGCTGAATCATGGTTTATCACGTAAAGAAGCCGAAGATTACTGCGATCGAAATATTAAGATTGCGAATTTTTTTTCAGAAAACCCAACTGCCGGATACTCGTTTGTAAAAGGAAAGATGATTTCTTACGGGAAGAAAGAAAAGAACACAGCAAACTTATAAGGACTAATCCGGGAGGGAGAAAATAATGAAGAAACTCATTGTAATATTAGGTTCAAATGGTGTGGGAAAAAGTACCTCTGCAAAAGCATTCTTGGAAAAGTACACTAAATGTGCTTATGTGGATGCAGATTGGTGCCGGGCAATCAACCCTTTTCCATTTACCCCTTCAACAAAAAAAGCAGTAACAGAAAATATATATTGCATATTAAAAAATTATCTACTCTGTGAGGATATTGATAAAATCGTATTCCCATATGGTTTTCATGGTGAAAGAAAAGAGATTTTTGATACTGTAATCGGCAGATTAAAAGAAGAAGGAATAGAGTTTGAACTGTTCCCTATTGTACTGAAATGTTCCTTGCAGGAAAATATAAAGCGCTGTGAACGTGATGGACGAGATGCAGAACGCATTGAAAGAGGGATAAAAAACACATTTCATTTTTATGATGATTATCAATGTCCCCATATTATAACGACAGAATTAAGCCCTGAAGAAGTTGTCGAGCAAATTGCAAATATCATAAAGTGAAATGTAATGACATCAAAAGGATATTTAAGTGACAGGAAAGGAATATGGATATGGGTGATAATTACAATTTTTCAGTGGGCTGTATCGTCAGAAAAGAGAATCAGGTTCTGCTCGTAAGACATACCTATGGCGGGGCAAATGGAAAACTGCTGATTCCCGGCGGATTCTGCTGTGAAAATGAATTGCCGGAGGAGACTGCCGTGCGGGAGGTTTTTGAAGAAACAAGTGTTACCGCAGAAGTCAAGCGCATAGCAGGTATCCGCTGTGACAGAAGGACATGGTATATTTTATTGGAGATGGACTATATTGCTGGAATTCCCACAAGCGATATGCGTGAAAACAGTGAGGTCTTATTTTGTGAAATATCAGAAGCCTTAACACGAAGCGACTGCACTGAAATGACAAAAGTAGCACTTAGAAAAATTCTGAATGACTCTGCGGATTACTTTTATTCGGATATTGAATACAAAAAGCACAGGGGAGATAATTATACTCTTTACATTTGAGATAAGCCCTGAAAAATGGCTTGACAAACAGTGTTTCGGATAGTATGATAGGGTTCCGGATGCAAATGGTTTGCATTTGCATCCGGAATTTTATACGTTTATGCAATAACTATTCAGGACGCTTTATTATCCCTGTGCATATCCACATTTGATAGAAAGGACATATCATGCCGGAGGTTATTTCAGATACTTTAACAGATGTAACAAAGCTGCTCCCCTTTTTGTTTTTGACCTATCTCGCCATGGAATATCTGGAGCATAAGACCGGAGACAAGGCGGCAGCCCTCGTAAAAAAGGCGGGGCATTTCGGACCTGCCATCGGCGGCCTGCTGGGAATGGTGCCCCAGTGCGGATTCTCCACTGCGGCATCCAACCTTTATGCAGGGAGGGTGATTACCATGGGAACTCTGATCGCCATTTATCTCTCCACCTCGGACGAGATGCTGCCTGTTCTGATTTCAGAGCAGGCACCGATTGGAACTATCGTAAGGATTCTGCTGGCAAAGGCGGCAATAGGTATTGTGGCAGGGCTTCTGATCGATTTATTTCTGCGCAGGAAAGGCACGGCGGAGCATCACCATATTCATGAGGTCTGTGAGCATGAGCACTGTGGCTGCGAGAAGAGCATTTTCCGTTCGGCTCTTTTCCATACGGCGTGGATTGCGCTGTTTATTCTGCTGATCACATTCGCATTGAACCTGATATTGTTTTGGGTGGGGGAGGACGCGCTGGCAAATCTGCTGCTGAACAGACCGGTTATAGGACCGCTGCTGGCAGGTCTTGTGGGACTGATACCAAACTGTGCGGGCTCCGTGGCCATTACCCAGTTGTATCTGGAGGGGGTGCTTGATGTGGGCGCCGCCATGGCAGGGCTGCTGACAGGCAGCGGAGTGGGGCTTCTGGTATTGTTTCGGGTGAACCACAACAGGAAAGAGAATCTGAAGATTCTGGGATTGTTATATACTATCGGCGTTATAGCAGGAGCTGTGACAGGGCTGGTTATCTGATTATTCCCGCGAGCAATGAGCATAAAGTCAGCATGCTGCGGGGTATTTGACTCGAAAGAAAGGTCATGGGAATGGATAAAAAAGTAAGGTCTGCCGCCCGGGCGGCTGTATATGGAGAGAAATGGGGTTCGGAATATCCTCAGGGAATAAAGTGGACGAAGCAGAGAAAGAGCGTTTATAAGGTGCTTAAGGATGCATCTGAACCTCTGAGCGCGGCGCAGATTTATCGCCTGGCAGGGGAGGAGAGCGCCGCTGGAGACTATGCGGGCGGAAGGGACTACGCCCTATCTACGGTCTACAGGATTCTGGCAGCTTTTGAAGAAAAGAAGCTGGTGGAGAAAAATATATGTCTGGAAGACGGGACGGTGGTTTATTCGCTGGCGCGGAACGGACATACCCATTATGCGGTTTGTCTGGGATGTCATCGGAGAATTCCTCTGCAGAGCTGTCCCTTTAACCATATTCACATGGAGAAGGAACCGGAGGGTTTTACCGTCACCGGCCATCGGCTGGAGCTGTACGGCTACTGTGTTGAGTGCGGAAAAAATGAAGATTGGTAACAGTTCCGTCATGCCTGCTGTCAGCCGCGCCGTTCATTTCGTCATTGACGGGAACGGCGTGGCTCTGCTGCTTTCATGAGATATATGCTCAGCTGACGGAATCAATCTAACTGAAAGAATCTCATCGTACCTCCGTCGATTGTTGTAACATCACACTCTCTCCCGCCCCAGGGTTGTGTTGTAATTTCACTGATTTGCGTCCAGCCATTTTTCTTAACAAAAGAATATAAATTGTTAATATTGTCCACGCGCATAAAAGCGACAGTTTGCTCCACAGGTTCACCATAAAACATGTGAAACCCGTTAAACGGAAGCAGTGTCATATTGTGTATTTCGTTAGGCAAGGGCAATACACATCCATATGTTCCGTCACCGTTCTCATTTCTTTGGTCAATTCCTGCATACCAGCCCAAAACATCTTCAAACCATTTTGCGGTTTTGTCCATATTCTTAGTGTAATATACAGGTGCGTTTTCTTTAACTACATAGCCTCTTTCCTTCAATCCCTGTACCATTTGATTACCTCCTGAAATAGATTGGACAGATATTTTAGCGAATGAATGCAGCTTCTCTTTCTGACTGCGCGCCATCATAGGAGATATGCCATGAAAACGAGTAAACGCACGAGAAAAACTTTCCGGTGACTCATAACCATACTTGAATGCAATATCAATGATTTTTGTGTTCGAGCGGCCTATTTCAATTCCTGCCAGTGTCAGCCGACGATTGCGGATATATTCGCCAAGGGAAACACCGCACAGAATTGAAAAAACACGTTGAAAATGAAAGCTGGACATATATGCCTGACTTGATATTACTTCCGGACTTAGTTCGTCACAAATGTTGTCCTCAATAAAATCAACAGCTCTTTGAATGCAGTTTATCGTATTCATCCATTCGCCTCCTGTCAAATAAAGTATATTATATGCAATAAAAGTTTTCATGATTTTTTTTGCCTGCTTCGGCTAATATAAATCGCGTATGGTAATGTTCATCGTAACCGGTTTAAATTGGTTATGCTTATCCCGGCTTCTTAAATCCCTATTTTTCAAGAGAATTCCTCAATTTAACATTTCAGAAACATTTCTCAAACATCCCAAAAACAATTCAGATGTATGATACCGACATGAAGTGAAAAAACACTAAAAATAAATGGAGGTATTTATCATGAAGAAAGAAAATTTTGTCACCCTGATCCTTGGCACCATCGGAGGTATTTTGTTTGCGATTGGTATGTGTATGTGTCTGCTGCCGGAGTGGAACGCATTTACACAGGGGGTTGTTATGTCAGCCGTCGGTGCCGTGGTGCTGCTTGTGATGCTGCTTGTGCGCCGCAAAATGAAAGGCAAGCCGGCAATTAAGATTACCGGTAAAGCTGTGGGAGCAGTGGCGCTTGGCATCGTTGGTGCATTGGTACTCGGCGTTGGTATGTGTATGGTTATGGTTTGGGAGGGGCTGATGGTTCCCGGCATTATTGTCGGAGTGCTCGGTATTGTACTGCTGCTCTGCCTGATCCCGCTTTGCAAGGGTTTGAAGTAAACATTTACAAAATATCATTTAACAGGAGGTAAAAAGAGATGTCTAAGAAAATCGCAGAGGGTGTTACGGAAGGTTTCAAGAAAATTGAGGATGGCGTTGTCGGCGGCTATAAGAAAATTGAGGATGGCGTTGTCAGCGGCTATAAGAAGATTGAAGACGGCGTTGTTGAAGGGTTTTCCAAGATGACAGATAAGTTTGTGGATAAGTTTCTGACCCATGAGGGCGAGTCTGTGGAAGATGCGAAAAAGCGTCTTGAAAACGAACAGGCTGCCCGGGAAGCTGCCGGTAAAGAAGCGGTAAAGAAGCAGGCCGGGGCGGGCACCGGTACTGACATTGGCCGGGCAAGCGTTGAAGCAAGCCGGGAAATTGCAAAAGCCAGCGTTGAGGCAAGCAAAAATGCAGGAAAACATTAAGGGAGCCAATTTTACATTTGCGTGTTATAATAGACTTATGATCACAGGATTCGCGGAGCGGTTGCTGTAATATAAGACAAATAATCGGAGGTGCTCGCTATGTTTAAGGTATTAGTGGTCGAGGATGATACAGAACTGAATCATACTGTCTGCTCTTTTTTAAGCCAGAACGGTTATGATGCAGTCGGCTGTCAGGATGCCGGCAGTGCTTATGATTCCATGTATAATAATTCCTTTGATCTGATCGTTTCCGATATTATGATGCCGGGGATTGATGGTTATGAGTTTGCAAGGACGGTGCGGGGACTGGATGAGAACATACCGATCCTGTTTATGACTGCGAGGGATGATCTTGCCTCCAAACAGAAAGGTTATCGTATCGGCATTGACGATTATATGATAAAGCCGGTTGATCTTGATGAATTGTGCTTACGGATCGGCGCACTTCTGCGCCGTGCGAAGATCGCAAACAGTCACAGGCTGGAAATCGGCAGTCTGGTGCTGGATGCCGACGAGCGCACGGCTGTTGTGGGCGGTGAAGAGATTTCGTTGACAATGCGGGAATTTAACATCCTCTATAAGCTGCTTTCTTATCCGAAAAAAACCTTTACCCGCTCACAGCTTATGGACGAATTCTGGGATACGGAGACAAATGCTGCACCCCGTGCCGTGGACGTATATATGACAAAGCTGCGGGATAAATTTTCCGGCTGTGATGATTTTGAGATTGTCACTGTCCACGGCCTGGGATATAAGGCGGTGGTGAAATGAACGGGCGCAGGGAAAAAACAGCCAAAGACCGTTTACCGGTGGTACTGTGGCGGTATCTTACGTTTTTTTCGGTGATAGCATTTGCCATCACCGGATGCATGATCGTGTTTTTAAAGCTGATAGAGCAGGATTTGGGAGTGGTCTACACGGAAAGTAATATCAGCCATGCTGCTATTCTGACCTTTATAAATGTTATTTTGATAAGCATATTTTTTACAGTAATTGACGCAATCCGGCGTAAGTTTATGGTAGAGCGTCCTGTCAGGCGGATCGTCAGTGCGGCTGAAAAAATCATGTGCGGTGAATTTTCAGTGAGGATCGAACCGCTCCCCGGTGTGTATGATGCAGCCGGCTTTAATGTCATTATTGAATATTTTAATAAGATGGCAGACGAACTCTCCGGGACAGAAACGCTCCGCACAGACTTTATCGCCAATGTATCCCATGAACTGAAGACACCACTGGCTGTTATGCAGAATTATGGGACAATGCTGCAAAGTCCGAATCTTCCGGATGAAAGACGGCAGGAGTATGCAAAAGCCATCACGGAATCGTCACGCAGGCTTGCTGATCTGATCACAAATATTTTGAAACTGAACAAGCTGGAAAACCAGCAGATATACCCGCATTGGCAGACCTACAACCTGGGTGAGCAGCTATGCGAGTGCCTTTTGAATTTTGAGAGCATTTGGGAGAAAAAAGAAATCGAGATTGATACGGATATTGAGGAAGAGGTTTTCATTGATTCCGACGAGGAACTTCTGACACTGGCATGGAACAACCTGTTTTCCAATGCAATGAAATTTACGGAACGGGGAGGGCGAGTTTCGGTGAGCCTGAAATCGGATGGCGGCTTTGCTGTTGTGCAGGTGAGCGATACAGGCTGCGGGATCAGTCCGGAGGTCGGCAGGCATATTTTTGAAAAGTTCTATCAGGGAGATACATCCCATTCCACACAGGGCAACGGTTTGGGGCTTGCGCTGGTGAAACGGATAATAGATATCGTAGACGGGGATATAACGGTGCAGAGCGAAGTCGGGAAAGGCAGTACTTTTACCGTAAGGATCAGGAGAAACGGAAATGGCACAGCTTAAACGGATTCTGAAAAAAATATTTTTTATGCCGCCGCTGCCCACGGTATTGATCTCCGTGCCTTCTTTTGCATTAGTGATCTTTGTGCTGGTAACGGAAAGCAAAGGAGCGATTGCTTATCTGTCATATATTCTGTCTGCTTATGCTTTGGTCATTACCTGTACGAGTATACCCCGTGTGAACCGTTTCATGAAGTCTGTCCGGGCAGGTATTGGCGAGCATCCTCTGATGAAGAAAGTGTCAAATACTTCATTAGGCGGCCGGTTTCTGAAGGATGTGGGGTTTCGCACTGAGATTTCTCTTTACCTGGGGTTTGGCATCAATCTGCTTTATATTGTGATGAAAATGGCATCGGGAATCTATTATCACTCTATATGGTTTATTTCCGTTGCTGTCTACTACATCCTGCTGGCATTTATGCGTTTTCTGCTCTTTCGTCATGGGAAATCAAGAACGGCTGGAGATCATCCGGAAGCAGAGTTAAAGCGTTATCGTATGTGCGGGATTCTGTTGCTTTTAATGAATCAGGCGTTAGCGGGAATTGTCGTTTTTATGGTGCACCAGAACAAAAGTTATGATTATCCGGGACTTTTGATCTATGCAATGGCAGCATATTCTTTTTATTGCGTGATAACTGCCAGCGTGAAAGTTGTCAGGTTTCGCAGGCATGGAAGCCCTGTTTTGTCGGCTGCGAAGGTGATCAGTCTTGTATCCGCGATGGTGTCGATTCTGTCGCTGGAAACGGCTATGGTCACCCGGTTTGGGGAAGAAGATGATTTTTTGTTCAGGCGGGTCATGACAGGTGCCACAGGAGGCGGAGTCTGCATATTTGTATTGGGTATCGCTGTGTTTATGATCATAAAGTCATCCCTGCAGTTAAAGAAAATAAACACTCGGGAAATAGAAAATAATCAAATTGAAAATGAATAAGGGATAAAGTGTATCTTGCGCGGAAAGGAGCGATTGTAATGGAAGAGAAAAGCGAAGTTTTTAATTATACTTATTCTGCCTCACGGCAGGCTGAAATAAAGAGTATCCGTGAAAAATACATGCCGCCTACGGAGGAGGAAGACAAAATGGAGCGGCTGCGCAGACTGGACCGGAGCGTGACGAAAGCCGGTACGGCCGTGTCTGTCATTGTGGGGATTATTAGCACTTTAGTTTTTGGTGTCGGCATGTGCTGTACGATGGTATGGGAGGGGCTGATGCTGCCCGGAATCATTATCGGTGTAGTGGGAATGATCGGAATTGCCTCCGCTTATCCGCTCTATACTCATGTTACAAAAAAACAGCGGGAAAAGGTGGCACCGGAGATAATTCGGTTGACTAATGAATTGATGAAGTAAAATGCAGAAAAAGATAATTTCTTGCTTTGTCAGCAGGACTCATTTTTTATCAGTCTGGTCTGGAAGGTGATATGCTGATGTGTCCGTTCCTTGCTGATGAGTCCAAGGAGCAGATTGTAGGTATACTCCATCAATTCGGCCATGGGCTGCTCAAAGGTGGTGACAGTAGGAATACAGTAATTCATGACTTCAATGCCGTCAAAGCTGATGATTTCAATATCCTCGCCGGGAATCCTGCCTGTGTCATGGATTGCTTTTATGACAGCAGGGGCTATGATGTCCGCCACACAGCAGACAGCAGTGATTTCCGGATGCTGCTGCAGATGTTTTGACAGGGTCTCATAGGCCTTGGTGTATCGGTAATCGCTCTCCAGAATGTTGTCGAAATTGTGTTCAAGATGATGCTCGTTTAATGCTGCGCGGTAGCCGCGTACTCGCAGGCCATAGACGCTATTGTCTATCCGGGAGGAAATCACGGTGCAGATGTTTTTATGTCCCTTTTTGATGAGATAGCTCATCTGAGCATATGCAGTCTCAAAATGATTTACCTGGATGCTGGAATAGGAGGTCTGCCCTGTGTGCATCGGCAGAACGGCATTTACAAATATGGTAGGGCAGGATAGAAGCTCCAGCTGCTGCGGAGTGACACATTCAAAATTACCGCCTATATAAATCAGACCGCATAGCTTGTGCCTGTCCACATAGGCAGTCAGTTCCTGAAACTTTTCCTGTTTGTCCTGTATGTAATAGTTATCATGATAGGACAGGATGGTGTAGCCGGAATTGTGCAGATGAATAGACAGCATTTCTTCCAGAGAGTTGTAGAGGGCATTGTATACACCTTCTACGACCAGCCCGATCTGAGCGGTTCCTGACCCGGATTTGGAGGCGCGGGAGTTTGTGCCGGGATTATATTGATTTTCTTCAATAATATGCAGTACATGCTGCTTGGTTGCGTCACTGATGTCCGGGTAATTGTTCAGTACTTTGGAAACCGTCCCGGGAGTTACGTTGGCAAGTCTTGCAATATCTCTGATGTTCATGTGTTCCTCCCATGCTGCATGCAGCTTTGCATAATCTATTGTTACATACTTTCAAGAATCTCCAGAGGAGAAATTCCCAATGCATTTAAACGCTTGTATGAATCTGGAAGACAGTCATCCCAGACCTGCGCTGGATTGTGGCAGTCAGAGCCAATTATGACGCGGACATGGGAGTCCGATACTTTTTCCCAAAAGGATATGTGAGGATACATAAAGCGTTTGCCGTCAGGATAGTCATGTGTGCCGCGCCGAAAACCGTTGGCGTTAAATTCCAGGATCGTGTTCGTGGAAAGCGCGGCGTCAATGATTAAGTCGGATGCAATGTCACAGTTTTTATCCCAGGCAAATTTATTCATGGCGAAAATGTCAGGATGCGCTATCATTTTAAAGCAGTCGGTTTTCATTGCTTCAACCAGGGCATGGGCATATTCCACATAATCCTCTGTACTTCGTGCCTGAGTAATGTTAAACAGGCAGCCTGCCTGATCACGGTAGAAATGCTCTCCCAAGAGAAGATAATCAAGCTTTTGATCCTGCAGGAGAAATTCGTAGTAGGCACGATATTCGGGAAGATATTCAATTTCCAATCCCTTACAAAGAATTATATCAGCAGAGTATTTCTCAGTCAACATGTCAATTGTCTGTATGTGTTCGGCCAGCTCAGAATAAGGCATCCGCAGACCGAAATCTCTGTCAGGAAAGGGTGCGTGATCGGAAAAGCCAAGGACAGCCAGGCCCGATTGCAATGCACTTTGAATATAATCTTCTTCGCTGCCCTGGGCATGACGGCAGCGCTGTGTGTGAGTATGATAATTTGTCTTCATTTTCCCCTCATTCCGCCGAGAAATCGGCATTGTAATCAGTAATGACATAATGTTTCGCTGAATGTTTCGCTTTAGTAAAATAGAAATGGAAACAAATACAAAAGAAACATCTGAATTTATAATAACATTGCATAAACAAAAACGCAACATAAAAAAATAAATATATAAATAGCACAAAAATTCTGTTGACATAGCGAAACAATAGTGATAGTATTTCCTTAAAGAGAGCGAAACAGCTCCGCTTGTTTCGTAGGTGCACAACGAAACATAGAGAGAAACAGAGAAAATAAACAGGATTTATTATGAAAAAGGAGAAGGTTACGATTATGAAAAGAAAAGTTTTATCCATGATGCTGGCAATCTGTATGGTAGCGGGGATGACCGGTTGTGGAAACAAACCGGCGGATTCGGGACAGCAGTCCGGAACTGATCAGCAGCAGTCGAAGCAGTCCGAAACAGAGCAGCAGGAGACCTCTCAACAGTCGGAGGAAGTTACACCGGAGGCGGTGAAGCTGACTGTCTGGAGCCCTTCCGAGGATCAGAACCCCGAACTGGGACAATGGCTGAACACCATGTGCGAACAGTTCAATGAACTGCATCCGGAGTGGGATATTACCTTTGAATATGGAGTATGTACCGAGTCTGACGCAAAGAAACTGGTTCCCCAGGATATCGATGCGGCAGCAGACGTGTTCCTTTACGGCTCCACCGGTCTGGAAAATCTCTGTCAGTCCAGCAGTCTGACGGAATGGGGCGGAAAATACAAGGAGGCTGTTGAGAACAACTATCCGGAGGCGCTGGTAAACTGTCTTATCTATGACGGCGGACTTTACGGAGTTCCCTTCACCACAGATACTTACTTCATGTACTATGACAAAAGTGTATTCTCCGAGGAGGATGTAAAGTCTCTGGACACCATGCTGGAGAAGGGAAAAGTAGCATTCCCGCTGGCAAATGGTTACTATCTGGCTGCCTTCTATCAGGGCAACGGATGTACTTTCTTCGGTGAAGACGGCAAGTCCCGTGAGGCGGGAATTGACTTAAGCGGAGAAAAGGCCGTGGCGGTTACAGACTGTCTTGTAGACCTTGTGGCGAATAAGAATTTCATTGTTGCGGAGCCATCAGATGCTATTGGCATGATGCGTGAAGGCAACTGCGATGCATATATCTGCGGTACATGGCAGGCGACTCAGACGCAGGAAGTCCTTGGTGAGAATTTCGGAGTGACAGTGCTGCCTTCCGTAAAGATCAACGGTGTGGATACACAGATCAGGCCTTTTACCTCGGCTAAGGCAGTGGGTGTGAAGGCTACCACCGCATATCCCGAGGTTGCACTGAACCTTGCGTTATATCTGGCAGGATATGACTCCCAGAAGGCTCATTACGAGCTGCGCGGTTATGTGCCTTGCGAAAACACGCTTGTAGCGGAGGTTCAGGACGACGCTATCTGTAAGGCTGACGCTCAGACAGTGAATGAGGTCGCAATTGCCAGAGCCTGCTTTACCGAGTTTTCCTATTACTGGAGTCCTGCGGAGAGTATGGGAACAGACTTGAGAGACGGTGTAGTGACACATGAAAATGCGGTTGAGAAGACAGAAGCGTTCCATGCGGCTGCAAATTCTTCCGGAGTAGAATAAGTTTTTGAGGGGTGTAAAATGGAAAGAGCAAAGAGAAAACAGCCATCGATTCATACCGGCGCAATCCCTGCCCTGAGGAACGGTTCTGCAATCGTACGCCTGTCCGCAGTAGTCTGCGGGCTGGGCTGCATCGTCAGGAAACAGTTTGCAAAGGGTCTGTTGTATCTGGTCGCTGAATTGCTTGTCATTCTGTATATGATAAATGCAGGTATATATAACCTGAAAAAGCTGGTTACTCTCGGTGATGTGGAACAGCAGAAGATCTGGAATGAGGCAAAAAGCCTTTATGAATATGTGGACGGGGATCGCTCTCTGACGATTCTGCTTTATGGTGTCATAACGGCGGCTGTTCTTCTCTTTGCGCTTTTACTGATCAGGAGCTCCGTGAGAAGCGCTTATGCTGCGGAACTCCTGTATAAGAGCGGAAAGCCCGTTCCGGGGGCGAGACAGGAGGTAAAGGAGCTGTTTAACCGGAATCTGCAAAAAACGCTTCTTTCTCTTCCGGTCATCGGTGTGCTGGTATTTACGATATTGCCGCTTGTCTTTATGATGTGCATGGCGTTTACGAACTACAGTGTCACGGACAATAAACTGGTTTTGTTTGACTGGGTCGGTCTGGCTAACTTTAAAAAACTCGTCAACCTCAACGGCAGTCTGGGACAGACATTCTGGCCGGTTTTGGGCTGGACAATCTGCTGGGCAATTTTAGCGACTTTTTCAAATTATATTCTGGGAATGCTGCTTTCCCTTTTTATTAACTGGAAAGAGATTCGGGCCAAAAAGCTTTGGAGATTCTGCTTTGTGCTGACAGTTGCAGTACCGCATTTTGTGACCCTGCTGATCATTAAACAGATGCTGCAGCCTACCGGGGCGGTCAATGTGTTGCTGCAGAGCCTTGGGCTGACAGAGACGCCTTTGCCGTTTTTTACAAATGCCACATGGGCGCGGGTCAGCGTGGTGCTCATTAACATTTGGGTGGGAGTGCCTTATGTTCTTCTGCAGATTACGGGTATCCTGCAGAACATTCCGCAGGAGTTGTATGATTCGGCACGAGTGGATGGTGCCGGTCCGGTAACTACATTTCGTAAGATCACACTTCCCTATATGCTGTTTGTGACTACGCCTTATCTGATCACCACTTTTACGGGCAATATAAATAACTTTAACGTAATCTTTCTGACCTCGGCAGGGCTTCCGAGGCCGGTGGAGTCTACCGCAGGCAAGACGGATCTGCTGATTACATGGCTGTATAAGCTGACAATAGAAAAGCAGTACTATGATGTGGGAGCGGTCATCGGTATCATGACCTTTGTGACATTGGGAATCGTATCGCTGATCACCTTCCGCTATAGCGGTTCCTATAAGAACGAGGAGGGCTTCCGATGAAGAATAACAAAAGGTCTCTGAGGAAAAAAATACTGGTTGGGCTGTCTCATGGCGTGCTGGCGGTTCTCTCCTTCGTTTGGCTGATTCCCATTGTATGGGTAGTGCTGACCAGCTTCCGAGGAACAAAGGGATCTTACAGCTCCACCTTTTTCCCCACCAGCTATTCTCTTGATAATTATAAAAAGCTGTTTACGGATTTCTCGGTGTTTAATTTTCCGCAGATGATGCTGAATACATTGATCATTGCGGTGGTTAGCTGCCTGATCTCCACCTTCTTTGTGGTATCTGTAGCGTATACGCTTTCCAGATTGCGATTCAGGGGGAGAAAGGCGTTAATGAATGCCGCTATGATAATCCATTTATTCCCCGGTTTTATGTCCATGATCGCTGTATACTATATTGTAAAGATGCTGGGCTGGACCGACGGGCCGATGCTGAGGGTGGCTATGATAGCGGTATACGCAGGCGGAGCGGGAGTGGGGTATCATATTGCGAAGGGATTTTTCGACACAATTCCCATTGCGCTGGATGAAGCGGCTATGATAGATGGAGCCACTAAATGGCATGTACTGACAAAGATCATCATGCCTTTGAGCAGACCGATCATCGTGTATACGCTTCTGACCTCTTTTGCCGGACCGTTCAAGGATTTTATGCTGGCAAAGGTGTTGTGCGGGCCCAATAAGGATTATTTTACCGTTGCGGTTGGGATGTACCAGATGCTGGAGAGAGAATACATAGACCAATGGTTCTGCAGCTTTGCGGCTGCGGCGGTAGTCATATCCATACCTATTGCAACGCTCTTCCTCTGTACGCAGAAGTATTATGCGGAGGGAGTCAGCGGCGCGGTAAAGGGCTGACAGGCAGGGTCATATTTACTGTAAAGATTAAATTGTTTAGTTCGTAAAAGGCCGCGTTCACTACTGAATGATAGTGTGCGCGGTTTTTTAAAATGCAGACAGACTGCCGTTGTATATAAATGAAGCGGATCTGGTAAAGGAACAGATGGACAAGGGGCTGCTTGATCTGGGTCTGCTTTTAGAACCGATTGAGATGGGAAAGTATGAGTTTATCCGGTTGGATATGAAAGAAAAATAGGTGGTATTGATGCCGCCTGACGATCCTCTTGCAGAAAAGGAAGCTGTTACAGCGGGCAATTTGGCCAAACTGCCATTGATCCTTCCGCGACGCATGCAGGTTCAAAGCGAGCTGGCAAGCTGGTTTGGCAATTATTATAAAAATCTGAATGTGCTGTTTACCTGCAATCTGAGTACAAACGGAGAAGTCATGGTAAGCCGGGGATTGACATACTCGCTGGTCATAGAAGGAGCAGTGCCGTTCTGGGATTCCTCAAAGATAGCCTGCCGGCCGCTGTACCCGGATTTTACAGCAACAAGCGTTTTGGCGTGGAAGCGTGAGCAGTCGTTTAGTTTGGCAGCGATTCACAGGATACGGTCATGGAATGGATAAACGGCCAGGTGTGATGCACGATTGCAGGAAAAGCCTTGAGAGATGTGCAGGGTAATGTTATACTGGTAATAAAGCTATTTATGGACAGGTCTGAAATCAGAAATAAGGAGGAGTATTGAATGGAGCTAAAATTTATAACATTAGCTAATAATATTAGAGAAAAAAACGGTTTTCTTTCGCTGGATGAGATTATAGAGTTGGTTGCTGTAAATAATATCGTTTATGACTGCTTTTCATTGTTAATTAGCAAGAAAGCAAAAATAGGAAAAGACAATATTTTTTATCCTAATGTAACTATTTGTTGTGACGATAATTCGGAATTAATAGTAGGTGACTCTAATTACTTTTTTAGTTCTACTCATTTTGTTGCAGAAAACGGAGGAAAGATTTTAATTGGAAATAGAAATGAATTTAGTGATGGGGGCGTTTGTGTTAAAGCCAATATGACTGATGCTAATATAGTCTTTGGAGATAATGGTAGGTATGATGGTAGAATTAACATCTTTGGTAAATGTATGTTTGAAGCAGGATCTCAGATAATTGGAAACATCAATGTATATAATTGTTGTTTGAAAGAAGGTGGAGATTATACCGAAAAAAATCCGGATGAAAGAGCTGGATTATTAAAGGGATTTGGAACTGTTAAAAGTGTAATAGTGAATAGGGGAATGGTAATAAATGGCGCGGGTGATTTTTCTAAAGCTCCGTTAGAACAGCAGTCCAAATATCATAAATGAAAACAGTAGGGTGTGCTAAAACGTCTTTAAAATTGTTATAAGGGATAAATATAGATAATTGATAAGATACCATCAAATTGTATAATGTAAAAGGAGAATGAAACATATGCTAAGGGTGCCATTATATGATGCACCGGGAAAATATGCATTACTTTTTTTCCGAAGGAGGAAGATATCATGAACTATAAATCATTTCAGGACATATCGCTTTCCGGGCTGGGGATGGGAAATATGCGGCTGCCGGTGCAGGGGGATAAGGCAGGTGCGCCGATCGACCGCGTTCGGGCGCAGGAAATCATTGACTACGCCATGGAAAACGGCATCAATTATTATGACACCGCCTATGTGTATCACGGCGGTGAATCAGAAAAGTTTCTTGGGGAAGCAATGAAGAAATACCCGCGGGAAAGCTATCATCTCGCTACGAAATATTTAGTGTTTGTGAATCCGGATTATAGGGCTGTCTTTGAAGAGCAGCTTGCACGGCTGCAGACGGACTATATTGATTTTTATCTGCTTCACGGAATTAATGATGAGCACTGTCAGAGTTACCTGAATAATGGGTGCATTGAATATCTTCTGGAGCAGAAAAAGGCAGGACGCATCCGCTATCTTGGGTTTTCTGCCCATGCCAGTGTGGACACGCTGACGAGGGCGGCTGATCATCATCAGTGGGATTTTGCACAGATTCAGCTTAATTATTATGACTGGAAGTATGGGAACGCAGCAAAAGAATACAAGGTGCTGGAGGAAAGAAATATTCCCATCATGGTTATGGAGCCGGTTCGAGGCGGAAGACTCGCGAATCTTTCCAGTGAAGCGGTACAAATGCTAAAGGAGGCACATCCTGACTGGAGTATGGCGTCATGGGCGCTGCGGTGGGTAAAACGTCTGCCGCAGGTGCAGGTGATTTTAAGCGGGATGTCCAATATGGAGCAGATTCGCGACAATGTCAAAACTTTTCAGGAACCGGAGGGACTTACCGACGCGGACGCAGAATTGCTGATGAAGGCATGCGAGGCATTCAAAAATCAGATTTGCGTTCCATGCACAGCCTGCCGCTATTGCTGTGACGACTGTCCGAAGAAGATTAATATCCCGGCCTGCCTTGAAATATATAACGGATATAAGACAGACGGTCCGTGGGTGTTAGGCCGTCTTAATAGTATTGACAGCGAGGGAAAACCGTCTGACTGTATCGGGTGCGGTGCCTGCGCCGGGCATTGTCCTCAAAGCATACGGATTCCGGAGATTATGTCAGAACTTGCGGGGCTGTCAGAAAAGAAATAATTGATTTAATGAGGTATTTTGAAGGAGCAATTTTGGATGAAGATGCAAACGGTTTTGCTTTAGCGGAAAGAGTTCCGCATCAAAAACGCTGTGTAACGAGAGGAAGGGCACGATGGGAGAAAATGAAATATTTTCCGATCAGACATTAAAAAAAATGATCGTGCCCCTGTTTTTGGAGCAGCTTTTGGTAATGTTTGTGGGGCTTGCGGATACACTGGTCGTCAGCTATGCCGGGGAATCGGCGGTATCAGGGGTATCCCTGGTTAATCAGTTTAATACCATATTTATCTACCTGTTTACAGCGCTTGCTTCCGGCGGCGCTGTTGTGATCAGCCAATATATCGGCAGGCAGGAAACAGAACACGCAGGAGAGTCCGCAAGCCAGCTTTTGATGTTTTCCACTTTGCTCTCCGTACTGCTTGGGGTGGTGGTTCTGCTGGGGAATGAAGTAATGCTGCGCTTGCTGTTCGGAAAAGTGGAGCAGCCGGTCATGGAGGCTTGTATTACATATCTGAGGATTTCGGCCTATTCCTATCCGGCACTTGCCGTTTACAATGCGGGGGCAGCTGTTTACCGCAGCCTTGGCAAAACAAATGTGACTATGTATATATCGGTAGCATCCAATGCGCTCAATGTTATCGGCAATGTGACAGGCGTTTTTCTTTTGCGCGCCGGGGTAGCCGGAGTGGCATGGCCGTCCTTTATTGCCCGTGTTTTTTCCGCAGCGGTTATCACAGGATTATGCTTTAGGAAAAGAAATGGTGTGGTGTACCGGGGGAAATGGATATTTGCCTGGAACGGCAGATTGATGAAAAGTATTCTGAATGTGGCTGTACCAAACGGTATAGAAAATGGTATTTTCCAGCTTGTTAAAGTGGCGCTGAGCAGTATCGTTGCACTGTTTGGGACATACCAGATTGCCGCAAATGGTGTGGCACAGAGCATCTGGTCGCTGGCAGCGTTAGCCGGTGTCGCTATGGGGCCGATATTTATTACCGTTATCGGGCAGTGTATGGGGAATGGAAATACAGAAGCCGCAGAATATTATTTCAGAAAACTCACAAAACTGACGCTTCTGATCTCGGCAGCATGGAATTTATTAATCTTTATCCTGACACCGGTGTTTCTGCATTTTTACTCGTTGTCATCGGAAACAAAACAACTGGTGATCTGGCTGGTGCTGATCCACAATGTATTTAATGCCGCAGCATTTCCTTTTTCCGGAGCACTCAGCAACGGTCTGCGCGCGGCAGGAGATGTGAAATTTACCATGTATGTGTCGGTAATTTCTACGGTTGCGGTGCGTCTGCTCCTGTCGTATCTGCTGGGAGTTACCCTGCAGATGGGGGTGATTGGGATTGCCTTTGCCATGGTATGTGACTGGGTAGTCCGGGCAGTCTTATTTTTCCGGAGAGAAAGAACCGGAAAGTGGAAAGCCTTTCAGGTAATCAAATAAAAAAGGGAGGAAAAAATCATGCAATACCGTAAGCTGCCAAAGGGGACAGAGAGAATCAGTGTTTTAGGGATTGGCACCAGTTCCATTCAGGCGTCAAGTGAAAGAGAAATCGAAGAGATCATGGACGCTGCAATTGCGAGCGGCATTAACTTTTTTGATATGGCGTCATCGGAAGCAAAGCCCTTTGCTGCATATGGACGTGGAATAAAGGGAAGACGGGATAAAGTATATTTCCAGATTCATTTTGGAGCAAACTATGAAACGGGAACTTATGGGTGGACAACAAATCTGGATACTGTCAAGCGTTCCGTTGACTGGCAGATGAAAGCGCTGCAGACTGATTATATAGATTTCGGGTTCATCCACTGTATTGATGAACCGGCGGACTTACAGAGCATAGAGAAAGCAGGGATCATCCGTTATATAGAAGAATTGAAAGAAAAAGGCGTAGTGCGTCATATCGGTCTTTCTTCCCATACACCGAACCTTGTAAATAAAGTGCTGGATATGGGGATTTTGGATATGCTGATGTTCAGCATCAATCCCGCTTATGATTATGCCGGCGGTGAACTGGATTATGCGACGGACAGTTATGCGGCAGGCAGTGTGGCTGAGCGTATGGACCTGTATCGCCGCTGTGAGACAGATGGCGTGGGCATCTCAGTTATGAAGGCTTTCAGCGGGGGACAGCTGCTTAGTGCGAAGACCTCTTCCTTTGGCAGAGCACTGACGGAATACCAGTGTATCCAATATGCGCTGGATAAGCCGGGAGTCCTAACGGTGCTCCCTGGTGTCCGCAGTATGGCAGACCTGAAGCGGATTCTTGGTTTCTGCAATGCTGCGCCGGAGGAAAAAGACTATTCTATCCTCGGTTCCTTTGCGCCTCAGGATGCTGCGGGAAAGTGTGTCTATTGCAATCACTGTCAGCCCTGCCCGGCAGGACTGGATGTGGGGCTGATCAATAAGTATTATGATCTCGCCAGATCAGGAGATACATTGGCAGAAAATCATTATAAAAACCTTGCCGTCAAAGCTGATGCCTGTGTCCGGTGCGGGCATTGTAACAGCCGATGTCCGTTCCATGTGGACCAAATGGCGAGGATGCAGGAGATTGCTGCTTATTTTAACTGTTGAGAAAACAGCCTGCCATGGCTATAAATCTTGAATGTTAATATGGGTTGCTTGCAGCAACGGGCAGTTCTTCATACGATAGTGGTAATAACTGAAAGAAAGGAGGTTGTCTCTAATGTTAAACGAAAACATTAAAGCAATCAGAAAATCAAAAGGACTTTCGCAGGAAGAACTTGCCATCAAGCTGAATGTGGTACGACAAACAATTTCTAAATATATATATTAAATCAAAATGAAAGGTGGTATACTAAAGACAGTAGAAAGAAAAACACTCAGAAAGGGAGGTCACTTATGGAAGCGGCACGTAGCATAAATAATCAAGGTATGGTCAATACGCTGGATGATGTCATGCAGGTTCTTTTCTCCAAATTGGATGATGCCATTGATGATGTGGAAAATGGCAGAGTAATATCCGAAGAAGAACTCTGGAAAGAGCTTGATGCTATATAGTACGGGTGGTTTATGCGACAGAAAAAGTATAAAATAAAGTACACATATAGCAGCCGGGATGATATACGCGGGATGAAAAACTATATCCTCGATCAATTCAAGTATAGAGAATTAGGCGAGAATTTCACACAAAAAATGAAAAAGGCAACTAATGGGCTTAAGACTTTACCCGGTGGTCATAATACAATTGGTTTCAGCTACAGAGGATATGATATTCATCTAAAGCCATATCTTACATATTTATTCTTTTGCATAGTCAATGAAGAGGATTCAGCAGTCACTATTCTTCGTGTCCTACAGGATAAGATGAACTGGCAGTTTATAATGAAGCAGTGGCTTGCACAAAACAAATAAACATATAAAATTCAAAGGACAATTCGGAAGCAGGATTGTCCTTTTATTGTTAAATCACAACTTTCCATGTCTCTGCTCATGTTGCAGTATCGCTTGACGGATCAGGTATAGCACTTCCCCGTTAATTGAACGTCCATCAAATTCTGCAAGACTCTTTAATTTCTCGTGTGTATCGGAATCAATCCGTAATCCTAAATGCTTATCTTTATCCATATAAATTCCTTTCTTATAAACTTGATTTAAGTATATTTTAAGTTCATCCTGCATTATAATGCGCAGAATGAACTTATTTTGAGTACATATTATTTGTTTATGGAGGAGCAGAAAAAAGTTCGTTTCCTTGTCCGCTTTTTATAATGGAAGAACAAGATTATTAAGGAGGCAGACAAATATGGAGCGTTATGGGTACATACGAGTTTCGGCAAAAGACCAGAATCCGGAAAGGCAGCTTCTTGCCATGCAGGAGCAGGAGATTACAAAAGAAAAAATATACTTGGATAAAATGTCAGGACAGGACTTCTCAAGACCGCAATATGTGAAATTGTTAAAGAAATTGAAAAAGGGCGATGTAATCATCATCAAAAGTATTGATCGCTTGGGGAGAAACTATGGAGAAATTCTGGAACAGTGGCGAAAAATTACAAAGGAAATCGGAGCAGACATTCAGGTGATTGACATGCCGCTTCTCAACACAAATTCCTTACATGAGGATCTGACCGGAGTATTTATTTCAGACTTAGTGCTGCAGATTCTTGCATATGTGGCAGAGACGGAGAGAGCCTTTATCAAGCAGCGATAGGCGGAGGGAATTGCGGCGGCCAAACTGAAAGGCGTAAAGTTTGGGTGTAAGAGAACAGAATTGCCTGATGAGTTTGAAGAATATTATCAGTTGTGGCGTAAAGGAGAAATATCGCTGCGCAAAGCAGCAGAGACCTTGCAAATGAATCACACCACTTTTTATCGCAGATGTATGGAACGGCAAAAATAATTGAGGAAATTGTTTAAAAAAGTAGACAACGTGAAACAAACACATATCATCATTTCTATAACGTATTCATCATAAAAATCCCACCAGAAAATATTATAAATCATGTGTTTCAAAAAGTCTACTTTGTGAAACATTCTCAAAAAGCAACTTCCCGTATTGCTCCAAACGCCATCTTTAAAAAGAGAGGATTATGGATACATGGCGAAAAAAATACCCTTGCGAAAAGTCTTTTTTCTTTGTGTTACCGCTTTCATAGTTTCTTTTTTTTATGCGGCGGGATATGAACTGGATCGCATTGGGAATATGAGCTTCAACAAGCACTTTATTATAAAGTGGCTGCTTATTTTTTTCCTTCAAACTTTCATAATATGGCTGGTCTGGAGTATTTTGGAAAAGCGGGAACAGCGCATTAAGGCCGGGAGACAGAATGTATCCAAAACCTGGTTCATATGGGAGCGATATGGCTATCTTATCAGTGTGCTGTTTTTGATCTTATGCTGGCTGCCAGAGTACCTCTCCCTGTTTCCGGGAGCCTTTTCATATGATGCTTATGACGAATGGCAGCAAGTTGTCTCTGGATATATCACCGCCCACCATCCGGTCATACATGTGCTGGTGCTGGGGTATCTGGTGGAATGGGGGCATAGTTTAACCGGCAGCTATAATGCGGGAATTGCCTGTTATTCCATACTCCAGATGCTTCTGCTGGCAAATACGTTTGCATTTACCGTCAGATTTCTGCATAGACGCAAATTGCCAATAATGGCGCAGTTGGTCATCTTACTGTTTTATGGCATATCGCCTGTGGTCCAAATGTTTTCCACCTGTGCGACGAAAGACACCTTATTTGCGGCGTCACAGCTGCTGTTCATGCTGTGTCTGCTGCATTTCTGCCTGGAGCGGGAACAGTTCTTTTCTGACCAAGCGACCCGCATAAGCTTTATCCTCAGTGCATTGGGAACCATGATTCTCCGCAATAACGGCCTCTATATTGTTTTGATCGTGTTAGTCATATTTCTCATCCTCAGCAGAGAAAGGCTCAGACAGGCGATTTGGATAGCTGCCGCAATCGCTGCCTGTTACATACTCTACATAGGGCCCTTCTACCGGGTGTTGAACGTGACTTCGGGGGGCGTGGAGGAAATGATGTCAGTCCCTATTCAGCAGCTTGCCAGGGTACATAAGTATGATTATGATGATCTGACAGTGGAAGACAAGCGGCTTCTTTACCAGATTCTTCCCAAGGAAGCTCTGGATAACTACCGTTCCACTGTATCTGATTTTGTAAAAAAGGATTTTCAAAGAGATGCTTTTAGTCAAAATAAATATGCCTTTTTTAAACTTTGGCTTAAACTGGGAATAAAACACCCTTTTGTATATGTAAACTCCTTCTTGATCAACACTGTTGATTTCTGGTATCCTTTTGCCATTATAGACGGATATCAGAATGGGTATGCCAATTATTTTGACTACCGGGTGGCGGAGCCGGGAACCTATGTGGAAATTTTGCCCCGGGTACATATGTTTTATGAATCTCTCTCTTTTGATAAAGAAACACAGGAAAAGCCTTTTATATTCCTTCTGCTAAGCCCCGGATGGTACTGGGTGGTATTTTTCGTCCTGTTTGCCTATTTTTGGTATCGAAAACAATGGTGGAAGCTGATTGTGTTAAGTGTTCCACTGTTAAATACGCTGACTGTGCTACTGGGCCCCATGGCTTTGGCTCGATATGTGCTGATCCTGTTTTATGGTGCGCCGTTATATATTACTATGGCCCTCTTTGCCTTTTTATGTCCAGATAAACAGGATGGTAGAGAGATCGCAAGCATAAAGGAGAATTGAAAGATAATGAAAAGATTTTTAAAAATGTATCACATAAAAATCAGCAAAGTCACTATTCCACTTGGCATTCTGCTGGGATTATTTCTGACCTGGGGGTATTTATTGGAGCGAGACGGCCAAATTGATTTCACAAAGCCCTCTCTGTATTTAACAACCATTCTATGTGGCACTTCAGGAATCTTGCTGCTAAATCTTCTATGGGCTTTTCTTGACAGGCATCAAACTGCAGCCTCACAATTACCCAAACTGGTCTTTCCCTATCAGGGCTGGCATTGGTTGGCCGTATATTTATTTCTCCTGACATGCTATCTAGTCACATTTCTGGCAGTTTATCTAGGCTTTTTTACCTATGACGCCACTATGGCTTATCTGGAGATTATCAATAAAAGGATAAACAACCAACATCCACTGATCTATATCCTGATATTGGGTAAAGCTTGTACTTATTCTCTTGAACATTTCGGGCAGGCCAACACAGGGATAGCCCTCTATATCTGTGCGCAGATAGTGTTTGTTACCGGCGCTTTCACCTACACTCTACATGAAGTCAAAAAGAAGACCCACAATGCATTTTTTACCTTACTGGCATTGATATACTATGCCTTATTTCCCACAATTCATATGTTTGCCGTATCTTCCGCCAAAGATACCACTTTTACAACATGCTTCCTGATATTGCTGCTCCTGCTGTATGATATGTTTTTAGATGAGGAGCACTTTTTCCGATCCCCTGTAAAATGTATCTGCTTTATTATTTTCGCCACTGGATTTCTGATTATGCGCAACAATGCCCTCTATGCTTTTATTTTGTTTATCCCGATTTTTCTATTTGCCTTGAAAAAAGGCTGGTGGAAGGGTGTTATTCTGCTATTCGGGATTTTTTTGCTTCTGGGGATATATCATGGACCTTTCACAGACCGCTATTCTGTGGGCAATATCGGTTCTCGTGAGAAGCTTTCTGTCCCTTCCCAACAGATGGCCAGAGTATATAATGAGCGAATTGACTTTTTGACGGAGGAAGAAATCGAACAGTTAGAAACATTTTATAACAAGGAGTACTTAAGCTGGTATTTACCCAAATTAGCAGATCATATAAAAAATAATCTGAACGAATATCAATACAGTACCAATAAAGCCGCCTATTATAAACTTTGGTTGTCTATCGGATTAAAAGCGCCCTCAGAATACATCAATGCATTTCTTCTGACCACCTATGGCTATTGGTATCCATGGGCTTCGCTGGATGGCTATAAGGGATATGCCGGCATGGAAGGGACAATTCTGGAAGATGCCGAGAATTACTATTTTGGATATGTGACGGAGGAGCCAGGAGAACGTCATAGCTTCATCCCCGTGTTGGATCGGTTCTATTTCTGGCTTTCCACAGTAAACCTGCATCGCAGATGGCCGGTCCTCTCTCTACTGTTTTCTCCCGGAGCCATGTTCTGGGTGTACCTAATTGCGGGAGCATACTACATGCATTCCCATAAGAAAGCATGGCAAATCCCGTTTATGCTGATAGGTCTCATCTGGCTGACGATCCAACTTGGTCCTATCTCCTTAGTGCGGTATATTTTGATCTTATTCTTTGGTCTTCCTTTTATCCTGAGTATTTACTGGCAGAGGGTTTTATCAGGAAATCAGATGTGTTCACACGCTAAGCCGTCTCTGGTCTTAAGCAGCAAAGCAACGGAATTCCTGTATGAAACAGACATAGAAAACGGAGCTGTGAGAAATGGAATTTCAATCACTCCTCCGTATAGGATCAGCCCCAAACAGGCGGTAGTGATGCCAGCAACTTTTCAGTATAGAGATTAAGGTGTGGACCGATGTAATCGCCAATCATTCTGGCAGAAAAAGGAATATTCCTGATATTTTGAAGTTTTTTGCATTATTAAACCTTTCCTGCTCGGCGACCTCCTCGATCCGCTGGTCAAATCGGTCTATCTTTGCTGTCTGTTCCTCATAGGTCGCCATGTATTCCTCCAGCGTTTCCCGATACAAGCCTTTTAACACTAACTGCTTCAGCCATCTGAGATGGGCGAGCGTCCACTTCGTTCCTTCGTAATGGTGCCCGTGCCGGATGCAGAATGCGTTGATCTGCTGTTTTACTTTTTTGAGTGCCCGCCTGTGGTCGTTCCGCATCCGCAGATATTCCTTGACGGAATCGTCCTCCTCTGTCGGAATGTAGACCGCATGGTAACCGTCATAGGACAGGCATTGGGCGATCATCAGGGCATCCCTGGCATCCGTCTTGATCCTCACGCCCTGCGGAGTAAGCATCGTTGTCGGGGCAAGGATCACGCATTTTACCGCTGCCGCCGTAAGTTGGTTGTATAAGGAATACCCCAGACAGCCCGCCTCATACCCGCACTGGATGTCATACTGATTATCCATCCCAGTTTTTAGTATTCTTTTCATGTAAGTGGCATCCTTTTGTATGTGGTAATTCCCGTTTGTGTTGTTTTGCTTCAACATGAATTATGCGGGTAAATCCACGTTGGTGCAAATGTGAGGTCACTTCATATTATCTAAAACCGTTGCTCCGCAATGGATTCTGGCGGCTGATACCTTTAACCTTCAATTGTGTACTAAGTTGTGTACCAGTTTAATGGTGACAAACTCCCCGATAAATCTGAATTTATCTGGATAAAGATTATATTTATAATTGGAAGTTACTCTTCTTTATCTTTTTAAAAGAAATAGCAATTATCTTCGCCAATTATTCCAGCGAGTATCTTCTTAATCTCTAATCCATGTGGTGGTGGCTCAATTGTACCGCAAACTATTCTAAGGCAGCTTCTTTGAGTGCATATCTTGAACTGCCAGTGATTGCTATCAGATTCATCAACCGAATAATCATCACAATCCCAGTCATCAATACACTTATATAAAATATTATACAATTGTTGTTTCTGTTGTTCAGACATCGGCCATATTCTACCACCGATTAAAGCACCACTATTATAAAATCTTATATGTATCTCTGTTTGAAGTATTTTTGTTACAACGCTTAATATATCTTCTGTATTTTCCCAAGTAATAGTACAACTGGTAATATGATTGCTTTCACTTTTTGCCACGCTATCACCTCGAATTAGAATGTTTATAGCTATAATAATTGTAAATCAATGAACTCTGCAAATTCCGATTTCTTGCATTGTATGCCAAGAAGTATAGCATCACAGCACAAACAAATCAACCCGAAGAGTAAGGAGATTACTTCACCCTGTTTTAAGGACTTGAGTACCAAGTTGTATACTGTGCTCTCATTGCATACCACAATTAATAAACTTGAATGTTAATATGTGTTGCTTGCCGCAACGGGCAGCTTTTCGTATAATAACGATAGCCGAAAGAAAGGAGGTGTCCTTATGTTAAATGACAATATTAAAGCAATCCGAAAATCAAAAGGACTTTCACAACAAGAGCTTGCTGTCAAGCTGAACGTGGTGCGACAAACAGTTTCTAAATGGGAGCAGGGATTGTCGGTTCCTGATTCTGATATGCTAATCTGCATATCGGAAGCTCTTGAAACGCCCGTAAGCACTTTACTTGGGGAAACTGTTGTTGAATCGAAAGTTGATGACTTAAAAGCGATTTCCGAAAAACTGGAGATTATTAACTTACAACTTGCACAAAGGAAGATCACGAGAAGAAAAATACTTCATTGGCTGCTTATCTCATTGTGTATGGTCATATTAACAATTTCTGCGGTCTTAATAGTATTAAACAGTTGTTACTTAGGCTGGGATTATAATGATCCTGAAACCGCCGTTGTCGGAGTGGTTTTTCATGCGTTTGAATGGCTGTTTGTCAGATTGGCGCCGATCATCCTTATAGGGGCAATCGTGGGAATTTTTCTGACACGCAAGAAAGTATAAATCTGCTCTGTTTTGTTTGTCCATTTATTCCCTGGCTTTATGTCCATGATTGCTGTATACTGTATTGTAAAGATGCTGGGCCATGAAGGAAGGAGTCTTATGGAAAAAGCGGCAGTTGTTCACAATCCCGATAATTATTTCTTTTATTCCACAGGCAGGGACACATTCACTGTAAAGCTGATGGCGAAGGCAGGGGATGTGTCCCTTGCTGCGCTTCATTACAGGGATAAATATATCCCCTTGGATAAGCTGGATACCAGAGGAAAAGTTCCCATGCACCGGGTGGCGGGAGACGGGATCCATGATTACTATGAAGCGGAGTTAAAGGTGAATATGCTCTGTATCCGCTATTTTTTCGAGCTCACGGACAGCAGGGGTGAGGTTGTATATTATGGAAATTATTCCTTTTATGACAGAATACCGGAATGTATCGAGGAGATGTTTGACTGCCCGCAGTTGAGCCGTGAGGAGGAGAAATACGAGGCGCCGGAATGGGCAAAGGGCAAGGTGGTCTATCAGATTTTTGTGGACAGATTTGCCACGGATAAGAATGTGCCGGCAGAGGAATGGTACAGGGAGGATCTGGGTCATAAGGACAGCCTGCGGGGAAGCTTAAAGGGAATTACACAAAAGATACCTTATCTAAAGGAGCTGGGGGCGGAGGTGCTTTATCTCACTCCTATTTTTCAGGCAGAAACGACACATAAGTATGACACGGTGGATTATATGCGGGTGGATCCGGGTTTTGGCACGGAGGAGGATCTGCGGGAACTGACGGAGACGGCTCATGGTGCGGGAATGTATGTGATCTTGGACGCGGTATTCAATCATACTTCCAGACATTTCTTTGCCTTTCAGGATCTGCAGCAGAACCAGGAGGCATCCCGATACAGGGACTGGTATTATGTGGACGAGTTTCCTGCACAGGGTGAACTTATGCCCTCCTACAGGTCTTTCAGCTATTTCGGCGGAATGCCGAAACTGAACTGCCGTAATCCGGAAGTGAGGGACTACATTTTCGGCGTGATAAGGCATTGGACCGGGGAGTGCCATGTGGATGGCTGGCGGCTGGATGTGGCAGATGAGATCGGACGGGATTTCTGGCGGGAATTTCGCAGGGAGCTTAGAAAAGTGAATCCCCAGGCGCTGGTTGTAGGGGAAATATGGCATTTTAACGGCTGCTATCTTGAGGGCGACCAGTGGGACAGTGTTATGAATTATCATTTTACTGAGGCCGTGAAGGGTTTTCTTCTGGAGAGGACATTGACTGCCAAAGGATTTGCGGAGCGGCTTGATTTTGTGCGCGGACGATTGAAGGGGGAGGCGGCACCCCTTTTGTGGAACCTGATTGACAGTCATGACACAGACCGCTTTCTGACCCAGGCCGGGGGAGACAGGAAACTGTTGAAACTGGCGGCAGCGCTGCAGTTTCTGCTGCCGGGTATGCCCATGATTTACTATGGGGACGAGGCAGGAATGACAGGGCAAAAGAAGGGATCCGGCTGCAGACGGGGTATGCTCTGGGAGAAGGAGAGACAGGACACCGGGCTTCTGGAATATTATAAGAGATTGATTGCCATTCGGAAGAAATATCCGGCGGTGGGCAGGGGAGAAGTGCACTGGAAGCTGCGGGAGGGAGCAGACCGGCTTCTTTGCTGGGAAACAGAGCTTTCGGGTGAGACTGGCGTTGCTGTTGCAGTAAACTGCGGCGGGGATACGCAGGATTATTCCGAATGGGCAGGCAGGCGGATTGCCGCTTCGGAGGCGGTGTTTGACGGAGTTTTGGGACCTTTTCAGGCAGTGGTTTTGGAATTTATTAAAAAAAAGTAAAAAAAAGACTTGCATTTGTGCGGAGCATATAATATAATAACTCTTGCGTTGTGAGAGATGTCATAATTGCACCGCTAGCTCAGTTGGTAGAGCACCTGACTCTTAATCAGGGTGTCCAGGGTTCGAGCCCCTGGCGGTGCACGCTCCTCTATCGGAGGAGAATGAAGAACTGTTTTTGAGGACGTAGGAGCCTTGGGGACGGTTCTTTTTTTGCACATTCGGAAAAAGCATAATTTAAATGAAAATATTAATTAAAGTATTGCATATAATAAAAGCATGGCATATAATCAGAGAAGACGGGGAGGTTGATACCATGGGCGTAACTTTATTGGATTTAACGGAAAGGCTTGTTCCTATATCAGATTTCAGCCAGGGCAAAGCCGGAAAAATTTTTCATGATGTAGCGGAAAACAATAATGAATATATAATATTGAAAAATAATCAGCCAACGGCTGTATTATTATCTGTAAAAGAGTATAGGGATACGCAGGCAAAGGTTGCTAAGTTAGAAGAGATATTGGAAAAAATTGAAAATATCAGGTTATTGAAGCTTGCAGAAAGCAGAGCACATAGTAATACATCTTCTTTTGAAACATTTGTAAATGAACAGGGATTTTCAATAGAAGAGCTGGAAGAGATTTCTGAAAACGTGGAATTTGAATAATGGCGTGGAATATACGTATAACGGATGAAGCTAAGAAAGACTATGGAAAAATTGAAGGAAATATACGAAAGCAAGTACTGGCAGGTATCTTAAAAGTGTCGAAAGCACCTTTGCCAGGTCCTAATGGCTATGGGAAACCATTGGGAAATAAACAAGGTAATGATCTGACAGGGTTCTTCAAAATAAAATACCGTGGGATTGGAATAAGAGTTGTATATACATTGGTGATTGACAAAATGACAATGAATATTATGGTAATCTCTCAAAGAGACGATAATCATTGTTATGACTTGGCTGCAAAGTTATATGATAAGTACGGTGAAGATGTTTTTAAGGATGTATTTGGAGAATTTTAATTTGTTGGGATTAGCACCGACGGATGATTTATGAAATAATTATCTGAAGGTGCTTTTATATGCCTGTTTTGTACCGCTTACCGCAGAATACTTGAGAAAACTTTTGTGGAAACATATGATTGCATTGGGGGTGACAATAACTTTATATGATGCTGTTCACAAGGCAGTTTTTCCTTAAAAATCGCCATTTTATAGCCGGAAGTTACCTTTGATACATAAATGCACATTCATCTATATAATCGTGAGCAATAAACCAGTTAAATTTGGATGATATAATAAAAAAAGTTTTCATCCATAGTTAAAGGCAGCGCAGTCTTTATTATTTTCACATATTCGGCCCAACTTTCTGCTGCGTAAATCCCGGCAATCGCAAAGGATTTAAGGTTGCTTCTGATATGCATTCTTTTACGTTCGAGAGTAATCTTGTCCGGCGTAAAATGATTGTAGTCGGAAAAGAAATAAAAAAATTTTTTAATGATGTCTTCGTGTTTCAATTTTGAAAACTCATGTAACCGGCCTCTGTCAATTTTTTCTTCCTTTACAATCTTTTCTATCTCGTCACGGTAAAATATGGCTGTATCTTTTTCAAGGGGTCTATATTTCATAGCTTCTATAATCACCTCTGCCTGTTCTAATCAATGCCATTTCTGCTGTTTCAACGCCGTTAATACCTGTTCAACGGTCATTTGTAAATCATCAGGGATATCTTTCCGTGCAGAAATCACAGCCTGAATTACTGCAGGTCTTGTCTCTTTTACATCAAATTTCGGCGGTTTGATGTCAAGCGCCTCGCAGATCATTTTTTCGAAAGTAAAATAATCTACCGTATCCGTGGTCCCTATGTGGAAAACGCCGCGCAGGTTGTTATCTAAAACGTATTTTGCGTAGGTTCCTATTTGCTTTGCATATGTAACATTCACCATGATACCTGAGTGAGTGTGATGAAGTTCTTCACTGCAGCTGTGACTTTTAAGTTGATACACTCTCGGACAATCGAAATCCCAGACGGTAGACGGACGGAAAATGATTAGCTGATTTCCGAGTGATTCGCCTAACATTGTCTCACAGTCCCGCTTAAAAATGCCATAATCGGATTCCGGTGACGGCGAATCTTTTTCTGTCCGGGGGCGGGATAAATCTCCGTCAAACACGTTCACCGTAGAAACATACAGCAGCCGCTTGTCTTTTCCTGCGAGCCAATGTGCCAGCTCCGCATGAAAATATATCTGTGCCTGAAAATTTCCCCGAATGGAAGAAATCACAATATCCGGGTTTTCCTGTTCCAAGATTTCCAATAGCCGCTCCGGGTTTTCCACCGGTAAGCAGTGGCCGTTTTCCGGCTCATGATGTCCCGCAGTTGAAATAACCTGATAATCCTTTTGGAGAGCTGCAGCAATCGCTTTCCCCACCAGTCCGCTGCCGCCAATCAGCAAAACTTTATTGCTCATGTGTGTTTGCCTCCCAAGTAAGCTTCCGATCAGTTTTTTATATATCATACAATAGCGAGCGGCACATTTCAATATTTTTGCTATTGACAAATAATGACCCTCATGTTAATCTATGAATACTCTTTGCGCTGCATATAAATCTACAGTACAAACTGAGCAGACCGTGACGGAATGTCATGGAGTCGGGTCACATGTGTGGCAGTGGAATTTTTCATCCACGGGACAGTAGTTGCTAATACTGATTCGTGGGTGTTTTTTTATACTTTTTGCAAAGACTTTCTTCTAAAATCCCCACATATATTGGTGTCATAGAGCTATCTTATATTTCGGAGGATTTATATGTCAAAAAACAAAATAACGAAAATCGATAACAACGCACTTGACAATAACTTTCAGAAAGTTGCTGACAAGGTATCAGCGGTAACCATTGCAGGAAATCTGGTACTGTCTGTATTTAAGCTTATAGCGGGAGTGATAGCTCGGTCTAATGCGATGATAAGCGATGCGATTCACTCTGCATCGGATGTATTCAGTACGATCGTGGTAATTATCGGAATTAAGCTTGCGTCGAAGGAGGCGGATAAGGAGCATCCTTACGGGCATGAACGTCTGGAATGTGTGGCGGCGATTATTCTGGCTATGGTCCTCTTTACAACAGGACTGGGGATCGGGCTGGGAGCATTGAGAAACATCCTGTCCGGCAGCTATAGTGATCTGCAGGTTCCGGGAATTTTAGCGCTGGTGGCGGCTGTTGTTTCGATTCTGGTCAAGGAAGCCATGTTTTGGTATACCAAAATAAATGCGGTCAAAATTGACTCCAGTGCATTGATGGCGGATGCATGGCATCATCGTTCGGACGCTTTTTCTTCTGTAGGGGCACTGGTAGGAATCGGCGGAGCAAGACTTGGCTTTCCCGTTATGGATTCCGTTGCCAGCCTGGTGATCTTTGTATTTATTGTAAAAGCGGCATATGATATTTTTAAGGATGCCGTTGATAAAATGGTGGATCATTCCTGTGACGAGGAAACGGAAAAGCAAATTTATGAATGTGTTATGAGGAACGCTGAAGTAATGGGAGTAGATTCACTTCATACACGCATTTTCGGCAATAAAATTTATGTGGACATAGAAATTGAGGTAGACGAAACTTATACCCTGAAGAAATCACATGAAATTGCGGAAGAGGTACATGAAAATATTGAACAGGATTTTCCGAAGATCAAGCATATCATGGTGCATGTAAATCCGGCAAAGAAACAGGGGTAAGTGTCGGAGGGGTAAGTGTCGGAGCGGCAGAAACGGAGGCAGTCAGGTGGAACAGGAAAAGAAAGCGGAACTTTGGGATGTTTATGACAAGGACAGGGTAAAGACAGGTAAAATACATAGAAGAGGTGAAAAACTTCCCGATGGACAATATCATCTGGTGGTGCATGTTTGCATTTTTAACAGCCAAAACCAGATGCTGATACAGCAGAGGCAGCCTTTCAAGGAAGGTTGGAACAATATGTGGGATCTGACGGTGGGCGGATCCGCGGTAGCAGGAGACAGCAGCAGTCAAGCGGCGGAGCGGGAAGTGTACGAGGAGCTGGGACTGAAAATTGATCTGTCCGGCGTGAGGCCGGATTTCTCAGTGACATTTCCGGGCGGGTTTGACGATTATTATCTGATCAGAAAAGATGTGGAACTCTCGGAACTGGTCTTACAGGAGACAGAGGTGCAGAGAGTAAAATGGGCGGGTAAGGAAGAGGTGCTGAAAATGCAGGAGGAGGGCACCTTTATTCCCTATTGGTTCCTGGACAGGCTGTTTGACATGGAGCAGTGGTATAAACAATACAGGGACGAGGATGCGGCCGTTCACTTCACATATGCAGATGAGCGTCACCTTGCATCCTGGATGAGCCTGGTGGAGGTAGTCAGGTGGAATTTCCCGGGACTGGAAACAGAGGAAAAGCTGGCTGCATACCGGGAGACGGTGGAGAAAAGCATGAGGCAGGGAACCGCCGTCTGCGCCCTGTTCGGAAATATGGTGGTGGGAATCCTTTTGTTTTCCGTAAAGCATAACATGCTGTGCTGTATGGCGGTGCATCCGGATTTTCGGAGGAGGCACATAGCTTCCCGGATGGCGGAAATGATGCTTGCGAAAATGGACAGAGAACGTCCGGTTACAGTGGAAACCTTTCGGGAAGAGGACGAGAGGGGAGCCGCGCCGAGAGCATTTTATAAGAAGCTGGGATTTGAGGAGGGGGAACTCTGCCTTTTTGAGGAGAGTTACCCGGAGCAGCGGTTTTACCTGCGGAAGTGGTAAGGAAGAATTATAATAAGAAACGGGATAAGAGTAAGTACTGTGGGCTTGATAACAATTTAATGGAGGAGATTTAGAAATTTTATGAATCAGGAATTATATGAACTGTACAAACGGAATTTCCCTTTTGTTGTGCGTGATAAAGCAACCGTGATGCGGATTCTGAGCAATGAGGGCAACACAGTAATTGAGCGTAGAGACGGGCAGAATAAACTGATCGGTGCATCTGTTGTCAATGAAAATACGATTCTTCTGCTGTGTGTGGATGCGGAGCATCGAAACAAGGGGGTCGGAACCGGTCTGCTGAACGAGTCAGAGCAGATCATTGCAGATCATGGGTATGGTAAAGTTACCGTCGGGGCCGGATTTGACTATATTATGCCGGGGGTTCCTACTTCCCGGAACCGCTATAAAGCAGAAAATGTAAATTTATATCCGGAAGTTGACAGGACGGCGGAAAACTTCTTTGCGGGAAGAGGGTATGTCCATAAATGGGACTGCGACTGCTTTGATATGCGATTTCCGCTGAGTCAGTTTAGCAGGGACAAGTTAGATGTGGGAGCTACTATAGAGGGGATTACCTACAGATGGGCAGTTCCGGCGGATTTAGAAGGAATATGCGCATGTACTCAGGATGCCTTTCCTGAATTTACAGAGTATTATCGGGATGAAAGGCTGTATGGAGACAGCCATGATGCAAGAGTTTTAATTGCTGTTTCCGGCGAAGAGGTTGTGGGCACCCTGATAGTCGGAGTTGAAAGCAAAGAGGAACGCCTGGGCAGTGTGGGATGTACGACGGTCAGGCATTCCTGTCGCGGAAAACATGTGGCGGTTAATCTCGTCACAATAGGAACCGGGTGTTTGAAAGATGCCGGTATGAGGGAGGCTTATCTGAGCTATACCTATACCGGGCTGGATCATCTGTATGGCTATGCCGGATACAAGGTCTGCGTTTACTTCATGATGGCGGAAAAAGAAATCAACTGATCCCGCTGGACGGCGGCCTCAGTGCCCTTTGCCTTTTGGGCCAGGCCCTCCAGCTCCATCCGGCTGGCGGCGACGCGCTGCAGCTTTTCCTTGAATTCCTTCTGTTCCTGTTCGGCCTCGCGGGCTCTTCTCTCTGCCCTTGCCCGGCCCTGCAGTTTCATGGTATCTGCCATGGAATTCAGCAGTTGTTTCATATCTATTGTCTCTATAGTGGTCATGTTCATTGTCTCCTGTCCTGTTTTTTCCGTGAAGCCTTTCAATATTTTTATCGGCATGTTGTATTGAATTTATTTGTAAACACAGGGAACATTTTGTATAATTATTCTCATAAAGGCAGTTTAAAGGTGATTGTAAGAGATGAATACATTTGATATGATATATGAAGTGGTGAAAAAAATCCCAAAGGGACAGGTGGCATCCTATGGGCAGGTGGCTGCGCTGGCGGGCAGCAGGCGCTGGGCCAGGGTGGTAGGATATGCGCTTCACGCCTGCCCGGATCCGGTTCAGATTCCCTGGCACAGGGTAGTGAAACAGGACGGCAGCCTTGCCTTTGACAGTGCGGGCGGGGGCCGGAATCTCCAGAAGGAGCTGCTGGAAAGCGAAGGTGTCAGATTCAGGTCCGGAAAGGTTATTATGAAGGATTATCAGTGGGACACGCCCTGGATTTAAGGGCTTCGGTCAGTGGCGCGGGATTGGACTGAGCTCCGCCAACGAAACAGGATATGGGAAAGAAAATGGAACACTCAAAAAGGGGAAAGCGTGTAATCGTCGGTGTTATATTTATAATTTTTTTGCTGCTGTTGAGTGTAGCGGTTTTGCTTGTGCTGAAAATAATTAATATCAATCAGTGTCTTGTGGCGGGGTATCCTGTGCGGGGCGTGGACGTTTCTCATTATCAGGGGGAGATTGACTGGCAGCAGTTTAAGGAGCAGGGCATTGATTTTGCGTTTATCAAGGCTACGGAAGGAAGCAGCTTTGTGGACGAGAAATATGAAGAAAATTGGGTGAATGCCCGGGAGGCAGGTCTGTATGTGGGCGCATATCATTTTTACAGTTTTGACAGTCCGGCAGCTTCCCAGGCAGAACACTTTATTTCTATAGCCGGGGACTTGAGCGGAGCCCTTCCGCCTGTGGTGGATATTGAGTATTACGGGGACAAGCGGGAGAATCCGCCGGAGAAGAATCAGGTAGTTTCCGGGCTTCAGGAGCTGTTGGATGCCCTGGAAAAGGAATATGGTGTCAAGCCGGTTATTTACACTACATACACAGTATACAACAAATATATCCGGAACGGGTTTCAGGAATATCCCCTCTGGATTCGAAACGTGTATTATCCGCCTGCCGACATAGGAAGAGAGTGGACATTCTGGCAATATTCAGACAAGGGGAAACTCAGGGGAACCGCCGGGGAGGAAAAGTACGTGGATCTGAATGTATTCGGGAAAGGTCGGGAAGAACTGGAAAAGCTGCTGATACCGTGAAAAGCGCAGGCTGGTCTGCCGGTTTTGCGCGGCGGCAAAGCAGTTCTCAGGAAGTCGGGATGAGAGGCGGCATGGTGCCGTCTTGGGAAGGAGATACAAAAGGTGGTACAGAATGATTTAACCAGGGGCAGTATGCTGAAAAACCTGATCCGGTTTTCGCTGCCTTTTCTGATATCCAGCTTTTTACAGACATTTTACGGGCTGGCGGATTTATTTTTCGTCGGTCAGTGGGGAGGAGCGGACACCATCACGGCAGTGTCTGTGGGAAGCCAGATCACACACATGCTTACGGTTGTGATCGTAGGGCTTTCCATGGGAGCCACAGTAGCCATCGGACATTTGGTGGGAGCGGGAAACAGAGAGAGAGCGGCGAAGGTTATAGGGAACACGGTGACTCTTTTCGCGCTGTTTGCCCTGGCGCTAACCGGTATCTTGATCTTATGTCTGGATGGAGTGGTTGCGGCGGTAGCAACTCCGGCGGAGGCGGTGGGACAGGCTAAGGAATATCTGATGGTCTGCTTTATCGGCATTCCTTTCATTACGGCCTACAATGTTATCAGCAGCATTTTCCGGGGGATGGGAGACTCCAGAACGCCTATGTATTTTGTGGCGGCAGCCGGTGTTATCAACATTGTGCTGGATTATATATTGATAGGCCCGCTCGCCATGGGGGCAAGGGGTGCTGCCATTGCAACGGTGGCTGCCCAGGCGTGCAGCGTCGCATTGGGACTGATCGCCATGCTGCGCAGAAATGAGGGTATCCGGCTTGCAGGGCAGGATTTCCGCCCGGAAAAGGACACTCTGTCCGGTATTCTTCGGGTGGGAATTCCCATTGCGGTTCAGGACGGGTTTATCCAGATTTCCTTCCTGGTCATCACAGCTATTGCCAACAGCCGTGGTGTGGATGTTGCCGCTGCGGTTGGAATTGTGGAAAAGCTGATCAGCTTCTTTTTCCTGGTGCCTTCGGCAATGCTGTCCTCCGTCTCAGCCATCGCATCCCAGAATGCGGGAGCGGGGAAGCATGAGCAGGCAAAAAAGGTGATGTGGTACGGATGTTGTGTCAGCGTAAGCTTCGGATTGGCGGTGGCGGTTGCCTGTCAGTTCTGCGCGGAGGCGCTGGTGGGGCTGTTTGCGGAGGATGTGCAGGAGGTAGTCAGGCTGGGGGCGCAGTATTTGAGATCATATGTGTTTGACTGCGGAGCGGCGGGAATCCATTTTTGCTTCAGCGGATATTTCTGTGCCTATGGCAAGTCAATCCTGTCATTTATTCACAATATGGCCTCGGTGCTTTTGGTGCGGATTCCGGGAGCCTATCTGGCGTCACTTTATTTTCCGGCATCTCTGTACCCTATGGGCTGGGCGGCTCCGGCCGGTTCGGTGCTGTCGGTGGTTATCTGCCTGGGGTTTTATGCTGCTGTCGGCAGGAAGGGTTTTGCCGTGGAAAATAAGGCATAGAGAAAATAAATATAAAAAAATAAAACGGAGGTATTGAGATGTATAACAAGGAGGCGTGGCTGCAGCAGATTGAGCAGGTCATTGCAAAGGGGCCTTACAGGGCTGACTGGAATTCACTGTCCGCATACAGGGTGCCGGAGTGGTATAAAAATGCGAAGCTGGGCATTTTCATCCACTGGGGCATATACAGTGTCCCGGCTTTTGGCAACGAGTGGTATTCCAGAAATATGTATATTCAGGGCAGTCGGGAATTTGAGCACCACCGAAAGACCTACGGGGAGCAGAAGGATTTCGGGTATAAGGACTTTATTCCCATGTTCAAAGCGGAAAAGTTTAATCCTGAAAACTGGGCGGAGCTGTTTCAGAAGGCAGGGGCAAGGTATGTGGTTCCGGTGGCGGAACATCATGACGGTTTCCAGATGTACCGGAGTGAGATTTCAAAGTGGAATGCCGCGGAGATGGGGCCTGAGAGGGATGTGCTGGGAGAATTGTCCCGGGAAATCAACAAAAAGGGAATGGTGAACGGCGCTTCCACCCACCGTATTGAGCACTGGTTTTTTATGGGTCATGGAAAGGAATTCGAGAGCGATATTACGGAGGAAGAGCAGGAGGGAGACTTTTACTGGCCTGCCATGCCGGAGAGAGATCACTATGACTTGTTCAGCAAGCCTGCGCCCACCGAAGCGTTTCTGGAGGACTGGATGATAAGAACCTGTGAACTGATAGACAGGTATCGGGTTAAGGTTCTGTACTTTGACTGGTGGATACAGCACCAGAGCGCAAAGCCTTATCTGCAGAAGATTGCGGCGTATTACTACAACAGGGCCGCAGAATGGGGCGAGGAGGTTGTCATCTGTTACAAGCATGACGCCTTTATGTTCGGCACCGCGCTGGTGGACATTGAGCGGGGACAGTTTGCGGAGACTCAGCCCTTTTACTGGCAGACAGATACCGCTATCGCAAAGAATTCATGGTGTTATACAGAGAACAATGACTTTAAAAAGGCCAAGGACATTTTGTGCGATCTTGTGGACATTGTCAGCAAGAACGGTAATTTGCTGTTGAACGTAGGGCCGAAGGCGGACGGAACCATCTCGGATGAGGACAGAGCGGTTCTGCTGGAGATCGGGGATTGGATGGAGAAGAATGGGGAGGCTGTCTATGGCAGCAGACCCTGGCGGATTGCCGCGGAGGGTCCGACAAAGGTGGAAGAGGGACAGTTTACCGACGGCAAGGACAAGGTATTTACTTCTGAGGATTTCCGGTTTACCGTAAAGGGAGACAGCCTGTATGCTGTCTGCCTGCATTATCCGGAGAACGGCAGGGTGACGGTGAGGGCACTGGGTGAGCAGGATGCGTCTCATCTGCCGAAATTCCATGGTATCATCAAGAATGTTGAAGTGCTGGGCTTTGAAGAACAGCCTGTGTGGAACCGTGACGGCGAGGGACTGCATATTGAAACGAAGACAGTGAGCAGTGACAAGCCGGTGGTGTTTAAAGTCACACTGGTCTGAAAAGAAAATGAAAGAGCGAGGCCCCAGAGGCGGACGAGGAGGACAGTATGCGTTTTTTGGCGACGGAAGAAAATGTAAAGGTTACGGGAAGAACATTGTTTGTGGAGGGAACGCGGCATCTGGGGTTCTCCGGCAGCAGTATTTCCTTTTCCTTTGTGGGGAAGAGGGCAGAGGCCTCTATCTGGAGCAATGCAAATGAATGGGGCGAGGGCAGCGATGTGCTGCGAGGACGCATTGCGGTTTATATTGACGGAGAGGAGGAGCCGATAAAGCGAATCTGCCTGGATAAGGAAGAGGCTGTCTATACCCTCTATGAGAGTGCGGAGGAGAAGCCGGTTACGCTCACTGTGGTAAAATATTCAGAGGCCGCTTTCGGAAAGTGCGGTATTCAATATCTTGAGATTGACACGGATAAGCTGATGACGCCGCCTGCTCACAAGCAGAGGAGAATGGAAATTGTGGGGGATTCCATTACCTGCGGATACGGAGTTGAGGCGAAAAACGAACTGCAGCCCTTTCATACAGCTACTGAAAATCCGACGAAGTCTTATTCCCTGCTGACGGCGAAGGCATTGGATGCGGAGGCAAATCTGATTTCCTGGAGCGGCAACGGCATTATCTCGGGTTATGTGGAGGAGACTGCAACAGAGCCGTCTGATGGCTGTCTGATGCCGAAGATTTATGAATATACGGATATTTCCTGCTCAGAAAAGCTTTTCGGAGAGGACAAGGAAAAGTGGGAGAAGTGGGACTTCAGCAGGTTTGTGCCGGATATCATATTGGTGAACCTGGGCACCAATGACTGCAGCTGGTGTAAGGATATTCAGGAGAGAAAGGATAATTACCGGGATCAATACGTGGAGTTTCTGAAAGCAATCAGAGGACACAATCCCGGGGCTCAGATTTTGTGCATGCTGGGAACCATGGATCAGCGGTTGTTAAAGGAGCTGGAGGAGGCTGTCAGTATTTTTTCGGAGACAGAGAAGGATAATGCCGTTCATTTCCTTTCTCTGCCGCCTCAAAATCCTGAGGACGGCTATGGGGCGGACTGGCATCCCTGTCCCCTGACCCAGAGAATGACGGCGGAGATTGTGACAGCGGAGGTCAGGCGCATCATGGAGGGATTATGGTAATTTATTTGATGAGGCACGGGGAGACAGAATGGAACAGGATCGGAAGGCTTCAGGGGCAGAGCGACATTCCCCTGAATGAATTCGGAATTGAACTGGCGGAGAAGACAGCGGAGGGATTGAAGGATGTAAGATTTGACGCTGCTTTCAGTTCTCCTCTGCAGCGGGCGCTGGTGACGGCCCGAATTGTAATCGGAGAAAGGGGCGTGGCTGTGGAGACGGATGACCGTTTAAAGGAAATTCACTTCGGCGCTTACGAAGGCAAAAGCTTCGGAGCAGGGCAGCCGGATGGAGAGCATCCCCTTGCCCGTCCGGAGTCCTATGTCCCCGCTGGCGGCGGGGAATCCATCGGGGAGGCGAAAGCCAGGGCAAAGGCCTTTCTGGAAGACAGGCTTCTGCCCATGGAGGGCAAAGCCGACAAGGTCCTTATTGTGGCTCACGGGGCTATCAACCGCTGTATCTTGAATACGATTTCAGGCATACCGGACAGGGATTTTTGGAAAATCAGCCTGCCAAACTGTGCCGTTTCCGTCCTTTCCCTGGAAGGGGGACAGTTTCAGGTTCTGGAGGAGAGCAAAGTATACTATGACAGCAATATTTGACACACATGCCCATTATGATGACGAGGCATTTGACGAGGACAGGGAGGCCCTGCTGGGGAATTTGCCGAAAAACGGCATAGCAAGGGTGGTGAATGTGGGATCCAGCCTTGAGTCATGCAGACGAACCATTGAATTGATGGGCAGATATGATTACATATACGGAGCAATCGGTATCCACCCCAGCGACACAGGAGAGCTGGATGAGGAGTCCTTTACCTGGCTGAGGCAGCAGTATCAGCTGGAAAAATGTGTGGCGGTGGGAGAAATCGGGCTGGATTATTACTGGAATGAGCCCGAAAAGGAGATTCAGCAGAAGTGGTTCAGGCGGCAGCTTAACCTGGCGCGAGAGGTGAAAAAACCGGTCATTATCCATTCCAGGGATGCGGCAAAGGATTCCATAGATATTTTAACAGAGGAGAGGGCAGAGGAGCTTGGCGGTGTCATCCACTGCTATTCCTATACAAAGGAGACAGCAAAGACCTTTTTGGACATGGGCTTTTTCATTGGCATTGGCGGAGTACTGACCTTCAAGAATGCCAGGAAACTGAAGGAGGCGGTGGAGTATATCCCGCTGGAGCGCATAGTGCTGGAGACGGACTGCCCGTATCTGGCGCCGGAACCCAATCGGGGGAAGCGGAACAGCTCTCTGAACATTCCATATGTGGTATCTGCTCTGGCACAGATTAAGGGCGTGGATGAAGAGACCGTGCGGCAGGCGGCTTGGGAAAATGCACACGAGCTGTATCGTCTGTAATTTGCTGACGAGAGCAGGCGGAGCAGAGATGCGGTGAAAAAGGTTTGGGTGGAATCAGGGAAGTGGGAAACCGGAGGCGGAAAAGGAGGTATAAAATTGGGATTTTCGCAGTCTGACATCAGGAGAAATGAATGTATGCTGACCGGAAAATTCGGAGGGAAAGGCTATGACTGGTGGTGGCATTCCTTCACGGGCAGGAACCGGAAAACGGGTGAGGAGAAATCTTTTTTCATTGAGTTTTTCCTCTGTAACCCCGACAGAGGGGAGAGAGAGCCGGTTCTGGGCCAGTTGCCGGAGAACAAAAGGATTGGGCGTAAACCCTCTTACCTTATGGTGAAAGCAGGATCCTGGGGGGAGGATGGCGCTCAGCTCCACAGATTTTTCGGCTGGGAAGAACTGGTCATGAAGGGAAAGGCGCCTTTTGCTCTGGCGGCGGAGGACTGTTATCTGTCGGAGACGGCCACCAGAGGACGAGTCAGTGTCAGCCGGGCCGAAGCAGAGGCTCATCCCGAGTACATGTGCCAGGCGGGGAAAATGTCATGGAAGCTGAAAATTGAGAAGAAGATTGCCTTTAACGTGGGTTACGGCGCAGGAAAGCTGTTTCGTGAACTGAAGGCTTTTGAAATGTACTGGCATGCAGAGGGCATGAAGACGGCTTACAGCGGCGTTGTGACCTGGAACGGGGAGATATACGATGTGTGCCCTGAGAATTGCTGGGGATACGCGGACAAGAACTGGGGCAGCGACTTTACAACGCCCTGGGTGTGGCTTTCCTCCAATAACATGGTCAGCAGGCTCACGGGAAAGAAGCTCAACAACAGTGCCTTTGATATTGGCGGCGGGAAACCCAGGGTGTTCGGTATTCCTCTGGAGAGAAAGCTGCTGGGCGCATTCTATTACGAGGGAAAGGAATATGAGTTTAACTTCTCCAAATTCTGGACGCTTCCGAAGACAAGATTCCGGTGTATTGAAACCCGGGACAACATGGTGTGGCAGGTAAAGCAGGAAAGCCACAGGGCGGTGATGCTCACGGAAGTCCGCTGCAAAAAGAAGGATATGCTGCTGGTGAACTACGAAGCGCCCGATGGCAGTAAGCGGCATAACAGACTTTGGAACGGCGGAACAGGAACGGGGCGCATCAGACTGTATAAAAAAGAAGGAATTTACCACACACTGATAGATGACATAAGTGTCAGGAATATAGGGTGCGAGTTCGGAGCATTCGATAAATAGCAGAAGGGAGATACTACAATGAGCGGATTTACGAGGAATCAACTGATACACGGGGGAGACTATAATCCGGAGCAATGGCTGGACAGCCCGGAGATTTTGGAGCAGGACATTGTCTGTTTCAAAAAGGCAAAGATAAACGAGGTATCCCTGGGTATTTTTTCCTGGGCCATGCTGGAGCCGGAAGAGGGGAAATTCGACTTTGGCTGGATGGAAGACATTGTAAACCGGCTGTATGAAAACGGCATCAATGTTATCATGGCAACGCCGTCCGGGGCAAGGCCCAAGTGGCTGGCGGACAAGTATCCCGAGGTACTCAGGGTTGCGCCTGACAGGAGGCGGAATCTCTTTGGCGGACGTCACAACCACTGCTATACATCTCCCGTATATCGGGAAAAGGTGGGTATTATCAATCGAAAGCTGGCGGAACGCTTCGGCTCCCACCCCGGGGTGCTGGGGTGGCACATCTCCAATGAAATAGGAGGAGAATGTCATTGCGATTATTGTCAGGACGCTTTCAGGGGGTGGCTGCGGGAAAGGTACGGGACCATAGAGGAGTTAAACCGGGCCTGGGCTACCACATTTTGGAGTCACCGTTATCAGTCCTTTGAACAGATAGAGAGCCCTTCTCCCATAGGAGAATGTGATCTCCATGGGCTGAAACTGGACTGGAGGCGGTTTGTGACTGACCAGACCGTTGATTTTGTGAAGGTGGAAGTGCAGGCGCTCCGGGACGGGGGTTCCGCGTTGCCCATAACCACTAACATGATGTATTTCTATGGCGGATTGAATTATCACAAATTTGCGGAAGTAATTGACACGGCTTCATGGGACAATTACCCGCTGTGGCATAAGCAGCCGGAGCCGGAAACTGCCGCGGAGGTTGCCGTTTATTATGATATTATGCGTGGCATATGCAGGAAGCCCTTTCTGCTGATGGAGTCATGTCCTTCCTCCACCAACTGGCAGAGCGTCAGCAAGCTGAAGAAGCCGGGAATGCTCCTGGCAGCTTCACTGCAGGCGGTGGCTCACGGTTCGGACAGCGTACAGTATTTTCAGATGCGCCAGAGCAGGGGAGCCAACGAGAAATTTCACGGCGCGGTGATCGACCACTACGGCGGGGAGGATACCAGAGTATTCAGAGAAGTGACCCAGGTGGGGGAGGCGCTGGAAAGTCTTTCCGAACTGACGGGCAGCGGGGTGAAAGCCCAGGCGGCAGTGATTTATGACTGGGAGAGCAGATGGGCCATGGAGGATGCCCAGGGGCCCCGCAATAAGGGTCTGTATTATCATGAGGCTGTGAAAAAGATCCACAGGGGCTTTCGAAGAATCGGCCTGAACGTGGATATGCCGGATATGGAGCAGGATCTGGAGGGTTATGCCGTCGTGGCCGTGCCCATGGGCTATATGTTCAGGAAGGGCTTTGGAGAAAAGCTGAAAAAATATGTTGAGCAGGGCGGCTATCTGATCCTCACTTATTGGTCGGGTATTGTGGATGATACAGATCTTTGTTTTCTGGGGGGAACGCCTCATGAACTGATGGATGTCTGCGGCATCAGGAGCGCTGAGATAGACGGCCTGTATGACTGGGAGACCAACAGCGGAGCTGCAGTGCCGGGAAATTCCCTGGGAATGACAGGGGAATACAGGTGCCACAATCTGTGCGATCTGGTACAGCTGCGGGGAGCGGAGGAAGTACTGCGGTACGGCAGCGATTTTTACGCAGGGCAGCCTGCGTTGACAGCACACAGCTACGGAAAGGGAATGGCTTACTATGTGTGCGCGGATTTTGAGGAGGATTTTTACAACGATTTGTGCCGTAAGGTATCGGAGGCTGCAGGCGTGAAGTCTCTGTGGGTTAATCTGCCGGAGGGAGTGGAACTGAGTACCCGTCAGGATGAGAAGGCGGAATATCTCTTTATACAGAATTTTAATCCGTCTGCTGTAGAGTGGGATGAAGTGCCGGAACAGTGGCAGCAGATTTACGGAGAGGTGTCGAAAAAACTGCCCGGTTTTGGGACAAAGGTATATAAAAGGGTGCTGTAGAATGGCGGGCAGCTTTTACTCACAGCAGTGACTGCAACATGGAGGTTAGCATGAGAAAATTGATCAACGGAACAGGTATCGACCTGGGGGTCTGCTATTATCCCGAACATTGGGACAGAGGGCTCTGGGCGGAGGATTTGGACAGAATGCTGGAGGCGGGCATAGGAACGGTGCGTATTGCGGAGTTTGCCTGGAGTCTCATTGAACCCAGAGAGGGTGAGTACACTTATGAATTTTTTGATAGCTTTCTTGACCTGGCAAAAGAGAAGGGGATGCAGGTCATTTTCTGCACGCCCACGGCAACGCCCCCTGCATGGCTGACGGAAAAATATCCGGAGGTGCTGAATGCGGATATGGACGGGCATCTGTACCGCCATGGCTCACGGCGGCATTATAATTATAATTCTCCGGTTTACCGGGAGAAAACCCGGAATATCGTGGAGAAGTCCGCGTCCCATTACGGCGGACATCCTGCCATTGTGGGGTGGCAGCTGGACAATGAGTTTAACTGCGAGAATGACAACTTTTTTTCTGAAAGCGACACGGCGGCATTCCGCAGATTTCTTCAGGACAGGTATCAAACCCTGGAGGCTTTGAATGAGGCATGGGGAACTGTGTTCTGGAATCAGACCTACACGGAGTGGGGGGAAATCTATGTGCCCAGAAGAACCAACACAAACTCTGTAAATCCCCACCAGGTGCTGGATTATTATCGTTTTGTATCCGACAGTGTGAACAGCTATGCGAAGCTGCAGGCGGATATTGTCAGAAAGTACAAGAAGCCGGCGGATTTTATCACCACCAACGGCATGTTTTCCAATATTGATTATCAGCGCATGGTTCGGGAAAGCCTGGATGTGCTGACCTATGACTCCTATCCTGATTTCGGGTATGCTCTGGACGGGTACAATCCTGCGGACCCCATGAAGGACAGATGGTGGAGCCGGAATCTGGCGGAGGTTCGGGCGGTGTCTCCGAACTTCGGCATCATGGAGCAGCAGAGCGGAGCCAACGGCTGGAATACCCGCATGGAAGCCCCCAGTCCCAGGCCGGGACAGCTGACCCTCTGGACCATGCAGAGCATTGCCCATGGGGCGGATTACATCAGCTATTTTCGCTGGCGTACCTGTACCTTCGGAACGGAAATTTACTGGCATGGAATTCTGGATTATTCCGGCAGGGAAAACAGGCGGCTCCGGGAGGTAAGGGAGGTCAGTGAAAAGCTGAAGTTCCTGCAGGAAATTGCGGGGGCAAAGTATGTGGCGAAGGTGGGTATTGTAAAGGATTATGACAACATCTGGGATGCCCGGCAGGACAGGTGGCACAGCAGGGTGGACTCCGTCAGTCAGGATGCCCTTTTTGTGGTTCTTCAGCAGACCCACACCCCCTTCGATTATGTCTATATGGAGAATCATACAGATTCTGAGAGCCTGAAACAGTACGATGTGCTGTTTTATCCTCATGCCAGTATCCTTACAGAGGAGCGCATGAAGGTTCTGGAGGATTATGTGGCGGCGGGCGGAAAGCTTGTCATGGGCTGCCGTACAGGATATAAGGATTTGAGCGGAAGGTGTGTCATGGATTATCTTCCGGGACTGGCGGCGAAGCTGACGGGGACGGACATCCCGGAGTATTCCTTTGTGGCACCGGATGAGAGGCCTGTTACCGTGGAGTGGGAGGGCACCAAGTTTGAAGCGGCGGTCTTCAATGATCTGCTTGCGTCTGCAGGAGACAGTGCGCAGGTTCTGGGTACTTACGCCTCCGGTTCTTATGCCGGTACGCCTGCCCTGATACGGAACCGCTTCGGCAGGGGCGAGGCGTACTATTTCGGCGGGGCGTTTGCGCAGGATACAGTGAGAGTCTTCCTGGAGAAGCTGGGTGTTGCAGAGCCTTTCGGGGATATTATTTCTCTGCCGGAGGGATGCGAGCTTGCCCTGCGGGAGAAGGATGGCAGGCGCTACCTGTTTGTGCTGAATTATAAAGCGGAGCAGGCGGAAATATCGATTCATACAAAGCTGCATAATCTTCTGAATCAGCAGGAGGAGACGGGACGGCAGACGCTGGAAAAATACGGCGTCAGAGTGTACCGTATCGGCATTTGAATTGACGTTTTCATCGAGAACGCACGGAGGGATTTTAATGTTAGAAAATAAGCGAATCATGCCGCCGCCATGGATTGCTTTCCCTGAAATTGAAAGGTATTCTATTGGCTGGAGAATGGGTTATGGTGAGGGCTATATTTGTAAATGGGGAGCGTGGTTTACATCTCTTACGGAAGAGGAGGCAAGCGAGTATCAGAAACTCTTTCCGGAGCCGGTGACATGGAAAGGTTACTGGAATCATGAACATGAGAATAATTGTTATATAAACAAAGAGTTTGTGATAGAACTTTGGACGGAAAAGGGAGCTCCCGGATATTCGGTAGATCAAATAAGAGAAGCATTTTCCAAGGGGAAAAAACAGGAATATATATTCTTTTGGAAACCTGAGCCTTCCTCTGATAAAAGTGTCACAAAAAGCTGTTTCAGCCAATGGTGGAAAGCAGATTTTTGGTCCGTAGCCAAGACATATTGCTGTATGGAACAATTTATGATGGCAAATAAAGCGGAGCTATTTGGTGATGAAGAGATTCGTGAACAGATTTTGCAATGTGGTGACCCGAAACAGATTATGGCACTGGGAAGAAAAGTAAGAAATTTTGATGAAGCGGTATGGAACGAAGCAAAGTATCCTATTGTTCTTAATGGCAATTTTTTAAAGTTCGTACAGAATCCTGAACTAAGAGATTTTCTGTTATCTACTGGCGAAAGCATTATTGTGGAAGCCAGTCCCTATGATGCTATATGGGGAATTAAGATGGGAGAGACAGATGAAAATATTTTAAACCCATTGAAATGGAGAGGAAAAAATTTGCTGGGCTTTGCTTTAATGGAGGTGCGGGATGAAATACGTCGGGTCTGGAAGAATGCCGATATCTGCGAAGCAGTTGAAGAAATAGGATGATAACATGCACGGGAGGAAGAATTATTGTGAAAAAGATTATATGTTTTCATAACCCTGATGAAATTAACGGATATTTAAGCAATTGGTATCTCTCGGATTTTTGCGTGAGCGGTATTCAGTACTCTTCTATGGAACAGTATATGATGTATCAAAAGGCATTACTTTTCGATGATATGGAGACTGCAGGGCAAATAATGAATACAACTGATGTAGGAAAAATCAAAGCATTAGGAAGGCTCGTTAAAAATTACGAAGATATATTATGGAATGGTATGCGGCAACTCATTGTCTATCAGGGATTACTTGAAAAATTTCAGCAAAATAATGAGTTAAAAGACAAGCTTTTGGCTACACAAGACCATATTTTAGCAGAATGTGCAGTTCAGGATAGAATATGGGGAATTGGCCTTTCAATGAAAGACGATAGACGATTTGATCTGAATGAGTGGCAAGGTCAAAACTTATTAGGTTTTTCCTTAATGAGGGTGCGTACAGTGTTGAAACATATAAATGCTCATCACTTTTCCGAAAAACAGTGAGTTAATGTCAGGGGAGGGACATTTTGATGAAGCAGCTGAAAGAATATGACTTTCTGCGCAAACTTTATCGCAGAAGCATAAAGAAATTTAAAATACCGTTTTTTGTAAGCCTGCTGATTTTCGCTTTGGGATTTGCATCTTTTGCGATAGATGATTTTCCGTTTGAGTTGTCACTTGCCATGATAGGAATGATCTTTCTGGCATTATTATTCGGACTTTTGTGGCTGATCTCCAGCATAAGAACAAAAATGCAATTAAAGAACTTCTCAGGCCATCAGCTTGACAGGATGAACAGGGAGGCGGCTTCCTGCGCGATGTGTGACGGAATATTTGTTACCAGTCAGGCAGTGGTCAGGATCAAAGTCGGACTGGAATTTGTGCCCATGGCAACTGTATTGTGGGTGTATATAATCGTTACAACCGGCAAGCTGGAGGGATTGATTCCGCTCTATAAGGAAACGATGCTGTATTTTGCGGGCAGAGATCATAAACAGCGCGGATTCAGGATTAAAAATAACCAGAAGGCTTACTATTTCGTACAGACAGAACTGTTGAAATATCGTCAGGATATTGTTTTTGGCTATGAAGGTGGTATGGATGATATTTATAAGAACGATATAAACCGAATGATTGCCTTTAGTCTGGAATGTGCAGAGAAACGGAAGAAAGAAACGGAGTATATATCATGAATACAGATTATTTGGATACCTTGGGCGGCGTTTGAGGAGATCATCAGGTACATGGCATGAGAATTAAAATTTTACAGAGGAATTGAGTCTATGATAAAAATTTTACTGGTGGAAGACGACAAAAGCATTGTCGCCAACCTGACGGAGTTTTTGACTGCGGAGGGATATGATGTGAAAAGTGCTTCCGGGCAGGAGGCTGCTTTAAAGTTTTTGGAGAGTGAACAGGCTGACCTTGTGCTGCTGGACATTTCCTTATCTGACGGCAACGGTTTTGCTGTCTGTTCCGCTGTCAAATCCCTCTATGGTATTCCTGTCATTTTTCTGACGGCGTCGGGCGATGAATACAGTACGGTCACGGGATTCGAACTGGGTGCGGACGATTATATACCCAAGCCGTTCAGGCCGAGAGAGCTTGTGACGAGGATTAAGAATATTCTCCGCCTTACCGGAGGCGCAGGCTCAGTGATCCACCTTGGCGAAGTGGCAGTGGATACTGTAAAAGGCACCGCAAGCAAAAACGGCAGGGATTTATATCTGTCAGCCCTTGAATATCGCCTGCTTCTTGTATTTCTCAATAATCGCGGGGCGGTTCTCACGAGGACGCAGCTCCTGGAATCAATCTGGGACATAGCAGGCGAATTTGTAAATGATAACACTCTGACGGTATATATCAAGCGGCTCAGGGAAAAGATAGAGGACGATCCGCAGAACCCGGCGATCATTAAGACGGTTCGCGGACTCGGCTATAAGGTTGATTAATGATGAATATATTCAGGAATCCTGAAGTCAAAAAAACGCTGCTGCTGTACGGCATAGCCGCTGCGGCGGCAATAATAACGGCATTTGTGTGGGAACGGCGTTTCGGGCTGTTTATGCTTGCGGTATGCGCAGTGTTTATTCTCATCTGGCTGTTTGCTACATACGGAAGATATAAACGTATTTCCGGGCTTGCGGCGGATATAGACCGGATTCTGCACGGGGACCGGCAGATTGCTCTCGAAGAGTATTCCGAGGGAGAGCTTGACATCCTGCAGAGTGAGATTTATAAAATGACTGTCCGTCTGCGGGAACAGCAGCAGAGCCTGCAGGATGATAAGGTTTATCTTGCGGACTCTCTCGCGGATATATCTCATCAGATACGCGCGCCCCTTACCTCGATAAACCTGCTTGTGTCCTTTCTATCCAATCCCGATATTACCGAGGAACGGCGGCAGAAATTATCTCACGAGCTGTATGAGCTTTTGGGTCGGATCGACTGGCTGATCACTGCCCTGCTGAAAATATCCAGGCTGGATGCAGGGACGGCTAAATTCAATCGGGAGCGTGTACCCCTGGAGGAGCTGCTTCGAAAAGGAACGGCATCTTTGCTGGTTCCGCTGGATCTGCGGAATCAGACATTGAAAGTGTCTGCCGAAGGAATGTTTTTCGGTGATGTTTCATGGACCTGTGAGGCAATCACAAATATTGTCAAGAACTGCATGGAGCACACGCCGGAAGGCGGAACCATAGAAATAAGTGCATCGGACAATGCGCTGTATACGGAAATTATTATCTCGGACAATGGCAGCGGTATTTCGAAGGAGGATTTTCCGCATATTTTCGAGCGCTTTTATAAGGGAAAGGATTCCGGCGACAAGAGCTTCGGTATCGGCCTGGCTTTGGCGCGAAAGATCATTACGACTCAAAACGGTACGATCAAGGCGGAAAATCAGGTGTCTCAAGGCGCAAAATTTACCATTCGATTTTACAGGGGAACCGTCTGAAGGGGCGGTTTTACATATAATGAAACCGGATACCCCGCTGCCTGCAGCGGAGCTGTTGACCAGGAGGGAAGTTCATAATGAATGAGTTTGAAAAAGTCGGATTAGAAATTGTAAAATTTATGCGTGGTAATTATCGGCTTGATGAGGTGGCGGGAATGTATTATGACATTCCCTGCCTGAAGTTTCGTCAGGGCAAGAAAACAGTTGTGTCTGTAAATCTACATAAAGATCACTATGATTTTCAAATAATTCTCGGTAAAACAGAGCGAGAGAAATTTGAAGCTGTAAAGAATGAATTCCCAATAGAAATACAGAAGCTTTATGATAATGAAAGGACTTTACATGATGGTAAGTGGCTCTTAATCCGTGTCAATGATCCTGATTCTTTTGATGTGGTCAAAAAGCTGATACTTATTAAGAAAAAACCAAACCGCAAACCTTTGTCAAAAGAAAATGCTGTGTTTGGCAAATGCGGACACAGATGTGATTTATGTGTTCATTATACCGGCATTACCGAAGAATTCAGGAATATCCTTATCCCCCATTTGAATGCCGTGTATGGTAATTCGGATTGGAGTATGCGCTGCACAGGATGCGATACATCGGGCTGTCATTGTTATGGCAAGGGAAGTGAGTTGTGTGAACCGTTAAACTGTTTACATAAAAACCGGATGAACAATTGCTTTGAGTGTGAAAATTATCCCTGTGAGCATGCAACTGTGGGATATAGACAATTAGAGCATAAAAGCATTTCGGCTGATGATGTTACATGGGCGATCCTGCCTTATGTGCCGCATCAATATGAGACAATAGAGGAATAGAATAATCCATGAAAAGGAAGTATTACTTACTTGCAGTCATAGCAGGAATTTCACTTTGCATATCAGGATTATTGCTTGCCAGGGTGCTGTTTATGCACTTTGATCCTTTGCGTGTTCAGGATGAACAAACGGAAACTGAAACTCTGATGGAGAAAACGGAGATTTCAGCTGCTCAGGTAGAGCAGGAAGGATCGGAAGCTTCGGCGGCGGATAATGGACAGATTGAGGATGCAGAAGATGATGTGGCAGCAGTGTGTGAAATGGTGCGAGCAATAGATTTTAACGTGGATCAACCGCACATGGAGCTGACTGAGGAGGAAGACAGAGCATACAAAGAAGCGTTCCTCCGCTTGTTAAAAAGTGAGCTTCCAATCGAGGGATATCCGGAAGTTTACTACTATGTGGATCTGTGGAAGGGCTCAACTTTTGATGAATTGTTGGAACGGCGGGATAGCGATTTTCCGGCTTATTATTATGACGATATAGATGGAGATGGCAAACCGGAGTTAGGAGTGACCTGGGGCTGTGTGTATTTTTTTGACTATGAGCTGGGAGAAGAGGTGTGCGATATATCTTATTGGGGAGAGAGTAGCTATTTTAAAGGTGTGATGGGAGTTGGTAAAATATGGGAGCATGATGATCAGCATGCATGGATTGAAAGGTTTCGGTATATAGTGTTGAATGATGCCGGAAAGTGGGAAACGGTCTTAGATTTTGAGTTATGTTTTGCTGAAGATGAGGAAGAAAGGATTTATACGAGTTCTTATAGAATCAATGGTGTACATGTAGAGAAAGAAATTTGGGAGGAACTTACACCGCCATTCTATGAGGCAATAGAGCACGGGATTCCGAGGAAGACTATGACAGAAGTATTCGGGGAGTTGCTGGAGGTGGATAAATGAAATCAATCAGAAAAGAAGCTAAACAAATGAACGGGGACAAAATGCGGATAATTACGTAAGGGAGCTGCGAGATGATGACAGATATTAAGTGACATTTTTGTTATTTTAGAGTCACCGCCCTGTCACTTTAAGGGTGCATAATGTATTCATAAATTGCAGTAACTGTTAAGGAACCAGTTACAATACTCAGAAAGGCATGGTTACATTATGGAAATATTAAGAGTCGAAAATCTATGCAAGACCTATGGGAAAGGGGAAAATCAGGTAAAAGCCCTGGATAATGTGTCCTTTTCCGTAAATAAGGGCGAGTTTGTCGCCATCATAGGCCCGTCCGGGTCGGGCAAATCCACGCTGCTTCACATCCTGGGCGGGGTTGACAAGGCCACAAGCGGCAAGGTCTATGTGGATGGCAGTGATGTGTATGCTCAAAATGACGAGCAGCTGGCAATCTTCCGCCGTCGTCAGGTGGGACTTATCTATCAGTTCTATAATCTGATCCCGGTGCTTAATGTGGTGGAAAATATTACACTTCCCGTGCTGATGGATGGGAGAAAAGTCAATCAGGACAGATTGAAAGAACTGATGACCACCCTAAAGCTTGTGGGCCGTGAAAACCATCTGCCGAATCAGCTTTCGGGAGGCCAGCAGCAGAGAGTATCCATCGGCAGAGCGCTGATGAATGCACCCTCCGTCGTGCTCGCCGATGAACCTACGGGAAATCTGGACTCCAAAAACAGCCAGGAGATAGTGGAACTGCTGAAGGTGTCCAATCAAAAATATAATCAGACGCTGATCATCATTACCCATGATGAAAATATTGCCCTGCAGGCGGACCGCATCCTGGCTATTGAGGACGGAAAAATTACTCGTGACGAGGTGATCCGCAGATGAATATATTTAATAAAGTAACCCTTCAGTCATTGAAAAAGAATAAGACAAGGACCATTGTCACCATTATCGGTATTATGCTATCGGCAGCTATGATCTGTGCCGTGACAACGTTTGTTTCCAGTATACAGAATTATATTCTGGAATATACCATATACAATAACGGAAACTGGCACGGGGCGGTATATGATGCCGCGTGGAGCGATTATGAAAGCATAAGCGCCGACGGGAAAGTGTCAGGCGCTGCCTACGGCCAGCTTCTCGGCTATGCAAAGGTGGACAGTAAAAACGAATTTAAGCCCTACATGTATGTGATTGGCGGAAAACAGGATGATTACTTTAAAACCATGCCCATACACCTTGTCTCCGGCAGACTGCCGGAGAATTCGGCCGAAATCCTTATTCCCCAGCATCTTTCTACCAACGGCGGGCTTACTTACAAGGCAGGTGATACCATCACGCTGGATCTCGGTGAGCGAATGCTGGACGGGTATTCTCTGGGCCAGAGTAACCCTTGCTATACCTATGACAGCAGTACAAAAAGAGATGTTCGGACCGACGAGATTATTGAGGTAAGAGAGACAAGAACCTATACGGTTGTGGGTATTTACGAACGCCCGTCCTTTGAGGAGCGGACAGCGCCCGGATACACCGCGCTTACGGTTGCCGACGGAGAATTCACGGACAGTGCCCGGTTTGATGTTTATTTCAAGATGAATCGCCCGGTGGAAGTCTATGATTTTATGAAGGGAATGGGCCTGAGCGGAACCCAGAATAGAGATTTGCTTCTCTCTACCGGTGTATCCAGGTACAGTTCCCTTACCACAATGATTATCAGCCTGGCGGTTATTGTGATATGCCTGATCATATTCGGGTCGGTGTCGCTGATCTATAATGCTTTTTCGATTTCAGTATCCGAAAGGACAAAGCAGTTTGGTCTGTTATCCTCTGTGGGGGCAACCAAGAAACAGCTGAAAAAGATGGTACTCTTTGAAGCGCTTGCCGTCAGTGCTGTGGGCATTCCGCTGGGTATTGTGGTAGGCATCGGAGGAATCGGCGTAACACTTCTGTTGATTGGCAATAAGTTTGCCTCAATAGTGGGAAATTTCAATTTGCCCATGCGAATCTGCGTTTCCTGGGAATCGGTGGTCATTGCAATGGTCATAGCGCTCATCACCGTCCTGATCTCCGCATGGATTCCGTCGAAAAGAGCGACGAAGGTATCTGCAGTGGAAGCAATCCGCCAGAACACAGATATTAAAGCAAAGAGCAGGCTTGTGAAAACTGCCAGGCTCACATATAAGCTCTTTGGCCTGCCCGGCGTCCTTGCAAGCAAATATTATAAGCGAAGCAGGAAGAAATACAGAGCTACCGTTATCAGCCTCTTTATGAGCATTGTCCTGTTTGTCTCTGCGTCTGCGTTTACGGATTATCTGATGGAATCCGTTTCGGGCGGATATGCACCGGAAGAATATGACCTTTCGTATGAAGTCACAGAGGAAGACCTGGAGAAAAAGACGCCGGAAGAAATTCAGGAATTGCTGATGTCGGACCGCTATGTGACGGGCAGCGTATACGTCAGTGCAGGATTTTTTAGCGGAAGTATTGATAATAAATATGTTACCGGAGAATTTCTCGCAAGTTCCCAGGAGGCAGGTTCATCAGATGGTGTGGATACTGCGGAAAATACGGAGACAGAATCGGAGATTTACGGATATGCGTATTTTGTTAAGGATGATGAGTTTGAGAAGCTTCTGTCAAAATATCATCTTAACAGAGACGACTACTTTGATGCCGGGAATCCGCTGGGCATTGCGCTGGACGGAATTGTTCAGTTTGATTTCGAAAAGCAGAAATATGTAACGATGAACACATTAAAGGATGATGTCAGTGAGATTGCATGTCAGTCCATTAAAAACATTAAAGGATACATTCTTGACGGTGACGAACTTGATGAAGAAGGGAATCAGATTCTGCGTTATCGCAGTGACACCGATGAAAACGATATTCTGAAAGTTCCCTATGAGGATGCTTATGTGAAGTATACTTTGAAATCCGGCAAGAGGATTACCGATGCGCCGTTCTATATTACGAAAGCAAGACGGGGCAGTTTGCATATGATCTACCCCTTAAGCATGATGAACAGCGTGGTGCCGCAGGAAACCCGGGATATTTTTTATTCCAATCATTTCTATTTGACCACGAATAATCACAGGGCCAGCTATGACAATCTCAGGAAAATTCTCAGCGAGAATGGCCTGAATATCGGATCTGTGTATGACTACGCTGAAAGTACGGAGATGGAACGGAATATTGTGAATATCATTCAGGTGTTTGCCTATGGATTTATTGTGCTGATTTCGATGATTGCTGCAGCCAATGTGTTCAACACCATATCTACGAATATTAATCTGCGCCGGCGTGAGTTTGCCATGCTCAAATCCGTTGGTATGACAAAGGGCGGGTTCAATAAAATGATGAACTTTGAGTGTCTGCTCTACGGCTCAAGGGCCCTGGTTTTCGGACTTCCCGTTTCCGCAGGCGTCACATGGCTGATTTACCGGGCCGTGGGCAGAGGGTATGAAACAGACTATCATTTGCCCTGGAGCGCAATCGGTATTGCCGTACTCAGCGTATTTTTGGTGGTGTTTGTGACGATGATGTATTCCATGAGCAAGATTAAGAAAGACAATCCAATCGATACGCTCAAGAATGAGAACCTGTAAGAACAGGACAATTATTTTGATAAAAGCCCGGTGTGTTATGGCACCGGGTTTTAATAATAATAATTATTCAACTATTATGCATATTTGTGGTAATATTTAATCAATACTTGCCGGGAAATTTTTTATTGCGAGGTGTTATACCGTAAAAAAAAGATAGGAATTATTGGCATAAGTATTTTGGGAATTTTAATTTGAGTGATATATTCGCAACGAGTAAAATATATGAGTTACTGAATTAAGCATAATATCATGGATAGAAGGTAGGGCTGATAATGATAAAAGAAAAAATATTCATTGTATCATGTGTGCTTATTGTAATGGTGGTGATATTTTTCTCCTTAAGAGGAAAACTCTCGGGGCAAAAAGATTATATTGAAGGGGAGGACATAGAAATTATATCTAATCGCTTTGCGAATATTTCTGATATAATTCGATGTTATTATGTTATAGATATTGTTTCTGCCGGCGGGATTGGTCCAACAAGATATAATATGAAAGCGCTTGTTATAATTGATGAGCAGGAAAGTGAATATTTGAAAGAGCAGTATAACTGGAAGACAATGCAAATAGATGTAGACGAAATTTTGTATAAAGGAGTTGAAATTGGAACAGTAAGTGAATGGCTGTGTTGTAATGAGTTCTGCTCTGATACACTGGGCGGCAGCTGTGTTGGGGAAGTTTATTTTTCTGCAAAAGATAATTGTATATACATAATTGCCGGTGTGTAAAAAAATAATTAGTGTCACTTGCTATTATTAAGAGGAGGCTTACATGAAAAGAAAGAAATATATAATATGTTTGATGTCTTTAATTTTATTGATAATCATAGTATCCGTATGCCGGGAAAAAATTAAAGCGCACAATATATATGAAGAATATCGATACCCAAACGAAGATTTTTACGGAAAAGAATTATATTCCGAAATTAACTACAATTGTTCAGCTTATGAAACAGAAGTTGGAAATGAAATAGTAAATAAAGGATTAGCAATACTGCAATATACAGGTACAAAGCAAGACGCTGAAGCTGAAATGGGAGATGTGGATGCCCTTAGCGAATATTACTATTTTAATGCGAAAAATGCGGTTTCACAGGAAGGAACTTTAAAATTTATCACATGTAAGTTATCCGGAAATGAAGGGCATGTTTGGGTAGTCTACACACTTAAAAGATATGACAAAAACGGAAATCTGGAGAGCAGTTCTTCTGATATTCTTTCTCTTTGGTATATAGAAAAGCAAGAGAATGAATGGCATGTGACAGAGATTCATGAGGCTCCGTAAAAGCTGTATCGTAAGCGTGACACTCAGCTCATTGCTCGCGGGAATAAACAGGGTAAGGAACGTACGATGGATAAGAAGAAAACGAGTTTAATAGCTGTCATAAGTATCGGTCTTGTAATTGTATTAGGAATCTGTTTTCTGAAATTTGGGGAGCAGGACAGACAGGATAAACGTGATGAGACACAAAGCGTTGCAACTACGGAGGCATCTACCGAACCAACCACAGAGGCAGTCATAGAGCCAACTGTAGAGGCAAGTATGGTGCCTGCTATGGAACCGGAGGAGGAAAATCAGGAAACCGGTGAGATACAAGAACAGCAGGCAGAAAGTGAATCGCAGACAGAAGGCGAACAACAGGAGGAGAGACTGGTTCTGATCGTTGAAGAGAAGGAGGTCAGAGATAATCCAACGTTTGCTGCGTTTATTGATAAAGAAATTACGGCCTATGATAAGCAGGTAGAGAAAAATCGGTATTTATTCGAATATTTTATTGATTTCACCGGTGTAATAAATGGTATCCATTATATGGCAGAGGATTTAAACCAGGATACGAAGAATGAATTATTGGTTTATATAGAAACAACATGGGGCTTCGGAGACCTTTTAGTCTTTGAGGAAACAGAGAGCGGTGAATTAATTGCATGGGAGATATGGGAAGATATCTTAAGGGATCGGCAGCCATATATATACTATTGCGGTAATGGCACATTCATGATGCATGGCGGGCTTGGAATATCTGTCGGGCATTATACGCAGGAAGGAAATCACGAATTATTGATGGATTATTACCATACAATAGAGGAATCCAATGATACCTATTACATGGTAAGTATTTGGTTGAAATTATATGAAAATGGAGAAGTAGTGAAGAAAATGGAATATGAACGCTACTGTGACATAGAAACCGGCGAAGACATTATCGAACTGGAGAGTGATGAAGCAAGGGAAGGCGAAAAATTAGCAGATGAAATTCTGAATGCACTAATACAGGAAAAAGAAGTTTCGATCGGTGGTGCGGAATATATAAACGAAAATAAGGACAAAGTAAAAATTATTTTGCTGGATGAACTGCAAAGCCCAAAAGAAGTGAAGGACTATCCTTCAGAGGAAGAAATAGCAGCGCTTGGCATACGGGAGGACATGCTGGCATACTGGATGGTATTGAACAGCAAAAAGCCCTTTGTCAGCGCCAATGAAGGGGGACAGGAGTTTTACTGGGATCAATATTTCTGGTGTCTTTCGGAGCCGGATCCGATGTTTACAATATACGACTTTAGTACTGTGGATTTAGACAATGACGGAGTCGAGGAAATGGTATTGGTAGGACTTCCGGACACTACGCAGGTACTGGATTATCAGGATGGAAAAGTGTATAGCTATCAGTTTCCTTTCAGAGGAATGGCAGGGATTGCTCTTAATGGAGTTTACAGTGGTTCAAGCGCAGCTGATATAGGCGGCTTTTACAGAATACATCTTGATAAAGGGGTTTATGAAGAAGAAACGCTGGCGTATATGTATGGTGATTATTTTGAGGTGGAAGGTTTGGAGGTGTCTGCGGATGATTTTTTTGCATACATAGATCCTCTCGCAAAAGCTGAGCAAATTGAGCGTATGGATTTTACGGAAGAAATGCTGGATAAAATCCTGCTGGGCGACCTGGAAGAAGAGGAACTATTCATAGTAAAACATATGAAACCGGAAACGGAGGATGATAACATCCTGCAGGTGGCAGAAATACCAATAGTTTACCTGAGGGTTTTGACCGGAAGGGAGGAATTTGTCTGTGCAGCGGAGGAGGGGGAGAAATATATTGTAGACGGAGATAGTATTAAAGATCCGCAGGGGAAAGCGGCATTTCAGATTTTATATTTCAGCGTGCTGGATATGGAAGGAGACGGGGAAGCTGAGCTGGTGCTGACCTGTGACGGCATAACTTTGATCTTGCATGCTGCAGAAGGCGTTATATACGGATATATATTTGATTTTTGGGATGAAATGGGTGCTATCGCAGGAGATGGTGTGTTCAGAATGGGATATGTTAACGGAAATAAATGTGGAAAAATTGTATCATTTGAGACGGATGGCTGCCAGATAGAGCCTGTTAAAGATTATGCGAGCGACAGCCGGGACAGGATACGATATTATTTCTTTTCAAAAGAAACCGTCGCGCGGTGGTGGAATTTTGTTTTTTAGAATACATAAATTCGAAATCAGCATTTTGCCGGGACTAAACAGCGGGTTGCGGAAGAACATAAGGGAATAAGAAAATGACCGAAAAAGAAAAATTAGAAAAGTATATGTTATATGGAACAGATGGGAAAATTCCCTTAAAAAAGTGTATTGAAGGTGAATTATTACTGATCTTGATGTCATTACCGTTAATTATCTCGATTTTTATCGGAGTAACAGATAATATGCTCGGGATGCTGGGTATATTGCCAACTATTATCTATCCTGTATTTATATTAAAGGCAAAAAAGGGAAAAGCGATTGAAGGTTTTTTATGTATACTTCATCATGGGATTTGGGGAGTATGCTTTTGTTTTCTGCTTGGATTATCAGGTATAGAAATAGTGCTCTGTTTATTTCAGGGGAAAGAAAGAGTTATTATATTGTGTATAGCAGGCGCAGGATATATTTTGTCTGCTCTTTCGTGGCTCTGTATGATGAGAATTGCAATCAAAAAAATGGATAGCAGTAAAACAAAAAAAGTAAACGGGAGCATTCCCTTTGCTATATTCGGGGTGCTTGGGATAACCGCAGCCAAAGTTCTTCTGAAAGATATGGATGAAGAAAAGGGAATGAAATTATTATGTGTCATATGTTTTTTTCTGTCATATTTAACCGTATGTGGCATTTTTCTCATTGTAAAATTTCTGTATTTAGTGAAACACGTAATGAAAAAATAATGAAAAATGAAAAAGGGCGGCCCCAAAAAAGAAGAAGGTGATTTTAAAAACTACGATCCCTACATACTGGTCAGGGAGGTACATTATACAGGGACCGGCTGGGTACAGGCGGGAAATGAAAACGGTTACTTTTTGCCGGAAGAATATATCGATATAAATCTGACAAACGAAACTATATTGCCGCAGATGAAAATGTATAATGAGGACTATGCCAATACATTTTTATGTAAGGTAGAATACAGGGGAAATATGAAACATGATGCTTTTGAAAACGAAATAGAGTCCTATTATATAATTGAATGGTATCCGGTATACCCGGTGTTAAGAGATACAATATTGCCTGACTGGATGTACCCTAAGGATTTCATGACAAAGCAGGAGGTCAAAAAAGCAATTTGATAATAATGTTGAACTGCATTGATCGCGGCGATATTGTTCAAAACTTTTTATATAAAATCCTTTCCCAGGGCTTTTCTGTGATGCCCAGAGCTTTTAAGGTTTCGGCGTTTTTCGCATCTAAGAATGTAAACCCGTGTTTTTGGTAAAACCTCAGCGCCCAGGGCGCATTTTTTAAAACCTTGACAAGCGCCGGGGTGCCGGGCTTTATCTTTTGCTCAAAATGATGTATCAGGCTTTCACCGATTCCCCGGTTCTGAACCTCTTTTTTGACATAAAGGCTGGTTAGTTCGCTGTATTGCTCATAGCAGTGAAAGGACATAAAACCGACAACTTCATCTCCATCTGAACAGATGAAATTCTCATCAATTTTTAGCTGGGGGAGAAATATTTCCCCTGTTGCATCATATTGCTCACTGTTTTCAAACAGGGTATTTGCGCTGTTGTAGACAGCGGCAAAGATATCCGCATATTCCGGCGTATCAACCTGTATTATCATATTTATCCTGCTCCTTGTATCTGTCAAATTACAATATATCCCATTAGCAACATCAAAATCATTATACCATATGCCCGGAGCGATTGCAAAAACGGGACATGTCTGATATACTGATTTTATTCTGTGACGAAGGAGGGATTTACTGTATGAAAAGATATGTTATTTTTGCATAGCAGCGGCTATTGCAAGATAAAATGTATATTGTTATAGCCATTGCTATTCCTGACAGTTTATATTTTAGGAGGCAGCTATGGGCTATATAAAAGCAGAAGAAATTCTGCCTGATGAAATAATAGAAATGATACAGCAGTATGTGGATGGAGCCAGTATCTATATCCCCAGAAAAGAGCATAAAAGAGCAGGCTGGGGGCAGATAAACCGGGCAAAGGAACAAATTTATGCAAGGGACATAATGATATATCAGGAACATAGTCAGGGAGCCACAGTGCGGGAACTTGCAGAAAGGCACTATTTGTCAGAGAAAAGCATATGGCGGATTCTGCATAAGATGAAAAGCAGCTGTAACGGAGGAGCCGGCGTTTGAGACGCCGGCTCATTTTCTGTTTTATAAAAAAATTAGTTTGAGATGTATGGGGC
>CAMWJV010000003.1 GCA_947174665.1 uncultured Lachnospiraceae bacterium
GAAGAAGGCTGGAAAGTCGGGTATATGGAAAGAAATGAACCATTAAACGAAGAAGACAGCGGCTGGTCTTTTTTTGCAGGAAATGAAAGTGACGAATATACGTCAAATCACAGAAATATAGAATTAATGTATGTAGGAAATGTATGGCAGCAATTAGATCAGGATATTTTCAAATATATTGATATGCCGATAGGGACGAGGCTTATCAGAATATCTCCGGAAAGTTTTGAAGCAGATAAAAATGATAAGGAAATATATATGGTAAAAAGATAACGATATATGGTATGCCCGGTTCATCGGTTAATCTGTAACCTTGCATTTTTCCGAATGCCGTGTTATTATTTTAACGATTGGACACAGATGTGAAATATGTCAGTTTCAAAGCTGTGCAAAAACAGAAAGAGATGCCCGGAAGGCAGAAAGGAAGCAGGAGTAATGAAGCAAGGATTTGATGATGTGATTTCTAAGGTGAAAAGCTGTGAAATGAAGAAGATTGCTGTGGCGGCCGCACAGGATTCCGCCGTGTTGGAGGCAGTGCGGGAGGCAAAGCATCAGGGTATTGCGGACGCGGTTCTGGTGGGAGATGAGGCGAAGATTCGGGAGATAGCCGCATCCATGGATATGGATCTTGAAGGCTACCGTATCATCGACGAGCCCGATATGATTCAGGCAGCGCTGAAGGCTGTGAAGCTTGCCCATGACGGCGAGGTTGACATGTACATGAAGGGCCTTGTGGATACCAAGAATTTCTTAAAGAGCGTGCTGGACAAGGAAGTGGGTCTGAGGACAGGCGGTCCCCTTTCCCATGTGTGTGTGTTCGACATTCCGGGCATTGACAGGCTCCTGTTTCTCACAGATGTGGCATTTATCACCTACCCTACTCTGGAGGACAAGATTCACATTATCAATAATACGGTTCCCGTCTGCAATGCCTGCGGCATAGAGAATCCCAAGATTGCGCCTCTGGCGGCGGTTGAGGTGGTAAATCCCAAGATGGAGACCACCGTGGAAGCTGCGGAACTGACGAAAATGTGCGAGGAAGGAAAGATTACCGGATGTATCGTGGACGGACCTCTCTCTCTTGACCTTGCTGTTGACGCGGAGGCGGCAAAGCATAAAGGTGCCACAGACAGAAAGATTCAGGGGGATGCGGATGTGCTGCTGTTCCCGGACATTCATGCTGGAAATCTTGTATATAAAGCAATCGTACATATGGTGCCGGGAGTGAAGAATGGCTGCATCCTCACCGGAACCAAGGTTCCCGTTATCCTTACCAGCCGCTCCGACACCTTTGAGACCAAGGTGAATTCCATTGCCCTGGCTGCGGTGGTGGCTGAGGAGTTGAAGAAGAATGGCTGAGGTGCTGATTGAAATTATCGGTGAAGTCATAGGCTGCGTGCTGGACCTGGTGATTGACGGCGCGACGGACAGGATGGCTGCATCCAAAAGAGCCCGGCGGGAAAAGAAGAAAGAAAAGAAGAGGAGGAAAAATCTATGTCCATAAAGAGCTTAATTATCAACCCAGGTTCTACCTCCACCAAAATTGGTGTGTTTGAGGATGAGAATCTGTTGTTTGAGGAGACCTTAAGGCATTCCACCGAGGAGATTTCCCGGTATGAAACTATTTTTGACCAGAAGGATTTCAGAAAGCAGATTATCACAGACCTTCTGGCTTCCAAGAATTTTGACATCAAGTCTCTGAATGTGGTGGTGGGCCGCGGCGGTATGTTAAAGCCCATTCCCGGAGGCACCTACGCAGTCACGGACGAGCTTCTGGCGGATTTGAGAATAGGTGTGCAGGGACAGCATGCGTCCAACCTGGGAGGAATCCTGGCGAGGGAAATCGCAGACTCCATCGGCGTTCCGGCCTATATTGTTGACCCTGTGGTGGTGGATGAGCTTATGCCTATAGCAAGATATTCCGGCATGGCTGAAATCCCCAGAGGCAGTATTTTCCATGCTTTGAACCAGAAGGCAGTAGCAAAGAGGTACGCAAAGGAGATTGGGAAGCCTTATGAGTCCCTGAGGCTGATCGTGGTGCACATGGGCGGAGGCGTATCCGTGGGTGCACACGAAGGCGGCAGAGTGGTAGACGTGTTCAGTGCCTTTGACGGAGACGGAGCGTTTTCACCGGAGCGTGCGGGCGGCGTCCCCTGCGGTGCGCTTGTGAAGCTGTGCTTCTCGGGTAAATATACGGAGAAGGAAATATACAGTAAGCTTATCGGCAAGGGAGGATTTAACGCTTACCTTGGCACAAACGATATGCGTGATGTGACGAAGCGGGCGAACGAAGGCGATGAGAAGGCTGCGGAGGCCAAGCAGGCATTCCTGCTCCAGGTGGCAAAGGACATCGGTGCCATGGCCTGTGTACTGAACGGCAAAGTGGACCAGATTATTCTCACAGGCGGCATTGCTTACGGGCAGGATGTGTGTGACGTTCTGAAGGAGAGAACGGGCTGGATCGCACCTGTTACTGTATATGCAGGAGAGGATGAGCTGCTTGCTCTTGCCCAGGGGGCCATGCGTGTGATGAACGGCGAGGAAAAAGCGCTGAAGTACTGAAAACAGCAAAAGTGAGAGTTCATCTTGCCTGTTATCAGCCGGTTGGGATAATGGGTTCCTGCAAAGACCGTAAAAAACGTCGGTACTTAGTCTCCGTACTTTGGAGACTTATGTACCGTTACGTTTTTTCCCGAGTGGAAACGTGTCTGAGCAGGAACCCATTGTCTCGGGCGGCGTGACTTGCTGCAAGGCTGAACGGTTACTGGCAGAAAATGCTGTTAATAAAAAGAACTTGACAAAGATATAGCGATAAAGTTATGATTATAGTGTTGTTCTGACAGACAGGGGCAAAGCATATGCTCTTGTATAAACACTATGAGGATAAGGAGATTAGCGAAAAAATGGTATGTAAGAATTGTGGTAAGGAACTTCCGGAAGGAACAAAGTTTTGTACTTCCTGCGGTACATCATGTGAGGAAGCGGCACCTCAGACCGCTGCGCCTCAGGCAGCAGCTGAAAGTGCAAATGGAGCGACACAAACTGTGACACCGGCTGCAGAAGCTCCAAAGGAAGCAGAAGCTCCCAAAGCTGCAGAGGCACCCAAGGCGGCGGAAGCTCCGAAGGATGCTGTTGCGGCAAACGGCGATAAGCCTCAGGCGGCAGGGTCTGACAATGTGAAGAAGCTGGCCTTCATTGGCGGCATTGCGGTGGTAGCTCTTGTGTTGCTCATTGCATTGTGCAATCTGATGTTTGGCAGTTCACCCAAGAAAGCGTTCAAGGCGTATGTAACAGGCCAGTATTCCTGTGATTATAAGAAGCTGTGGAATAATTCCATAGCAGCAAAGAAGGCACAGAAGGCGCTGGATCTGTATGATAAGGACGATTACGAAGATGACTACGAGGATATGAAGGACTACTACGAGGATCTGAAGGAGGACTGGAAGGACGACGGTATCAAGTACAAGGTCTCCGTAGACATCAAGGATGTTGAAAAGATCAAGAAGAGCGACAGGGAGTTCAAGTGGGCAAAGGAGTTCATGGAAGACTACTATGACTGTGACGCAGACAAGATCAAGCAGTTCGCCATTGTAGAGGCCAGGATTAAGGCAGAGTACTATGAGGACGGGGACAGAGAAAAAGATTATGATGTTGATACAGGCAGAACACAGTACTTGATGATAAAGATCGGCAGTGACTGGTATTTTACCGGATACTCTCGTGATGACATCAAGGAGTATCTGAAGTATTATAAGTAAGTCTCAGAAAAGAATCTGCAAAAAGTAAAAAAAGGCATGACATCTTGATGGTGTCATGCCCTTTTTATGCACATGCCGATGCAGAGGAAACATTTACTGAATAGGGAACTTGAAATAGTTCTTTGCGTTATAGTAGGAAATGTTCTTTACAATCTCTGAGAGAGTGTCGTAATCCTGAGGAAATTCACCGTTCTCCACCCAGCTTCCGATCAGGTTACAAAGGATTCTGCGGAAATACTCATGTCTTGTGTAGGACAGGAAACTCCGGGAATCCGTCAGCATTCCTACAAAGCCGGAGAGATTGCCCAGATTTGCAAGGGAGACCATCTGGTCCGTCATGCCAACCTTGTGGTCATTGAACCACCATGCGCTGCCCTGCTGAATCTTTGCCACGGCGGTGGAATCCTGGAAGCAGCCTAAGATACTGCCGATGGACTGATTGTCATTGGGATTCAGGCTGTACAGGATGGTTCTGGGAAGTTCGTCTGTGCAGTTTAAGGCATTGAGGAAATCAGCCATCTGAGAGGAGGGGGCGTAGTTGTTGATGCAGTCATAGCCGGTGTCAGGCCCCAGCTTCTCATACATCAGTCCGTTGTTGTCCCGTTTACAGCCGTAATGAAGCTGCATTGCCCAGTCCAGTCTGTGGTATTCTCTGCCGACAAAGAGCATAAAGGCTGTCTTGAACTTCATTTCCTCCTCTTTGGTAAGGATCATGCGGTTCTGGCGCTTTAAGAAAATTGCCTCAATTTCGTCCTCATCTGCGGGGCAGTACATCACATATTCAAGAGCATGGTCGGATACGTTGCAGCCCATGGATGCAAAGAATGTCATGCGGTTTTTAAGAGCGTTCTTTAGTGCGGCGAAGCTGTTGATTTCAGCCATGCCCACGGTTGCGGCAAGCTTACCCAGATAGTCCAGATAATCGGGCTTCTCGATGTTCATTGCTTTGTCGGGTCTCCATGCAGGAAGAACCTTTACATCGAAACTCTTGTCCTCCGCAATCTTCTTGTGCCATTCAAGAGAATCAATGGGGTCATCCGTGGTACAGATGAGGGTGACGTTACTCTGTTTGATCAGGCTGCGAACACTCATGGAGGGCTGGGAAAGCTTCTCGTTGCAGAGCTTCCAGACCTCGTCCGCAGTGTTTTTATTGAGTATTCCGGTGTAGCCGAAATATCTCTGCAGCTCCAGGTGGCTCCAGTGGAACAGAGGATTGCCGATGGCATGGCCCAGACACTCTGCCCATTTGCAGAATTTTTCATAGTCGGATGCATCGCCTGTTATGTACTTTTCATCCACGCCGCAGGAGCGCATAAAGCGCCATTTGTAATGGTCTCCGCCCAGCCACACCTGGGTGATGTTTTCGAACTGACGGTCCTCGGCAATCTCCCTGGGATTGATGTGGCAGTGGTAGTCCAGAATCGGCGTGTTTTCCGCGTAGTCGTGGAACAGCTTCTTTGCTGTCTCGGTCTCCAACAGAAAGTCTTTGTCCATAAATGCTTTCATTTTATTACCTTCTTTCTGCCGCCCGGCGGCGTTTTTTGTTTATTTAGGTTTAGTTCCTTGTGGTGCCGCGATGAATGATCTCGCCTGAAAAAACAGTCTTTTTCGGCATCTCGTTTCCGTCAAGCACCCCCATCAGGGTGGTGATCAAATGCTGGCACAGGGTCTCCAGCTTGTTGTCGATGCTGGTGAGCTCCGGGTCACAGCAGTTGACAAGCATAGAATTGTTGTATCCCAGTATGGAGAAATCCTGCGGTATGGAATATCCCATCAGCTTTGCGTATTTAACGGCGGCCAGCGCCAGGGTGTCATCCGAGGCAATAACTCCGTGAAAATTCAGCCCCTGGTCATGCAGCTTCATCAGGTGCCGGGTCATGGCCGGAATGTCCTCATGGGAACCCTGATAGAATTGCAGCAGACCGGACTCGGCGGAGAGCTTTTGCTCCTCCATGGCGGCTCGATATCCTGCAAGCTTTTTCTTCCCGCTGTAGGAGACAGAGTTATAGAAATATACAATATCCCTGACTCCGGCGGAGATCATCTGCAGAGTGGCCTCATACATAGAGGTGAAGTCGTCAGATATTATGCTGTAGATGTTTGGAGCATCCAGAGCCGCATTCAGAAGCATTAACGGAACCTGGGCGGCAGCATCCACCACATATTGGTTGTCGGCATCTTCCTCATAAATAAAATTGGAGCCTACAAGGATAATGCCATCCACCTTTTTGGTAATAAGGAGATTGACCGCGGCAGCCTTTGCGTCCAGATCGTAGCCTGTGCAGCACAGGATACTGTCGTAATCGTTTGCACGCAGCTTTTGTTCTATATAGTAGATTGCCTTGGCGAGATAGAGGTCGGAGCTGTCGGCGCATATGATACCGATGGTCTTCATAGTGTTCAGGCCCAGGCCTCTGGCAAAGGCATTAGGGGTGTACTCATACCGGTTGATGACATCCAGTACTTTTTTCTTCGTCTTTTCGCTGACACTGCTGCTTCCGTTCAGCACACGCGACACCGTAGCTATGGATACGCCGGCTTTCTCCGATATATCATAGATGGTCATACCTGTAAATGCCTTCCTGTAGGTTATAAGAGAGAATATGTAAGCAGTTACATAAAACTCTTTTTAAATTATATCCGACCACAATTCTTTTTTCAAGACATTTTTTTGTGGTTATAATTGTGTTGACGAAAGCTTTTTTTGGCAGTAAAATAGCTTATGAAAGTACTTACACTATTAGGAGGGAGACTGACAATGGAAGTATTAAACAAATCGATGTCCAACAGGAAAGAAAGGCCTGTTAAGGTAGTTCAGTTCGGAGAGGGAAATTTTCTTCGGGCGTTTGTGGACTACATGATTGATATTGCCAATGAAAAGGGAACTTTTGACGGGGATATTGTTCTTATCAAGCCCATTGAATTTGGCAACCTGGACAATTTTCACAAGCAGGACTGTCAGTATACAGTGTCTCTGCGGGGAAATGTGAACGGTGAAGGCAAGATTATCAACAGAGTGGTGACAAGCGTTGCAGACGCTGTGGATACTGCCAGTGAATATGAGAAATATGCGGCCCTTGCCGAGATTGATACTCTGCGGTTTGTCGTCTCCAACACTACGGAGGCCGGCATTGTATATGACCCTTCCGATAAGTTTGAGTTAAATCCCCCTAAGACGTTTCCGGGGAAACTGACAAAGTTCCTGTATCACAGATTTGAGACATTCCACGGTGATAAGTCAAAGGGGCTTGTGATGCTTCCGGTGGAGTTGATTGATGACAACGGCATTATGCTGCGCAAATGCGTGATGCAGCAGATTGAGAATTGGGGACTTTCCGATGAATTTAAGGCATGGGTGGAGGATGCCTGTATCTTCACGTCTACATTGGTTGACCGCATTGTCACCGGCTACCCCCGCGCCACGGAGCAGGAGGAGTGGGAGAAGCTGGGATATGAGGACCGTATCATGGTTACCGGCGAGCCCTTTGCACTCTGGGTTATCGAATCCGAGAAGGACATCAGCAAAGAATTTGACCTTCCCGGAGCGGGACTGCCCGTTATTTTTACAGAGGATCATCACCCTTACAAGCAGAGAAAAGTGCGTATCTTAAACGGTGCACACACTTCATTTGTGCTGGCTTCCTGGCTCTGCGGCAATGATATTGTGAGACAGTCCATGGAGGATGCGGATGTGCGCGACTTCATGAACAAGACAATTTTTGATGAAGTTATTCCAACCCTGACCCTTCCTGAGGACGAGTTGAAGGAGTTTGCGGGTGAGGTTGTAAACCGTTTCAATAATCCCTATGTGGACCATGCGCTGCTGGCTATCTCACTAAATTCCGTATCTAAATGGCGTGCAAGATGTCTGCCCAGTCTGCTGGGATATGTTGATAAGTTCGGCAGACTTCCCGCTCATCTGACGTTCTCCATCGCAGCGCTGATGGCGTTTTATCAGGGCACCGAGATTCAGGACGGCGTTCTGAAGGGTGACAGGAACGGACAGCCTTATGATATTAAGGACGATTTGGCTGTACTGGAGTTCTTCCGTGACAATTGCGGCAAGGATACCGCAAGCTTTGTGACGGCTTACCTGGGGAGAGAGGACTTCCATGGACAGGATCTGAACAAGGTGCCGGGTCTTACCGACGCAGTGGTTTCCTATCTGGATGATATAAAAGCAAATGGTATGAGGGCGGCATTATGCAGGATTTCATAAAGATTCATGACAATGACAAGGTAGTGGTAGCGCTTAAGACGATTTCGGCTGGGGAGACCCTCACCGTGGAGGTACAGGGTGAGACCAGGCAGATTACCGCGCTGGAGGAGATTCCTGCGGGGCACAAGATGGCAATCTGCGACATTCCGGCTGAGGGCGAGGTCATCAAGTACGGCTGCCGTATAGGTAACGCAAAAGAGGACATAAGGGCAGGAGCGTGGATACACACTCACAATATCAAAACTGCGCTGGGAGACCTGCTGGAGTATACCTATGAGCCTGTGGCCGCAGTGGAGCAGGATACCGGCTCTGCATCGCAGGAAGAAGTCACCTTCATGGGCTTCAATCGGTCCAATGGCAAGGTGGGTGTCCGGAATGAAATATGGATCATTCCAACGGTGGGCTGCGTGAACAATGTGGCTACTGCAATTGCTGCCAAGGCAAATGCCTGGCGCATGGCGAATGAGGATAAATACGCAAGCGTTGGAGAGGTTATCGCTTTCCCCCACCCCTACGGCTGTTCCCAGATGGGGGATGACCAGGAGCACACCAGACAGATTCTGGCGGATTTGATCAACCACCCCAATGCAGGCGGAGTGTTGGTGCTGGGGCTGGGCTGTGAGAACAGCAATATCGATGTGCTGAAGCCCTATATCGGCGACTATGATGCGGACAGGGTAAAGTTTGTGGTATCCCAGGACTGTGAGGATGAAATCGCCGAGTCTCTGGAGGTCATCAAGGGACTGATAGGCTACGCATCCAAATTTGAGAGAGAGCCAATCAGCGTCAGCAGGCTGGTGATCGGCATGAAGTGCGGCGGCAGCGACGGGCTTTCCGGCATCACTGCAAATCCGCTGGTGGGGCGTTTCTCCGACAAGCTGATTTCTATGGGGGGGACTACGATTCTGACAGAAGTACCGGAGATGTTCGGCGCGGAGACCCTTCTCATGAACCGCTGTGCCGACAGGGAGCTCTTCGACAAAACCGTTGACCTTATAAATGATTTTAAGAATTATTTCAAGAGCCACAACCAGACAATATACGAGAATCCTTCTCCCGGAAACAAGAAGGGAGGAATCTCCACCCTGGAGGATAAATCTCTTGGCTGTACCCAGAAGTCGGGCAGCGCACCGGTGCGTGGTGTGCTCCAGTACGGTGACAGGGTGGAGACGGCAGGTCTGAATTTACTCAGCGCACCGGGCAATGATCTGGTGGCAGCCACAGCCCTTGCGGCGGCAGGAGCCCATATTGTCCTGTTTACCACAGGCAGGGGAACGCCCTTTGCATCGCCGGTTCCCACCGTAAAGATTTCCACAAATTCCGGGCTGGCGGGCAGGAAAACTAACTGGATCGACTTCAACGCGGGAGTGCTGGTAGAGGACAAGACCATGGAGGAAGAAACGAAGGCGCTTTTTGATTATGTGGTGGAAGTGGCTTCCGGAAAGCTGGTTCGCAGCGAAGCGGCGGGATTCCACGATATGGCAATATTCAAACAGGGAGTAACCCTGTAAACAGCATACTTTCAGGCATATTACCCCCGGACATAAAATGCCGGGGGTAAATTATTCAAGCTATATCCTTTACGGGAGATTTATGATATAATGAGCGTAAAAGAAAATCAAGCGACGCAAAGCGTCATTTGATTTTCTTGCGCTCATTAACGAGCAAACGTCCGATGAAATCGGACAAGAAGCGCTGAAAGCGCGGGTTTGCGAGTTTAGATGAATGGTTATTAACGAGAAAGCGTTTGACGAAGTCAAACATAGAGCGCGTCAGCGCGTGCTTTCGAGTATAGATGGTATAATAATCTGTGTCAGTCAGTATGCGTGCAGGAGAGGAGAGCGGCTATGGGAATGAGACGTAAGATTGCTCTGATTACCACGGAGCTGGAGAACGTATACCAACAGCGTGTCATGAAGGGTATGTTTTCACAGTGTGCAAAGTACGGCTATGATGCGGCGGTATTTACTACTCTGGTGGACACCGCCCACTCCATGAAGGAAAACCTGAAGGGCGAGCTGAATATATTTAATCTGGTCAACTTTGATCTTTTTGACGGTATTATCATCACGCCGGATCCCATTTTTGCCATGGATGACGGGACCTTTGAGGCGGCTATGTTAAAAATGTTTCGTGAGAAGTGTCACAGCAAAGTGGTTGCGCTGGATATTCCTTTCGGAGATTATGAGATGGTCCTGACAGACGATACCGGCGCATTCTACGAGATTACGAAGCACATTTATGAAGAACATCACAGACAGAAGGTGTATTTTCTGAGTGGTTTTAAGGATTATGACATTTCAACGCGGCGGCTGAATGGTTTTTTGAAGTATACGGCGGAGCAGGGAATTGAGGTGTCTGAGGAGGACATCTTTTATGGTGATTATTGGTATACATCAGGAGAAAGACTGGCGGAGGATATTTGCAGCGGCAGGGTGGAGATGCCGGATGCGGTCATCTGTGCCAGCGACCATATGGCGATCGGGTTGGCGAACAGGCTTACGGAGCACGGCATTTCAGTGCCGGACCAGGTGGCTGTGACGGGATACGATGCCACTCAGGAGGCAGCTTTTAACGATCCATACATATCATCCTACGAACCAAAGGTATGTGAGACAGCAGCTATGGCGGTGAACAGGATTCGCAGTGCCATTGAGCCGGAGGCAGAATGTCTGGACACGGTGGTGAACGGAGGTGATGTTGGGCTGCGCATAGGGGAAAGCTGTGGCTGCGCTCCGAATATGACATATTGGAAAAAGCGTATTGATGATGCACTGCTGCATCAGAAGACGAACTGGACGGCCTATGAAGAAAAGCCGGTAGATGTGGGAAAGCTGCTGGACAGCTATATGCTGGAGAGGATTACCGGTGCGTCGGATTATATGGCGTGTCTGGACAGGATTTACAGCTTTGTGTATTTACTGCATCCCTATGGGGATTTTTGGATGTGCCTGAAGGAGAACTGGCTGGACTTAGACGATGTGGTGACTTCAGGATATCCAGACAGGATGCGTGTGCTCCTGCACTCCCAGGGGGCAAATGACACAGGGCCGGCGAGAAGCGTAGGATTCTGCGATGAGGTCGGACCACGCTCCTTTGACACAAAGCAGATGCTGCCGGAACTGTGGGAGGAGCATGAGCCCAGTGTATTCTATTTTCTGCCGATCCATGCGGAGGCTGTGATGTACGGGTATGCCGTGGTGCGGAATTCTCTTTTGCAGAAGTATATCGTAGGTTATCTGTACCGTCACTGGATTCGGTTTGTCAGCAATGCCATTTCCATGACCAGAATCAGGAACCAGCTTTTCGAGTTGTCCATGAAGGATTCGGCCACCGGGCTGTACAACAGGCGGGGTATGCAGGAATGGCTTGACGGAAAGCGGGATGTTGAGGGTAAAGTCTTTTTCATCATGGTGGATATGAACGGGCTGAAATATATCAATGACAAATTCGGACATGCGGACGGAGATTTCGGTCTGCTGACTATTGCGGAAGCATTGAAGGAGGCCGTGGGCTGGAATGAAATAGGTGCCAGGATCGGCGGCGACGAATTCCTGCTCGTTGGAGTCGGGCAATACAGTATAGAGGACATCAAACGGAAGATCACACAGATTGAAAAAAGTGTGGCGGAAAAATCTGAACATTCGGGGAAAGAATATGAAATATCCGCAAGCCTGGGCTTTTCTGTCGGCGAGCTGGGAACAGATGCGGAGATTGACAGGCTGATCGAGGCAGCTGATGCGGATATGTATCAAAATAAGCGAAGCAAATACAAGAGTCGGAAATGAAAGGGCAGGGTTATCAGAATGAATGAGCAGTTGAAGGCGGAGCAGATTAAACAGCTTCTCAGAAGAGCAGACAGTCTTTTTGAATTGAAATCTGTTGATGAAAATCTGTTTCGGGCGGCAGGGCAGGTATTTCCTGTGTATGCGGCCTATGAGACAGATTACAACGGCAAGGAAGGGTATCCTGACCTGCTTGCGCAGATGCGGATCCTGCGGGGAGAACTGGAGAAAGACGGCACATTGGAGAACAGGGCGCTGTTTTTGGACGGTCTGCTCGGAACCACAGAAAATGTGAGCCCTCAGCTCTACGAGTATTACCGGGAGCTGGCGGATATGTTCAAGGAAGTATTACGGGAAACCATGGCACAGTGGGGATGTGAGGCCGCGGAGCGACTTAAGAAAGTTGTGGCCCATGCTGCGGAACTGCATTTGCTGGCAGAGGAAAAATATCAGCCGGAAGAAAAGTATCAACAGGAAGAGGCGGGAGCAGCATCGGAAGGTGTCCCTTGCTCCGGCACTGCGGCGGAAGTGAAGCCGGTTATGGTTACAGCCAGAAACGCAGTCATTGAGATTGTGGATGGAGGAAAGTATTTTGCAAAGGCGGCATACAGCATCCGGGTGAACGGCACAGAAGTCCTTACGGCAGATAAAACTATTGTCTCCCTGTATGATTTGAAGCCTGACAGCGATTATAATGTGGAGGTGTTTGAGGGCACAGCGAAAAAGGGCGGGGTGAGGCTTCGGACAGCCCATGAATTTGTGACCCTGGATGTGCGGCGGTTCGGTGCAAAGGGAGACGGGGTACAGGATGATACCCATGCCATTCAGGCGGCAATTCTCGCCTGCCCCGGAGACAGCCGGGTGTTGATTCCTGCGGGAATCTATCGGATTACCAGCCTGTTTTTAAAGAGCCATATCAGGATTGAACTGGCAGAAGGTGCAGAACTGAAGGCATTTACAGATAGAGAGAGATTTCCTGTATTTCCCGGTATGCTCGAGAGCTATGACGAGGAGGAGCAGTACAATCTGGGAAGCTGGGAAGGGAACCCGCTGCCCATGTACACGGGGATCATCTGCGGCGTGGATGTGGAGGATGTGGTGATTTACGGCCGGGGGACGATCAACGGCAACGCCTCCAAAGAGGATTGGTGGAAGAATCCGAAGGGCTACAAGGATGTGTTCCGCCCCAGACTGTTCTTTATCAACGGCTGCAGGAATGTGATCCTGCAGGGGGTGACCTGCTGCAATTCTCCGTCCTGGACATTGCATCCCTATTTCAGCAATGATCTGAAGTTTATTGATTTAAATGTGCTGAATCCGGCTGATTCGCCTAACACGGACGGATGCGATCCTGAGTCCTGTAAAAACGTGGATATTCTCGGGGTGCGCTTCTCCCTGGGAGATGACTGTATCGCAGTGAAGAGCGGCAAGATTTATATGGGCAGAAAGTACAAGGTGCCCTCCGAAAATATATTGATTCGCCAGTGCCTTATGGAAAACGGACACGGTGCAGTGACACTGGGCAGCGAGATGGCAGGCGGTATATTGAATCTGACGGTGGAGGACTGTGTCTTCCGCCATACGGACAGAGGATTGCGAGTCAAGACCAGAAGAGGCAGAGGTAAGGATGCAGTTTTGAACAATATCATTTTTCGCAATCTGGAGCTTGATCATGTGATGACGCCGCTGGTGGTGAATTCATTCTATTTCTGTGACCCTGACGGCAAGACATCCTATGTGCAGTCAAGAGAGCCTTATCCGGTGGACGACAGGACGCCTTCCATCAAAAAGCTGGTATTTGAAGACATGAGATGTACTAACTGTCATGTGGCGGCGGCATATTTTGACGGGCTGCCGGAGCAGAAGATTGAGGAGATTGTCATGCGGAATATTTCCGTCAGCTATGCGGAGAATCCCAAGTGTGACGTACCTGCCATGTCCGTAGGTGTGCCGAAGAGCAGCAGGCGCGGCCTGTACGCCCATAATGTTTCGAAGCTGACCCTGGACAATGTGGTGATTGAGGGGCAGGATGGGGAGGCCTATGAGTTGGATGGAGTCGACCGGTGCGAGAAGAATGTCTGATGGTCATTCTTCCTGATAACTTGAGTAAGAAGGAGGAGAGAGAATGCAGTTAGGAATCAGATTACACGATATGCAGAAGCTGCCCTTTGAAGAGCGGGTGGCAGCAGTACATGAGGGGGGATTTGCCTGCGGACATCTTGCCCTGGCAAAATTTATTAACGAATTTCCTACCACGGACGAGGCTTTGACACCGGGTCTTGCCATGTATATTAAGAATGTATTTGCCAAAAATGAAGTGGACATTGCCGTGTTGGGATGCTACCTGAATCTTGCCACACCAAATCAGGAAGAACTTAAAAAAACTGTACACCGCTACATGGCGCATATCCGTTTCGCGTCATGGATGGGCTGCGGTGTGGTGGGAACGGAAACCGGAGCGCCAAATGAGGCATATGCCTTTACTCCGGAGTGCGGCACCGAGGAGGCGCTGCAGTTGTTTATCGAGAGGCTGAAGCCCATTGTGGCTTACGCGGAGAGCATGGGGGTGGTGTTTGCCATTGAGCCTGTGTTCCGCCATATTGTGTGCAATCCGGCACGGGCCAGGAGAGTTCTGGACGAAATCAATTCTCCGAATCTTCAGGTTATTTTTGACCCCGTAAACTTGCTGGATATAGCAAATTATCAGGAACGGGATGCGGTTTTCCGGGAAGCAATAGACTTGCTGGGGCCGGATATTGCGATGGTGCACCTGAAGGACTTCCGCATCGAGAACGGCAAAATGATTTCCGTGGGCTGCGGCATGGGAGAGATGGACTACACGGAGATCCTGAAATTCGTGAAAGAAAGAAAGCCTTTTATACACGCAACATTAGAGGATACCAAGCCGGATAATAATCAGCAGGCAAGGGATTTCATTCTGCGGGAGTATGAACGGGTATAAGGAAATAAAGCGGGCTCAAATAAATAACAGGGCCGGCGCTTGAACGATTATAAAATCGGAAGCGACGGCCTTGTATAATTAGTCATTTGATGCCTGCTCTTTATAGATTTCGTCCCTGATATTGTACAGTCACAATGTAGACTATTTCGTTAGTTTCATCAACTCGGAAAATAACGATATAGTTATCAATTGGCAACTGACGATAACCTTTTCCGGCATATCTGCCTTCATTGCGCTCTTGGTGGGAATGCGGAAAAATGTTCAAATTCAAAATAGCCTTTTTGAATCTGTCAATCTGCCCTTAGGCATTTTCAGGAGCTAGTTTTTCTCCAGTTCTGCAAAAACTGTTTCTGCGTCTACTGCTTCAGCTCCGCTTAATATTTCCCGTTCGGATTCATAAAAAGCCTGATCAATGCGATTGATTGTTGCGAATTTATCGTATTATTTACTGCTCATCAAAACCAGGTCGCTGTATCCGTTTTTTGTGATAATAATAGGCTCCTGTTCCTTGTGTGAGATGTTGGAGATCTCTGTTGTATTACGCAAATCTTTATTTGGCATTATAAGTGGTATAATATTTCACTCCCCGCTTTGACGTAATTATAATTATGCGTGATCCGCAATAAAAAATATACTTTGAATTTCTCTATTTTTATAATAGGTAAAGTTTTTGACAAAAATTTATCAAATACATTTTAATTTTGTAACCTAATCTGTTATAATTAATCATGCAAAACACTCCTTTGCTTGATTATTTGTGGTGATTCAATTATAACAAAGATTCAGTGTTTTTGCATATTCAACTACGCAAGAAAATGGGAAACTCAAATAATTAACCAATTGACATAACTCATTATATATCAGTTTCACGGATTCAGGGAATGTTATAGGAAATTTTCATTCCCTATAATAAATTTCAAAAAGAATGGAAATTCTCTTGCACATATTTCGCACCAACAGTATATGCAAAATTTCGCACGAATTCATCTTTATCTGGTAAATCTCCTTGGTCACCGAAAACCGCATAGGTGTGCGGATTCTTTTCTCCATTTTTCAACAAGAAATCCTTCAATTCCGCCATCCTTTCTGCCGTAAGCTTATTCTCGACATCATTTGGGAGAATATACTTGTTTAGAGTGTTACAGTAACATACATCTATGTGAGGAAATTCATTTTTTATGGTGTATTTTCCATCTGCACAACAAATAATTTCTGCAATCGGAATATCGGAAGTATAGGCAGCACACTCTTTCAAGCCTTTCCGAAGAGTCTCAATATGTTTTCTTGATTGAAGAACAACATTCATTATCATCTTATTGTGATCATTTAAGGGCTTAAGCATTCCGGTTTCTGTAAGAACATAATCATCGCTAAGCATTTTTACTTCGATTGTATATATGCCACTCGGAGCAAGCACAATAAAATCGTGCTCATAAATCCATGTATAATCACGGATAAAGTAAATTCGGTCATCATAGAGTGATAGTACCTCTTCGACATTGTTTTCTCCCTGAATACCTCTACTCAATGTAAAAAATGCCTTTGATAATGCCGCCCAGCCACTATCAAAACATTGACACATAGCAGTATCGACATACTTCTGAAATTCCTTGTTAAACACAGATGCTAATTCAACTTGATTATTCTTGAGTTCCGGTATATAGCTAATACAAAACTCCCGCAATCTACCATATTCTTTCACCTTGTCTTTGGCGGAAAGAGCGGATACCTGTAATAATTTAGATTCATCAAACTTATTAGTAACTTGTGCTATTATTTCTTCTATTTTTTCATTCATAGCGCTCTTTCTCTGAATACGCGCCGCCTCTTCTTGTTTCTCATGGTAGTCCCTAAAAATGCGGTTAATTGATTCCGCAATTGTATTTGCAACGTTTTCTGCTTCCAATTTATCTGTTTTATATTTATTGTACTCTTTTGACTCCTCATAAGATGGGATGTAAAATGGGTCGTCAGGGTCTGAGTAAGTCCGTAGTGAAAGAGACTTGTTTTCTACATTAATCTGCTTATAATAAGGAGCATCCACCCGAATAACAATGTAAAATTTACATGTGGTAATGTAATAAGCCACATTACCTTCGTAATAAGCACTATGTCCATCTTTTGTTTTTGCTTCTGTCTTTTCTTTAGAGTCAACTACACAATTTATATACTTTGAAAAATCTAAAACATCTGGGTTCGAATCTTCTCTCTGGTTTACAATCACGAATTTTTCAGCACCATCATCAACCTTCAAAAGAATTTCATTATTTATTTGTATCTGTTGGGTTGGGTGAAACAGATAAATTAGACGTTTGTTGTCTTCTCGAGAGCATAATTGCGCTTTGATATCTGCAATTGTATATTTTGACAAAGTTTCAGACCTAAGAAACCAGTAGGACAATTTTGAACGACATTTTCCGCAAATCAAACCATTTTCGAGATGTTTTCTCGTGAAAATTCCACACTTATCACCACATATATCACAGTACTTGCTCATCTTAAATGTTCTCCTCTACAATTATTTTAAAGGTTTAGCTAAGAAATGTCAAGAAATGAGAAGTTTCAAAAAATGGGGTAGAATGAAAAAACGGAGAAACTGATAAAATATACGATACATCCGTTGTAAAATTTCGGATGCATTAGCAGTTGATCACAAAGCGATTGTAACAGCTTACCCCTGCCAACTATCCATTGTCCGTCAGACGGCGTGACTTGCCGCAAAAGCCGAAGTGCGGCAAACAATTGAAATTTTGATTATTCAGGCTTGACAATCCATAATGCGAATGTTATGATGTTGACTAAATTAACATAAGAAAAGGCGATGACGGAAACAAGTAGCATATTGATTGCAGACAGAGAGAGCATCATTTGGTGGAAGATGTTTATGTAAATAGTATGTGAAAACCATTCCCAAGCTGTAATACTGAAAGTAGATGTAAGTATTACCGTATACCTGCGTTAAAGGTTAGGATTTGATGGAATCTGAAGTGAAAAATTGAGGTGGAACCGTGCAATAAGCACCCTCAGAGATACAAAGCAAGTATCTTTGAGAGTGCTTTTCTTATGTTGATCAAAAATCTTATTCAAGAAAGGAAATGGTAAAATGAAGATCAAGATGAAAGACGGTTCTATTCAAGAGGCTGGTTTTGAGGAGGAGTTGGGGAAAAATGCGTTCAGGCATACGACGGCGCACATTTTGGCACAGGCAGTAAAAAGACTGTATCCGACAACAAAATGTGCAATAGGTCCGTCTATTGCAGAGGGTTTCTATTATGATTTTGACTTCGACTTTCGCTTTTCGGAAGAAAACTTTGCTGAAATAGAAGCAGAAATGAAAAAGATCGTGAAAGAAAATCTGCAGCTCAGGCATTTTACGGCAGACCGCAAAAAGGCAATGCAGGCTATGGAAGAAAGAAATGAGACATATAAAATTGAAATGTTAAATGATCTGCCGGAAGATGAAGAAATCAGCTTTTACCAGCAGGGAGAATATCTGGAGATGTGTGCCGGACCTCATGTGGCATACACCAGTGCAATTAAGGCGTTTAAGCTATTGTCCGTAGCAGGTGCATACTGGCGCGGCGATGAAAAGAATAAAATGCTTACCCGAATATACGGCACTTCCTTTCCGAGTGAGGCTATGCTGGAAGAATACTTATACCGATTGGAGGAGGCAAAGAGGAGAGATCACAGAAAATTAGGAAAAGAATTGGGCTTATTTGCGTTGCTTGAAGAAGGACCGGGTTTTCCATTTTTTCTTCCCAGGGGACTGATATTAAAGAATCTGTTGATTGACTATTGGAGAAAGCTGCACACAAGAGAAGGATATGTGGAAATATCCACTCCCATTATGCTAAACCGTCAGCTTTGGGAGACATCCGGACACTGGGAGCATTACAGGGATAATATGTATACAACTTTAATTGATGGGGCAGATTTTGCCATAAAACCCATGAGCTGTCCGGGCGGTATGCTTGTATATAAGATGGAGCCCCGCTCTTATCGTGAATTTCCCATGCGTATCAGCGAGTTGGGATTGATACACAGAAACGAAAAATCGGGAACTTTACACGGACTTATGCGCGTTCGCTGTTGTACACAGGACGATGCCCACATCTTTATGATGCCGGAGCAGATACAGGACGAGATAAAGGGTGTTGCCCACCTGATAGATGAGGTGTATTCAGATTTCGGATTCAAATATCATGTAGAGTTATCCACCCGACCCGAAAATTCCATCGGAAGCGATGAAGACTGGGAAATGGCAACAGACGCTTTGAAAAATGCATTAGATGATCTGCAGCTGCCATATGTTGTAAATGATGGGGATGGGGCATTTTACGGTCCGAAGATAGATTTTCATTTGGAGGATTCTATCGGAAGAACATGGCAATGCGGGACGATTCAACTGGATTTTCAGCTGCCGCAGCGTTTTGAGGCAGAGTATATCGGGGAAGATGGAAATAAGCATCGTCCGATCATGATACACAGGGTGGTATTCGGTTCCATTGAGAGATTTATAGGGATCCTGATCGAGCATTTTGCCGGGAAATTTCCCTTATGGCTTTCACCGGTGCAGGTAAAAGTATTACCTATTTCGGATAAATACATTGAGTATGCAAAAGAAATTGAAATAACCCTGAAAAAAGAAGGATTGCGCTGCGAAGTAGATGAAAGGGCTGAAAAAATAGGCTACAAAATAAGAACCGCTCAACTGGAAAAAATACCCTACATGCTTATAATCGGTGAGAAGGAAGTTAAAGCCGGCAGTGTTTCTGTCCGCAGGAGAGATGACGGTGATCTGGGAAGTATGCCGATACAACGATTACTGGAAGTTCTTCTTGAAGAAGGAATCTGAGAGTATAACTGTATTAACAGAGAAAATATGCTTTGAGACCAGTGTGGAACACTGTTGGATCGTCACAAAGCATATTTTCTTGACTGCTATATTCTGCGCGGTGTCTGCAATTTATACTGCTTAACAGTTAAAATTTCCGAGTAACCTGACTACATAACGCCAGCCATATTCGTTTAACCAATGCAGTATGGTAAATTCTGGCGTTATGTAGTATACCCGCAATATCCTGGTTTATTTAAACAGGGTGCCCAGAATGCTGCGTCCCAGGGATGCTCCCACGTTTCCGCCCAGCTTTTTGCCGAAGGAGCCGCCCAGAGATTTTCCGAGGCTGTTGCCTACTTCCCGGCCTATAGTGCCTCCGGCGGAATTGGCAACGCTCCTGATACCTGACTTGATAGCACTCTGCTTTTTCGCTGCTTCTTTTTGAGCAGCCTTTTCCTTCGCGGCCTGCTCCTTTGCAGCAGCCTTTGCGGCCGCTTCGCTCTGCTTTTGCTGTTCCAGCGCTTCTGCGTCGGCCAGCCGCTTTCTCTCAAGAAATTCATAGGCGCTGTCGGGGTCATGGGCATCCTTATATTTCAGGTAGAGATTGCTCATCTTGACTTCCCGCAGCTTTTCCTCATCAGGTATGGGGCCCATGAGGCTTTGGGGAGGCAGCACATTGCAATGCTTTACGATGGTGGGAATACCATCTTCATCCAGCACGGAGATCAGAGCTTCGCCGGTGCCCAGCTGAGAGAGCACTGTCTTGGTATCGAATTCCGGATTGGTGCGGAAGGAGGCTGCAGCCGCTTTGATGCCCTTTTCGTCCGCAGGGGTGTATGCCCGCAGCGCATGCTGTATTTTGTTGCCAAGCTGACTTAAGACACCGTCGGGAATGTCCTTCGGAGCCTGGGTGATAAAATAGATGCCCACACCCCTGGAACGGATCAGTTTTACAATCTGCTCGATTTTGTCCTTCAGAGTCTTGGAGGCATTTTCAAAGAGCAGATGTGCCTCGTCAAAGAAAAATACGATGCGGGGCTTTTCGGGGTCGCCGATTTCCGGCAGACTCTCGAAGAGCTCAGACAGCATCCACAGCAGGAAAATAGAATACATGGTGGGGTCATTTACCAGCTCACGGCAGTCCAGAATATTGATGGCACCCTTGCCGCCTTTTCCTGTGGCAAACCAGTCTGCAATATTCAGCGCGGGCTCCATGAAGAACTCCTCCGCTCCCTGGGATTCCAGAGCTACTACATGGCGGATGATGGTGGTCACGCTGGCCTTGGGGATATTGCCGTATTCCATGCTGAAATCGGCAGCATTTTCACCCATGAACTGCAGCATGGATTTCAGATCTTTGGTGTCGATGAGCAGCAGATCATTGTCATCCGCAATCTTAAAGGCGATGTTAAGCACATCGGTCTGGGCGGGAGTCAGATCCATGAGTTTGCCCAGCAGGATGGGCCCCATCTCAGAGACGGTGGTGCGAAGAGGAATGCCCATTTTTCCATATACATCCCAGAACACGCTGGGATAATCCTGAAAGGTAAAGCCGCACTGATTCAGTCCGAAGCCTTCAATGCGTCCCTCTATCTCTTCGTTGCTCTGGCCGGGCCGGCACATACCTGCCAAGTCCCCTTTGACATCCGCCAGAAACACGGGCACACCCGCGTCGCTGAAGGACTCCGCCAGTACCTTCAGGGTAATTGTCTTGCCGGTGCCGGTAGCGCCTGCAATCAGGCCGTGGCGGTTTGCCATCTGGGGCAGAATGCACACCTTTTCACCGTCAGAGTCGCCGATCCAAATCTTATTGTCATAAAACATAACATGATCCTCCTCGTATTTGAACCCATTGCAAAGGTTACTATACAATAGTATACTGGAAAATAGACGCGGGAACAAGAGTTTTGTATGCAAATAATAACAGAAAAGTGAATCGGAAAAGAAAGCGGGTATAAATATGAGATTGTACGATCTGAAAGTGAACCATATGAGTAATCCTCTGGGATTCCGCATGGAGAGGACGGTGTTCTCCTGGAAAGTGGCGGATGCTGAGGGAAAGAGGCAGGAGTGGGCCAGAATCATGGTTGCATCCGATGAAAGCCTGACAGACCTTCTGTTTGACTCCGGCTTTGACAGCAATGCCAGCTCTCTGGGGTACAGGGCGGAGGTTCCCCTGCGGCCCCGCACACGCTATTACTGGACAGTGACGGTCCGCACAGATGCAGGGGAGGAGACCACCGGCGAGATACAGTGGTTTGAGACCGGAAAACGGGAGGAGCCCTGGACGGCAAAGTGGGTGAGCTGCGACTCAGGTGTGGGCGAAGAACCAGGAAGCAGCCACAGGCGTCATCCCTGTTTTGAGAAGCAGATCAGGCCCGCAAAGGCAGTGGCGGGCGCCCGGCTGTATGTCTGCGGACTGGGGCTGTATGAGGCGTATTACACTCCCGCAGACGGCGGACAGGAGCGGATCGGCGACGAATACCTGGCCCCATACAGCAACGATTACAGGGAGTGGGTGCAGTATCAGACCTATGATGTGACGGAACTGATGCAGAAGGCGGGAACCCTGTCCATTCTCCTGGGGAATGGCTGGTATAAGGCCAGGTTTGGCTGGATGGCAAAGGAGGATGTGGGCTTTTACGGTAATGAGTGGAAACTGATCGCGGAGCTGCATCTGGATTATACGGATGGCAGCAGGGAGGTTATCGGTACGGATGACAGCTGGACTGTGAAACGCAGCAGCATCACCTTCTCCAATCTCTATGACGGGGAGCATCGTGATGACACCCTGGATTCGCTGCCTGCTGAACAGGCTGTATTCTGCCAACCGCCGGAGGGTGTGTTGATGGATCGTATGAGCCTGCCTGTGAAGATACAGGAGACCTTTGAACCCATAGAGCTTATTCATACTCCGGCAGGGGAACTGGTTCTGGACATGGGGCAGGAGTTTACCGGTATTTTTTCTCTGAGGGTTCACGAGCCTGCCGGGAGCAGGATTCATGTGCAGACAGGTGAAATTCTGCAGCAGGGCAATTTTTATAATGCAAACTTAAGAAGTGCCAAATCAGAGTATATCTATATCAGTGACGGCAGTGAGAAAATACTGACTCCACACTTTACCTTTTACGGTTACCGATATGTGAAAATCCGGGGAATCCATGATCTGAAGAAGGAGGATTTCACCGGTCTGGCTTTTTACAGCGACTTGGAGGCCAAGGGAATTATGCGCACGGGGCATGAACTGGTGAATCGTTTTCTGGAGAATGTGAAGTGGGGGATGCAGGGCAATTTTGTAGATGTGCCCACAGACTGCCCTCAGAGAGATGAGCGCATGGGCTGGACAGGGGATGCCCAGGTGTTTTCACCCACAGCGACTTTTTTGAAGGATACCTATGCTTTCTACGCAAAATACCTCTATGACATGTCCAGGGAGCAGAGCGCCATGGGCGGGAAGGTTCCGGATGTAGTTCCATCCTGCGGGGTGGAATCCTGCGCCTGCGTCTGGGGAGACGCGGCCTGTATCATTCCCTGGAACCTGTATCTGTTCTATGGGGACAGGAGTATTCTGGAGGATCAGTTCGAGAGCATGAGATCATGGGTGGATTACGTGTCAAAAGTGGACGGAGACAACCATGGATGGAGACATGTGTTCCATTACGGGGATTGGCTTGCGTTGGACAATCCAAAGAGCGGCGCGGAGGAAGTCTTCGGGGCCACGGATGAGGAATTTATCGCTAATGTTTACTATGCTGCCAGCGCAGAGCTTGTGGCAAAAGCGGCAGCCGTGCTGGGCAGAAAGGAAGAGGAGGAGAAGTACAGAAGGCTGTCGGAAGAGCAGTTTGCCGAGGTAAGGAGGGAATACTACAGCGCTACGGGGCGCTGCTGTATCAAGACCCAGACTGCCCTGCTCCTGACCCTGAAATATTATCTCTCAGATAATATCGAGCTGACAAAGCGGCAGCTGAAGAAGCTTTTTGAGGACAGCGGGAACAAGCTGAAGACAGGCTTTGTGGGAACGCCCTTATTGTGTAATGTGTTGTCTGATTTTGGCATGGAAGAGTTGGCATATACGCTGCTTCTAAACGAGGAGTATCCCGGATGGCTGAATGAGGTGAAACTGGGGGCGACCACGGTCTGGGAGCGCTGGAACAGCCTGTTGCCTGACGGAACCATCTCCGGCATCGGTATGAACAGCATGAACCATTATGCCTATGGCTCCGTGGTGGAGTGGATGTTCCGCCACAGCGCGGGTATTAACCCGGCAGAAGATGAGCCGGGGTTTGTTAGGGTGGAGTTTGCACCGCTTCTGAACCGGGAGCTGGGCAGTATGGAGGCGGAGTACGATTCTCCCTCCGGTGTTTACCGAAGCGCCTGGAGGTTTCAGGATGACACCCATGTGGAACTGTCGGTGACAGTTCCCTTCGGCTGCAGTGCAACCCTGAAACTTCCCATGGCGGGACAGCAGATTTATGAAGACAGATCCAATCCCCTGTTTGCGGATGTGCGGTATGGCGTATGTCATCTGGGGCCCGGAACATACTGTGTGGTCTATGAGACGGAACACTAGGCGGGTATTATTACCGCGAGCAATGATCCAAGTCAGCTTGCTGCGGGGTATTTGACTACATTTCCTCCGGGCATTCCATTCCCAGAAGCCCGCAGGCGTCCCGTAGTACATTTTGTGTCAGGTCAACCAATGCCAGTCGAGCTTCTTTCACCTTTGGGTCAGCCTGCAGGATAGAGCAATCATGATAGAATTTGTTAAAACGGCTTGATACTTTGATCAAGAAGCGGGCGATAACGCAAGGTTCATAACGTTCTGCCGCTTCCGTAACGGCAGAACGATACTCGCTTACCGCTTTGATCAATTCATAGCTGCTGTCCTCTGTTAATATGCTGTAATCAATGTCCCCGGAAACTTCTTCATGCGGGCATTTCCTCAAAATACTTTTTGCACGGGCGTAAGTGTATTGAACATAAGAACCGGTTGAACCTTCAAAGTTCAGTACATCATCCCATATAAAATCGATATTTTTGATTCTCTGATTAAATAGATCATGAAAAATGACCGCGCCTATCCCCACTTGTTGGGCGACAGCTTCCTTATTCTGCAGACTGGGATTTTTTTCATTGATCAATTTATATGCCCGTTGAATGGATTCATTTAAAATGTCTTCTGCGTAAATGATATTTCCGGTTCTGGTAGACAGCTTTTGTCCGTCCAGACTTACCAGACCATATGGTATATGCTGTAAACCCTCGTACCAATCATAACCCATTAGTTCGATTGCCTTAAAGACCTGTTTAAAATGGAGGGATTGCTCTAATCCGGTAACATAAAGACATTTTTCAAAATCATATTTCTGTTTACGGTACAAAACAGCAGCAATATCCCGTGAATGATATATTGAGCCCCCATCGTTCTTTAATATCAGACAGGGAGGCATATCATACTGTGACAGATCAATTATCTTTGCCCCCTGACTGTCGCTCAGAAGGTGTTTTTCATTCAGCTCTTCAACCAGAGCAGGTACTTTATTGCGGTAAAAACTTTCCCCGGTATAAGAATCAAAGGAAATACCCAACAGTTCATATACCCTTGAAAATTCCGCCATGCTGATTTCTTTAAACCAATTCCATATTTCAAGCGCCCGTTCATCGTTATGCTCCATTCGTACAAACCACTGACGGGCCTCCTCAATGAGGCTTTCATCATTTTTGGATTCTGTGTTAAATTTAATATAAATGCGAAGCAGCTCATCAATCCCTTTTTCTTCAACAAGTTCTTTGCTGCTCCACTTAAGATATGCGGCAATCAATTTTCCGAACTGTGTCCCCCAGTCTCCCAGGTGATTGATCCGTACCACCGTATATCCCAGCTTTTTGTATATCTTGTATAAAGAATTGCCGATTATCGTGGTCCGCAAATGTCCTACATGAAAATTTTTTGCGATATTCGGAGACGAATAATCCATGCAGATTACCTTACCGTCACCTGTGTTTTCAATTCCATGGTTTTCCTGACTTAAAGTTATCATAACTTTTTCTGCATATTTTTTCCTTATGAAGCAGATATTCAAATATCCGTTTACTGCATGAACATTTTCGATTTCCAGTTCTGCTTTTCGGGTTTCAATTTTGGCGGCCAGTTCTTCTGCTATCATTTTGGGATTTTTTCTGAGTATTTTTGCAAAGCTGAAACACGGCAGGGCCAAATCCCCCATTTCCTTTTCCGGCGGGACCTCCAAAAGCGGCAGAATTTCCTGCGAACCGATACCCGGCATTTCCCCGGCAATCATCGTACATAGTAAATCTTTCATCTGTTTTCTCCCTTCTGAATCAGGAACAAAAAAAGAACCCTAATAGAATTGTCAAAGCATGGCATGCTTTTAAATCGAATTCCATTACGGTTCTCTGTATAGAACTAATCTATAAACAACCGCACGGAGACAAGACGTAAATCCTTGTAACCGTGCAACGCTGGTTACAGGAATCTACATCTGTTATCTCTTCGTCTCAAGCTGTTTGAAAATAGATTGTTCATGTCGTTTGTTCCCTTAAATATGATTGTTTATTCCCGCGAGCAATGAGGAAAATAGCCATGTTTGCATGGCTATTTGACGAATGCCGCGAGGGTCAAATACCACGCTGCCCTGCAGCGTTGTCTTTGATTATGCCACAAACATGAGAAAAATACAACTATATGGTTTCAAACAGTTCTTCCTTGTTCATATAACCTCCCTTTATACATGCTTTTTTAGATTCTGTATCCTTTAGCCGTCAAGTGCTTTTTCAGCTGCTGTCTCGTTCTGGACAAAAGCATAGTGACGCTTGCCGGGGTGCGGCCGTTTTCTTCCGCGATACTTCGGACGGAATCACAGTACCAGTACCGGCGGACAAAGCACCGGCGGGTTTCGGGAGACAGGCCGGCCAGAAAGGCATCCAACTCCTTTATCAGTTCTCTTCTGTCGATTTCCTGCTCTACAGTGTCTTTTCCTGACAGGCATTCTTCCAGTTCTTCCAGTACCAGAGCAATTTCTCCGCCTCCGCGTTTTTGGGCGTGAACTTGTTTATAGCGGTTGAAGGCAAGATTACGGGTGAGCTTACCTAAAAAAGCGGAGAGCAGGGAAGGTCTGTGGGGAGGAATGGAATTCCAGGCATGCAGCCAGGTATCGTTGATGCATTCCTCAGCGTCCTCTGGGTTGTTCAGAATATTTATGGCAACGGTATTGCAGTATCTGCCATACTTTTTGGCAGTGGCAGGGATGGCGGCCTCATCCCTGCACCAGTAAAGATCTATGATAACGTTATCTTCCATGGAAAAATCCTCCTCTGTCTATATACACAACTTTTTAACACAAATCTAACATAATTATTGTGAGCAATATTTTGTGAAAAGGCAAGACAGGGCCGGCAATTTATTTCCAAAGGAATCAGTCGGAAAAACTGTGACCGGGCAGGGCATTTTACGGTATATTAATGTGAAAGGCCTTATCAATACGGAAGGGAGAAGCGTATGGATGACAGACAGATTGTAGATTTATACTGGGAGCGTTCCGAAAAAGCCATATCTGAAACATCAAAAAAATACGGAAAATACTGCAGCTATATTGCTTATAACATTCTGCACAACCGTGAGGACTGTGAGGAATGTGTGAATGATACTTATATGAGAGCATGGAATGCAATGCCGCCCCAGCGCCCGGACAGGCTGGCTGCTTTTCTGGGAAAGATTACCCGTAACCTGTCCCTGAACAGGTATGCAAAGTATAATGCCGGAAAGCGCGGGGCGGGGCAGACCGAACTTGCCCTGGATGAACTTCATGAGTGCATACCGGCATCAGATCGTGTGGAGCAGGTTATTGACGATATGCAGCTTGCGGATATCATAAACGGATTTCTTGATACACTTCCTGCAGAGACACGGAAGATTTTTGTGCGGCGGTACTGGTATTTAAGCCCGGTCAGGGAGATTGCGTCTGACTATGAAGTCAGCGAAAGCAAAGTGAAGATGAAATTGATGCGGACAAGAAATAAACTCAAGAAAGTGTTGGAGAAAGAAGGGATAAGCCTATGAAAGAAAAAAGACTTTTGAAGGTTTTGGGTGAGATTGACGAGCAATATGTTGAGGAAGCGGCTCCTGCGGTAAAAAAGGCAGGAGGAGAAAAGAGCAAAGTGGTGTACATTCGCTGGGGCGTGACGGCGGCCTGCCTGTGTCTGCTCTGTGTGTCAGTAATCGCAGTTTCCGGTAGATTTTCAAATCAACTGCCGCCGGACATCGGCTGGAATGACTTGCCGGGCGGGGAGCAGACAGCGTTGCCGGATATGGGGCAGACTGTGCCGGCAGACAGCAATCAGGCAGTTGGTGAACAGGAGTTGTTCGTTCCAATCAACTCTCTGCTTGCAGACGGAAGCGGCGGCATTATCAATGAGGCCCTATTCATCGCAAAGGTTCCGATAAACGGACAATACACAGGAGTGTATGAAAAGATCCAGTCTGTCGAAAGTACTGTATTGTCCGAAAACAAGGGGAGAGGCATATCCGGCACGGAAGAATGGTATTATGTATCCGGCCATACGGATATGCAGTATCTGATCAGAAGTGATAATGAAGAATATTCTTTGTGGAAATTTTCCTGTTTTGACAGCGGGGAATATCCATATAGCGATGTTCTTGAGCTTGTATATCTGATTGATTCGGCTGATATAATCAGTGAAATCAGGGTAAATCCCCCCAAAATGGATAATACCAATGAGGGAATGACCATACAGAAGAAGATTGGAACCCACTCGATCACAAACCGCGAGCAGATAAATGTGATATACGAAGTCCTTTCTTCCATGACCTGCTACGGAAGCGGTCATTGGGATATGATTGACAATGGCAGTACGGATGTGCCTGCCGATGCAGAATTACCGTCACATCAGGCTGTATGGCTGGGGCGTTACCTGTCGGTTGTTACGGATTACGGAAATGAAATAGACGGGCTGAAATATACGGCAGTTTCCGATATGTTTTATGAATTTTCAGGCATTGCCTATAACCGGCTGACAGAGGAGCAGGCAGCGAAGATATGGGAAATTATCGGGATTACGGAGGAGGGGGAAGAGATTACAGGCAGCCGTGGTGCAGAGACTAATGAGATTCATCGGCAGGAAGTGCCTTCTGCTCCTGCAGATGAAATATTCAGGATTCAAGCCACGAATACGGACGCCGGCCTGGAATATGTAACAGAACTGCAAGACAGAGTGAGCGGTGCCATGATAAATCAGGAATTGCCCTTTGTCATAGCATCATCAGTATATGAGAACCCGTACAGGCTTCATGTTGTCGTGACATCCGATTCGGAGGAGGACCTGCAGAAGCTGTTGGATTTGGATAGTTTAGGCGGTGTTTTGGAGATAGAGTATACTGCTTCAGATAATTTTGTTAAATAACGGTAAGAAAAAGCGCTAATTTCTTTATTTAGAAATTGGCGCTTTTATATGCAAAAACTTTTTGTGTCGCAAAATGTCGGATTATGTAGATGCGGTTGAAGCATATTGTTGTTTTATATTATTCTTGCAAAATAAGTATAAGTCTGAAAGAAGTCTGCAAATGGCTGAAACAATACAATGGAATCGGGAAAGGAAGAGCAGTGAATGAAAGGAATACGAATATTACTTTGCTGCATTGTCCTGGGTCTGTTCTTTCCCAAAACGGCCTGTGCAGAGGAAATTGCTTCCGAAAAAGAAGCCATAGATATCGTTTTTGTCATTGACTGCAGCGGTTCCATGAAAACGAATGACCCGTCGAAAATGGGGCTGAATATGGTGCAGGCATTTATTGACACCGTTCAGACGGAAAATATCCGCATAGGGTATGTGGCTTACAATGACGTCATCCTGTCCTTTTCAGAACCGGAACCCATGGCGATGGCTGAAAAAAGGGAGTCATTAAAAGAAGAAATCGGCGCAATAGCTTATTCCGGAGATACAGATATCGGACTTGGCGTTTCCTATGCATACGGATTACTCTCAGCAGAAAAAAGCACCCGGCAGATCATAGTGTTGATTTCGGACGGAGAAACGGATCTGCCGAAAAGTAATGAACGCACAGAAGAACAATCCAATGAGGAACTGAAGCAGTGCGTCCGTCGGTGTAAAGAAGAGAATATAGAAATCTATACGGTGGCCTTTGGCCAATATGGCGGCAGTACGGAAGTTCTGGAGGATATTGCTGCACAGACCGGATCCATGAGTTACTCTGCCCGGGGGCCGGAAGATTTGATAGAGGTACTGTACGGAATTTTTCAGGACAGCTTAATTTATAAGATACAACAGTTTTCCAGCGGAACCTATGCAGGGGGAAGCCAGGAGTTTAAATGTGTACTGGATGCTCCGTATTTGGATGAAGTCAATATATTGCTGCTTTCCTCGAAGCCTGTGGGTGAAACAACGGTCCAATATGATGAACAGGAAATCCTGTTGACCGGCCTTTCCCATTATGCAGTGGGGAAAATAGAGAATGCAGGGGTGAGTGCTGCAGGCAGAGAACTGGTGATCCGCTCAGAAACGGGCGAAGGACAGGATCTGCAGATTTTTATCATCAGTTACCGGAAGCTGACACCGGTATTACGGATTGCGGCAGATGCAGGAAGAAATCAGGAGCTGGAATATCAGGTTTACTTCAAAGATCGAGACGGCAGCATCATAAACGATGCGGGATTTTATGAAACGTTTTTCTGGGAACTTGCCTGCGATGACGTAAACATGGTGCAGGAAGAAGTCAGAGTGTCGGAGGGCGTGCTGAAGGGGAAACTAAGTTTTTCCCGTTCCGGTACATATATGTTATCCGGCACATTATCGGACGAGCTGGGGAGTTTTTCGTTTCCTGTTCAGGTCAGTGTAACGAATGAGATGCCCACGGGGAGCATACCCGAAGACCGATGCACACGTCTGGACGGAGAATGGACGCTTTGTCTGGATGACTATTTCACGGATCAGGACAATGATACGCTTGTCTATTCTGTCACAGATATGCCGGAGGGAGTCGCTGTCCGGCTGGATGGCAGTCAGTTGACGATCACCCCCCAGAGCGATGGAACGCATACGGTGGCAATTCAGATAAGCGATGGAGAATGTGCAGTGCAGTATATCCACCGAATTAAGGTGATTCCGCTGTGGCAGGCATATTGGTGGGTACTTGTATTAATCGCTGTGGCGACAATGCTCCTTTTAGCACTTCTTTTATGGAAGATATTTTATAAGCCCAAACCGGAGCTGGAACGTCTGACAGAGGAAAAAAAGCAAAATCATTTTTGCGGGAAACTGGATGCTTATTTTGTTTTGCAGCCGGAGGGAGAGGAAGAGATACCGCCGCTTTCCTTCCAGATGAGCAAAGTAAAGGACGGAAGGGTATCACTGGGTGCTCTTTTCGGAACCTTTCCGGAACAGGCAGCCGCATTGCACCTGGAAGATATTTTTCTCATTGCCGATGAAGACCGCAGCATGATCTTATACCACAGGTCAAAATCCGGCGTTATGGTCGGAAGTACGATCGCATGTATGCAGATACAGTACAGTATCAGCTTTGGCGACATTATTTATATTACGTCGCCGGGGGGTGATTATGATCTGGAGATTCACTATGTTGCCCTGTTCCAATAAGTAAACAGAAAAAAGGAGGAAGTGATAGCCATGGAGACAATCACACAGACAAACAGAACAATATTGTTTGCCGAGATGAATCCGGAACGTCTCAACTTACTGACATTGATCGGGGATGTGCGGGGAAAGAGCAGTCTGGATGATGACAAGATGAAAGAGATCAACGAAGAATTGCTGGTCTCAAGCTTTGAGGAGTTCCTGGAAAAGTTTACTCCGGTGGTGTATTCCTGGTGTGATGCGACAACGGGAAGCATCCAGTACAGTCTGGTAAAACCGGAAAATATCCCGCAAAACTGTATCACTGAGATTCCGCTGAACGAATCCAATGACCTTTTAAACATGCTGACTACGCTGATGGGCGCCAGAGATGCCCAGGGCGTCGCAAATGCGGATTTCCAGTTCAGCAATATTCTGGAGATGATCTCACCCAAGAAAATCATGGATGATATCCGTCAGGTTCGCAGAGAGATTCAGTATACTTACGGCAAATATGTGGAGTTGGATGAGGAAGATCCGAAGAAGCTGGATATGGGTGACAAGCTGAACTATCAGTTTGAGCAGGCAAGTCAGAATTATAATAATGTTCTTGCCATGCTTCCCCTGGCCATAGAGGACATTAAGACCCGTCTGCTGTTGGGAGATAACGAAGCCGGACAGGGACAGTCAGAATTTAAGGCCGGTCTTTTGAGCATGGGTGATGACGGTGAATTGAAGATTCTGGAGATGAAACAGGAAGAGAGCACCCAGCTTGCAGTCGTGGATGATCAGGTCAACACAAGCCTGATGGAGACATTCAAAGAGGACTATGATGCATTAAATGAAAATCAGTCCGATTATGTAAGGGATTTGGTGGTGCGGACCTTCTGTCCGTTGAGTTCCACCATGGAGAGCAGTGTCAACCGGGAACTGGAGGTACGTAATTATAACAGCTATCTGGAGTTTTATAAGAAGAGCAAGGATGACTTCGTGAAGGTAGTCAAGCCTCTGGTGGAGAGGATGCTGGGCGTTAAGACCTTTTTCGATCAGTATCAGGTCAAGGAAAAAGGAATGCAGCCTAAACTGCTGATCACGAACCTGCCGCTGGAGATGATGGTAAAGGCGAGCAACCTGCCCCGGCTGATTGCCTATCTGAATACGACCAATGACAAAAATGAGTTTGAGAATACAATCTGGTTTGGAATCGTACCGGATGTGGAGCTGAACCAGACGGAGGGAGGCAGACTGCAGAGAATCCGTTTCGCCGGAAACAAACAGGAAGAAAAGCGCGGAAATAATTCCATGGAAAATGTGGCAGCTTTGATGAATGCGCTGGAGCCATACAGGATCACTACATTCTTCAGTTTCTGCTCCGGCGAAGATTCAACGTTCAACTATGTCGCCACAGAGGGCATCAACATTTATAAAGAAAAGTGTGCGCCGCTTATGAAAAAGGCATACAGCGAGTTTGCCGTACCCTGCATTCCGAATGCCACCATCATCCCCAAGGATAAGTCGGGTCTGGTGCTGGATAAGCGGATGGTCATGGATGAGGATGGAAACGTATCCCTCTCCGCAGAGAAGGATGATGTTATGAAGATGTGGCTGGAAGGCATTTATGTAGGAGCGGCTTATGAAGCGGCAGGAATTGTGGCAGCATGGCAGTGCCCGGAATACCTGAAACAGCGTTTTAAAAACACCAGCATGGAATATCCGGGCGTGCGGTTTGATGTGGAAGCCAATGACAACGCGCTTTTGGCAACTACCAGTATGACGAAGGAAATCTCAGGATTTACCAATGCCATCAAAAATTCCATCAACCGAACCGGTTTTGGATTTGTATTTTCGTCGGACAATGCGCAATACAAAGGGCAGAACATTAAGAACATAACGGTATATAAGGCGCGCAACCTGTTGAGTAACGGAAACGAATTTGAGCCTATATACAAGACACTGGTAGTTACTTATATTGAACGGATGCTCCGGTTTTACAGCGGAGACTTCAAGCAGGATAAGATACTGACGTTTTTCAGCAATAATCCCAGCAGCCAAAAGAGCAGATGGGACGGGGACAGGCAGTATGTCAATTCCATTCTTCAGGATGGAGATGAACTGGACTACAGCATTGATGAGAAAAACGGAGTCTGTGAAGTGCTGGTGACATTTGCCAACACAACTAAAAATTTGAAAGTACAGCTTACAAGAAAAGCTGGAAATGAATAATCCCGTACTTTTGTACAGTAAAAAAGAAGGAGGAAACAAAAATGGGAGTACGATTGAGCATTGAAGGAAGCGAGTCTGTCAAGTTAAGGGAGACGAGCATCACCGGCATTAAGTTTGGGGCTGATATTCCTCATGACTCCAATGCCAGATCAACGGATCTGGGTTCTACAGTATTGATCGAGGGTAAAATCCTGGCGGCCGTAAACGGGGAGGCGGCAGATGACACGAGCAAGCTTGCAAAGTGGTCTCTGATCGCGGCGGAAAAGGCTGACTGTTACCGGAAGGTTCAGATCGATGTAGTGAGCGCATCTCAGATTGTGCGTCAGATCACCATTCCAAACGCTTTCGTGGTGGGATATGAAGAGGACTTTACGGATGAAACCGGCGCAGGGACATTCCGCCTTCTGATCAAGCAGAAGAAGGATAAGATGAGCAGCCTCAAATTTGAAGGCGGCTTCAGCGGAGAATAGACGGCAGCCTGGCAACAGCTAAAAAATAAGTACAGCACATGAAAGGAGAACTACTATGGGATTTACATTAAAGGTGGAGGGAAATACCACAATTGAATTGGGAACAACGAGCATTACGGGCGTGAAAGTCAGCACCGACATTCCGCAGGACAGCAACGCAAGGTCTACGGATCTGGGGAGCACTGTAACTGTTACCGGAAAGATTCTGACCGCTGTGGACGGGGATCCTTTTGACGGGACAAAGCAGCTTGGCCTGTGGGCACTGGTTCCGGCGGAGAATTCCGACTGCTACCGCAAAGTCACCGTAGAGGTGATCGCAGCCTCACAGGTGGTTCGCAAGTATACATACCCCAATGCTTTCGTTGTGGATTACAGGGAAAACTACGGGGATGTGGAAGGCATCGGCACCTTTACGCTGGTCATGAAGCAGAAAAAAGACAAGATGGCACAGGTATCGGTAGAAGGCGGATACAGCCTTACTTAATTGGCGGAAATGCAAAAAGGGGGCTGCCTGCTTGCGGGCGGTCCCTCTTGACAAGTAAGCTGACAGGCGGCGGCAGATGAAAGATTATTATAAAATACTGGGCGTGGACAGACAGGCATCGCCGGAGGAGATTAAAAAAGCATATCGTAAACTGGCAAAGCAATATCATCCGGACGTGGTAAAGAATGACAAGGCGAAACAGGACCGTATGTATCAGATTCAGGAAGCCTATGGGTGTCTGGAAAATGAAGAGCGCCGCAAAAAATATGACGCAGAGTGTCTGAAGAACTCCCGAAGCGCTTTTGACACAGGGAGGAAGCAGAAAAACAGTACAGAGCCGTTTGAAGAAAGAAAGCCGGATATGGGGCGGTTCGAACGGTTTTTCGGATTTCAGCCGGGCAAAGGGATGGAAACCTACCGGGATCAGGGGGCAAAAAAGGCAGAAGGACCTGTCAGACCCGAGGAAATGTTTGCAGCCTTTTTCGGAACAGGAAGTATGCAGGAGGCGGGAAAGAGAGATGCGTCAGGAAGCAAAAAAAAGAGTTAAGCAGATTATAGATGTTCTGATCATTTTTTGCGGAATATTCCTTATTTACTATGTTTTGAAGGTAATTAGGACATGGCGCATTACGCCTGTATTTCTGGCTGTGATAATAATCGTGCTGGCATGGATACTGTTCGATCTCTTCTTTTTATGTAACGGAAAAAGTGAAGAAATCCTGTCACCCGGGCCGGAGGTGTCTCTGACGCAGGGAATACAGAGACTGATCCTGCTGGACGAAGACGGAAAGCCTGTCAGGTCATGGGATCTGCAGGGAAAGGTGTCTCAGATCATCGGAAAAGCCGGACAGGATCAGGAGTTGGATATTGACCTGTCGGATTGTGAGTACAGCAGTTTTATTGATTTTCAGCATGCCGTGCTGAATTTCTGCCTGGATCAGTGGTATGTGGAAGATCTTGGCTCCCAAAACGGCGTAAAGGTAAGAAAAGTGGAAGACGGAGAATGCTACAGAGTGATTCATCGTCCATGCAAAGTTGTGGCAGGAGATATTCTTTACATCGCGAATACGAAACTTCTTTTAACGTGATGTAAATGTACGGATAGATTAAGCGGATACAGGCGCGCTCTGTATCAGAAAAGACAGGAGAAAAGAAAAATGGGTTTGGCTAAATGTCCGAATGGACACATTTATAATCCGAGACGTTATGGGAAGATATGTCCGTACTGCAACATGAAAACGCAAGATGAGGCCTTTGCGGAAAAACCCCTGGGCTTTGAGCCCCCCGTGGAGATTCTGGAAGAAACGGTACGTCCCGTGTGCGGCTGGATCATCTGCATTGAAGGGGCAAGAGTGGGTACGGATTACAAGATTCACGAAGGGAAGAATTTTGTCGGCCGGGGGGATGATATGGATGTCCAGATTTTGGGGGACAACGATATCAACCGCAAAAATCATACCATTATCGTATATGACCCCAAGAATCTGAATACCATGATCCTTCCCGGAGATTCCGCAGGGATCGCATATTTGAACGAAAAGCCGGTATATGTGCCGACGGAGCTGAATCCGTATGATGTCATCAGTCTGGGACAAAGCAGATTTCTGTTTGTACCCCTGTGCGGTAAGAATTTCTCATGGGGGGATTTGAAATGACAGGCGATATGACGATCCTGCTTGGGCTAAGCACCCTGTACGTCATATTAGTTTTCTGCCGCTGTCTGTTTGGGTGGGATGATAAGCCCTGCGCCGGGAAGAAAACGTCCGGAGCAGGAATAGCCCAGACCACGGGCAGCCGCCAGGTTCAGGCGGATATTGCGCAAGTCTGGTCGAACAGGGCCGGGACAATGGCAGTGCTGGCGGATGGGATCGGCAGCGCAAATACCGGCACGGTCTGTGCGCAGATAGCGGTAGATACGATTCTTGACCGTTTTGAACCATATCATGAGTTAAATGACCCTGTTTATTTTTTCAAATCTGTCTTTTTGGAAGCGAACAAGCGCATCCAGAGGACGGCGGGAGAGCGCAGAGGCGGTGCAAGCGTAGGGGCGGCGTTTTTGAACCGCAGCCACCTGTACTATGCAGTGGCAGGGGATATTCGAATTGCGGTTATGCGGGGGGAAGAGATCATCCCGCTGAGCAAGGGGCAGACAATAGATGTTCTGGCAGCCCGGGCTTATGAAGACGGAAAGCTTTCCAGACAGGAAACGCTCTGGAGTATGGAGGAGAAAAGGGTTTGGAATTATCTGGGGAAGGACGGGTTCCACGAAATTGAGGTATGCGAGCAGCCCATATTGCTGAAAAGGGGCGATAAAGTGCTGCTTACGAGCAAAGGTATTTTTGAGGAACTGTCCTGGAGTGAAACAGAGGATATTTTGATCGACACCGCTTCTTCACAGGAGCTGGCGGAACGCATGGTTCACGCGGCAGAGCAAAAAAATAATCCCCAGGGGGACAACGGAAGCGTCATATTGATACAGAGGCTGGAGGCTTAAATGAGAAGAATCAATTCTGAATTCCAGACATTCCATATGTCAGAGGAAGGGCAGAAGCTATCCAACAGGGATTATTTCGGATATGTGGAAATGGACGACTTCGCCTGCTATGTGCTGGCAGACAGTCTGGATGATGAGCCGTCTGTAAACAGTGCAAGACTGGTGGTTGACAGTATCATCCGGGACTTTACGGAAGCGCCTACCATGGGCAGATCAGCCCTCAGGCGATATATGCGGAGAGCCCATGCAGAGCTTCTGCATCAAAGGGGCGGGATGCACCTGAAGGTTGCAGTTGTGGTGGCCGTGACCGATTACAGGAAACTCCGTTACTGCCATGTGGGAAACAGCCGCCTGTACCTGATCAGAAATGCACGGATTCTGGAACAGACTTTGGACCAGTCACTGACGCAGAACCTTGTGGAGCAGGAGCGTGTCATCCTGGACGAGGCCGCGCGCCATGAGGAGCGCAATAATTTATATTCCTTTCTGGGAGAGCGGGGAAAACCGGAGATACAGATTTCCCGAAAGAAAAAGCTGGAGGCCGGAGACCTTTTTATACAGCTTACAAGAGGCGTTTGGGAGCAGTGTGAGGAACGGGAATTTCTTCAGATCGTCAACGACGCCAAAGAGACAAAGGATATTTTAGAACAGACGGAAGACCTTATCCTGAAGGAGCAGAACAGCAGGAGCATTGACAATTACTCCATGGCAGTGACCGCCGTAAACAAGGTGTATCAGTCACCCAAAAAGCCCGTATCCCTCAAAAAGGTGTTGCTTATTGTACTGCCGGTGCTGCTGGTGATCGTCACAGTATCCGTGACATTGTTCCTGAGACAACGCAGTATCCGGAAAAAGGCGGAATCCATGCTTCAGTCTATGGAGAGCGGAGAGGAGTACTTTACATACAATAACTATCAAAAGGCGAAAGAGGAATACGGGGAGGCCAAAAAGCTGGCTGACAGCCTGCACCGGAAACCGGAGTACGAAGAAGCGGATATGTATATAAAGCTTGCGGAGCAGGTGATTCTGGCAGATGAGGCATTGAGCGAGGAGGAATATCAAAAGGCTCAGGACCTGTATCTGACTGCCCGGCAGATGGCGGCAGATGCGGGAAATGTGGGACTGACATATATTGAAGATCAATTAGCGCGCACAGAAGGGTACATAGAAGTGTTTGATCTGATCGCCCAGGGAGAGAGAAAGCAGGAATACGGCAATCTGAAGGGCGCCATTGAGCTATATAAAAACGCAAAAGAGAGAGCGGCAGCGCTTTACTTTATGGATGGAAAGAAGGAAGCACTGGAGCTGCAGATGGCAGCAGAGGAGGAGCTGGAAAAAGAGCAGATGGAGGCGGAAGCACGTCTTCGTGAACAGATAGAGGCGGAGGCGGCAAGCAGGGCTTTGGATAATGAACAGAAGGCAAACGATCAACAGAATGCCATTGATCTTGAAAATAAGGGAAATGAACTGCTTGCGGAAGGCAGCTATGAAAGCGCTATTACATTCTATCAGGCAGCTCAGACGATTTACAATCGCCTGGAAATGAAGGAAATGGCAGCCGGGATTAAGCCTAAGATAGCGGCGGCTCAGGCAGGAATTGCCGCAAGGGATGCCAAAGCGGCGGAAATTGCCGCAGCCGGGCAGGAGCAGCAATCTCAATAGGGATGTGCGGCGAGTACACAGATGGGAGCAGGAGGCATGAGCAAGTATACTTATACCCTAAACCCCGGTCGGGAAGAGGAGGAGCAACATACCTACAGACAGAGTGAGCTGGAAAAAATGACCACGTTTCATCTGCGGGAAATCTGCAGAAAGGAACGTCTGGTGGTTTCCTCTGCCAAAAACGAAGACAAGGACGGACTGATCCGCCTGATCATGCGGTTTCGGGGGCAGAAGGAATACCGGCATATCAAAGAATTCTGTGAAGGCGGACTGGAGCGGATTCAGGCGTTTTTGGACGATCAGGAAATCCGCTTTCTGGAGGAGCCGGAAGTGAATATACCGGGAACGCTCACTATTTATCATGATACGGAGATGAATGAACTGGACGGCTATCAGGTAAAGTCGGATGAAAAACTCTGCTGCGGAAATCTTCTGCTGGTGGACGAAGCACTCAGGGTCTATACCTGTTTTTACATTGAAGAGGCGGAGGATGCTGCATATCTCTTTAAGGGAAAAGGTATGCCGGTAGACCCGTTGGAAAAGCATCAGTATTCTGTCCTGTATTTTCCCAATGAGACAGTTTCTGAATTCCTTTACGATTGTTATTACGGGAATCATGTCTCCGTTCCGGGGCATACGGAGGCTGTCCGGATTCCTCTTCTGGACGTTGTGGAAAGGCAGATTCCGCAGGCGGACTTACCGCTGGTGATAGACTTCGGAAGCTCTAATACTACCATGGGCATCTGTCTGGAGGACGGGAGCGTACAGATCGCTACGGCAAGGGGAAAGACCATTATTCCCAGCATGATCGGTGTGCGGGAGAAAGAGGGGGGAGAGACGGAATTCCTGTTTGGCTGCGATGCGCAGGAAATGATCAGACAGAATTACCGGGATGAAGACGCTGCCGTTTTCTATGATATTAAGCGCTGGATCAGTGATGCCGACCGTGTGGAGAGCGTCATATTAAAAAGCGGGTATAAATATCAGTTTCCCAGAAAGGACATGCTCCGGGTTTACCTGGATCATCTTCTGGAAATGGCACGTCAGCAGTTTAAGTGCAGTTTTACAAATATCCAGCTCCTGGCACCCATACGGCAGAAAGAGAAATTCCGCAGGCTGTTCAAGGACCTGCTTCCGGAATATACCGTAAACTGCGAACTGGACGAGGGAATGGCCGTCCTGTTTCACAGCATCCACAGCATGATCCGGGCAAAGGGATATGAGGAACGCCGCTGGTATCATGCCCTTGTCATCGACTGCGGCGGGGGAACCACGGATTTAACCTCGGGTCGGTTCTGTATTGAGAACAACAGGGTGTCCTATATCATCGATCTGGAAACCCGGTATGAAAACGGCGACACAAATCTGGGAGGAAATAACCTGACCTACCGCATCTTTCAGCTGTTAAAGCTGCGTCTTGCGGAGGAACTGGGATTTCTGGCGAAGGAGCCCTTGTCCATAGGAAGCGCCGAGGAAGGGAAGGCTGCCTATGAGGAGCTGGAAAGGCGCTATCTTCTGGCAGAAAAATGGCTGCCCACCCGGTTTAAGGAGTATGAGGGAAGAAGCAGAGAGCATTACTTCTTTGTTAAAAATAATTATTACTATCTTTTTGAATTGGCGGAACAGATCAAGAAGATGTTCTTTCAGGCCGGATTTTGTTACGAACTGAAAATATCCACTGATAAGGGGGATGACATTTTTCTGGATAAATGGAAATTGTCCGTTTGCGGAGAAGGGCGGGACGGAGACGCTGCCCGGCGGTTTGAAAACATTTCCCGGCGGGCGGAGATATGCCTGTATCTGCATGAGATAGAGGAACTCCTGAGGCCGGAGATTTATGGGCTGATGGAACGTTTTCTGGATTCAAAATTTGAAAAGGGCCAGCTTGGGGAATACGAGATGATCAAGCTGACAGGACAATCCTGCAAGTCCAGGCTGTTTTTAGAGGCGCTCAAACAGTATGTTCCGGGGAAAAGGATTCAGGGAATCAGACGGGACGAGGCCGGGACGGAGCTTAAAATGTGCTGTCTGGAGGGTGCCCTTGCCTACTTTATGAACTGCAAGCTGGGATACATGAAGGTGAATGAACATTACAGGGTGGGCAGCCTGCCTTATGAGATCATGGCATACACCCATGAAAATAAAGAAAAAATTCTCATCAAGAGTCTGGATGCGGAAGACCATATCGGGTATATTTCCCGCTTCCACATCGGGAACCAGCTGGATCTGTATCTGAATGACGAACAGGGAAAACGGCTCAGGACATATTATTTTGCCTATGATACCGCCAGGTTCGAGAAGACCACCCAGAAGGAGATTGACGAGGCCTATGAGGGGACCGTCATTCAGGAGGAGACAGACATTATCGTAGAAGGAGAGATGAAGTTCTTTGTATGGATTTCCAGGGAGCGGTGGGGATTTGTGGTCCTGCCGGTTCTGCGGGATCGGGAGATTTTGTATAAAGGTGAGGAAACCTTCTTTGATTTTGAAGATGACACCTGGGAATTGAATTTCTTTGACGGAAGAAAGTAGGAGATGCGTCATGGGGCGGTCAGAGCGGGAAAATGACATAGAAACAATGAAAGAGATGATCCAAAAGGAAATACAGTCCATTGTCGGTCTGGAGGAGAGGGTCGCTTTCAAGGAACTGATGGAAGGTGTATTTCTGTCCTTATATGATACAAATCTAAAGATGTACGAGGAATTGGAGCGCCGTGTAAAGGAAGAGCTGGATTATGATAAAAACCGCTATCATATCAAGACGGGAATTATCGAAAGAGAATTTTTTGATGAATCCCATCATCTGCTGTTTCCCATGGAAGAGCGGGATCTGGCCGGGAATCTTTATGACATGAAGGAGATTCTGAGAGCAGTGACGGAGGAGGGAGCGTTTCCGCTGATGAAAGTCATGCTCCGCTGCGACTATCTGGAGCTGCAGAGACTGTTGGAGGCAAAGCCTGTATTCGAAGGAGTGATCGAGACGGAGGAACCTGCACAGGAGTGGAAGGTTGAGGTTCGCCTGCGGGAAAACAGGGAGTATCTGGAAAAGATAGCATACCTGTACCTTCTGTTTACCAGAAACGGTATTCCCTGGCAGACTGTCAACGCGCCCTATCTGTACAAAATGGCGGATATGATCGTCACAGGACTCCCGGAGGGTATTACCGGAGGGGAAAAAATAAAGCAGGTGACTATTCAGTTTGGGGAATACAGCAAGATCATTCAGAAGGATGTCATTCCGGTGTGGAACATTCAGAAACTTGCATTGGACAGTGTGGGCTTCCCGACTCCCTGCGAGGATCACCGGAATTTTGAACATAACATTTCCCTGCGTCAGCAGGGTACAGAACATGCTTATCTGGTGGAGAATGACAGGAACATACACAGCATCAGCCAGAGCGGTGAGAGACTAAAGATTGTGTGTGAGACCGGAGAAGCAAAAAAATGGAGCATTTATCAGATACGTTCTTCCGCGGAGCAAAGGATTGACCGCTATACTTTCCCCATTATGGGAAACGGACGGGAAGAGAGCTTTTCAGAAAAATACCAGCGGAAGTGGAACCAGCACATACGGACAAAAACGGAATTGGTGCATTTTATCAGGGGGCTGGGACTGGAGGACTATGTAAGTTATGAGGACTGCCGGGTGGAAGACGGCTTTCCGGGAAGGCGGGAGAATTATTCCATGAATTTCTTTGTGCAGGACGAGATCAGGGACAAAACAGCGCAGAAGAAGCTGATCCTGTATTTCCGGCCGGGGCAGAAGCTGGACTGGCTGCAGCGGGACATCCTGAGCTTTCTTGTGTCCGAAGTGCAGAGAATCTATCCGGAGTATGACTGCGGGGGAGTGTTGCTATGAGGTATCTTTGGGAAGTGCTGCTGGCGGCAGAGGAGGAAGGAATTTCGGAAAAAAAGCTCCGCTTTGTCCATGCACCTTCGGGGAGCGGATATATGGAGCTGTCGCTGCCCTGCCTCAACCAGACGTGGCTGGACGAAGACGAACAGGATATCAGCATAGGGGTAAACACCTATTATCGCTTTTATGACATCTTTCATGAGATGTTCCCGCCGGATCAGACAGATTTTCCCGCCCTGCGGGAAAGCCTGACAAACTTAAGCCTGCACATGCTGGCCCAGAATGATATTCGGAGGGGCCTGACAAGAGAAGATTACCATAAGAGGCTTCTGGCGAAAGAGATTCTGGCGAATGGCTTTGGAGAGACGGCAAGGGATGTGTTCCTGTCCATGAACAGGGCGGACAGGGAAAAGCTGCTGGGGGGATGGCTAAACAGTTTCCGGGCAGGGAGCGCATTGCCGGTCTTTCTGGATATGGTTCACGGTCTGGTTGCGGACAGCATCGTTTATCACAACAATGAATATCCGGATGAAATCCTGATCTATACGGGATTGAAAAGGGAGAGGAAGCTGGAACAGAGAATCCAATTTCTGATAGATACATTTTTGGATATTCGTTATCATGTAGAGATTTTTTATGAGTATCATTTCGGCATTATCGGAGTGGATGAGACCATGCAGATTGACGGGATTGCCATCTGCTGAGGCTAAAATGTTTGGATAAGACCTGTGCGGGAGGTAAAAAATGTTTCAGAATACATATCCGGTCTTTGAAGCGAAAAGGCTCTTGAAAAAGGAGATGCTTGATAATCTTCGGGATTTCCCCAGAGAGCTGTTTGATCTGCAGTATCAGGGTTACAGTGACGGAATCCTGACAGGATGCGATATTAAGGGAACCGGGACAGGACTGACGATCCTGCCGGGGATATTGTATTACAAAAGCGTGCCTTACTTTTTAGACAAGCCATATCCCATCCCGTATAGGGCGGAAGGAGAACCGGTGTATGTGAAAGTACATTTCTGGGATAAAGCTATCGGGGCAGGGGGAGAGGAATTCTTTTCACAGGTGATCGTGGATGGGCAGGAACCGGATGCAGAACAGGAACTGGAGCTTGCGCGGTTTAAGCTTCAGCCCGGAGCGAGGCTCCGGTCGGAGTACGTGGATTTTTATGATTATGAGACAGAATTCGACACAGTAAACCGTATCCATGCGCCCTATGCAGCCCCGAAGCATTCCGGTATCTGGCCGCGTATATTAAAGAGCTTTGCTAAGGAACTGTTGAGAAACCATGTGAACAATCCCTGGGACAGCGCTTTCTGCCTCAGCTGTCTGCAGTTGACGGAGGCTATGCCTTACGAGGCAGTCCGCGCCTATCTCAATGCAAGGCTGGGACAGGACAGGGAATATACAAATATACAGGTATATAGCGCATTAAAACGCATTCTGCGGGAGAGCGGCAGCAGGGAAAAAGAACCGGAAAGATCCAGGGAGAAAGAGGGAACGTTGCTCATGTTATAAAGTGAAAGAAGGAGGCAGCAGATATGGAAAAAGAAATGGATTTATCCATAGCACGGTTCATAAAGGAATACTGGGAACGGGAAGAGGCGGAAGAACGGGAACGTGTGCGGAAGCAGTATGATCCCAAGGAGCGGATCACCTATACGCTGGAGGAGCTGATAGAAGGAATTCGAAGCGGGCACCAGATGCTGTATACTCTGCCTCTTGAGTTTGAAACGAGGTGTCTGCTGGACGGGAAGATCATGATTCCATATATTAAAAACTTTTTCGAAGTGGAGGATGATGAACCGGAAGCTGTGCTTCTGGCCGGCAATAAGAGAAAAGTTGCTTTTTCCCTGTCAAGCACACCCTGCAAGAAGATGGCACAGTCCATGGATGATTGGATTGCGCAGACAAGGGAGAGATTCAAAGAAATGCATTGGGTCATGAAACCTGAGCGTAAGAAAAGCCTGGGAAATATGGAGTATTTCTGTTTTGCAATGCCTACCTCGGAGGGGCGGCTGTACAATGTTATGTTCCGTTTTCATAAAGATGAGCGGCTATATGCAGGCGTGCTGAACTGTCCTGAGGAGGAGCGCAAGGGAATGGGACTTCTTTTGGAGGCCATGGTTTATGTGATACAGGAAATGAATGGCTAGGAGGCGATGGAAGTATGGATGCGATTACTTATGGGCAGCTTGTGTTGGTGCTGGGAGATACAGCCATGTCAGTGTTCCAGCTTGCGATCCGGGAAGAACAGGGAAGTCATGGAAGATTATCTGCAACGGCAGCAGCAGAAGAAGGAGCAAAGGATTACCTTTTATATGAAGAAAGTGCAGGTGTGGCATTGTATGTCATGCGGGATAAGACGCTGGAACCCCTGTTTTTTGGTCTTCTCACCAGTATGAACATAAAAACCAGTGGGAAACAGTGCATAGTATGTCTGGAGGCTGTGACGGGAAGTTATCAGATGGATTTTTTTGCACAGAACCGCTCTTTCCAGGATACGGCGCTCACTTCCCATCAATTGGTGGAAAAGGTCATGAAGCCGTATAAAGAACAGAGTGAGGTTCTGTTTTCCATACCGGATGAAGAACTGGGGCAGATCATGGTTCAGTATCAGGAGACGGATTGGGCGTTCTTAAACCGTATTTTATCGAGGTATGGCATCCGCGCTTATATCGACAGCGCAAAGCCCGGCATCTGTCTGCGGGCAGGGCTTATGGATACGGAGGAGGATGCAGACTGGGATCATCTCCCTTATAAAGTGATGCGTGATACGGCACCGGCAGATGTGAGGAAGACGCTAAAAGGACAGATATGCTATGAGGTGGAGGCGTATGACCTTTTCCCTCTGGGTGAAAAAGTACATTTCCATAATCAGGATCTCTATATTGGGAAAATAATCAGAAGCATCCGGCAGGGACTTTTGGTAAACAGTTATAGTCTGTACTTTCAGGAGGGGCTTGCCGTTCCCGTACAGGATAATCCGTATCTCAGCGGAGTATCGATCAACGGAACAGTGTCAGGCGTAAAGAGAAATAAAGTTCAGGTTAATCTTGAAACGGACGCGTTGAAAAAGTGTAAAAAACAGTATCTTTTTCCGTTTTCCACAGTTGCAGCATCTCCAGATGGAAGCGGATGGTATTGCATGCCTAAGAAAGGGGATCGCGTCCGGATTTTTTTCCCGACTGATGATGAGAGCGAAGGGTATGCGATTGCCAATATTATGGGCGAATCCGCACCGGCTGAAGACAGTTCTATGGCGAACCCTGACGCAAAAGACATTACAATGCCGGACGGCAAATCCATCAGGTTTGTTGAAGGAGGAATCCAGCTTGCTGTGGGAGATGATAAAGGAACGGTCACCCTGACAAATGACGGAAAAGCCGAAATCCGGACGGATGAGGATATTGTGATCAGCGCGGCAGAAACGGTGTACTTTACCACGGAAGGAACAATGGAAGTGATGGCAGGGACACAGATACAGATTATCAGTGATGCAGGAGGCAGTATGTGCATGACCAACGACACAGTGCAGATTCAGGCGTCTGCCATTGAGAATAATTAACGGAGGTGTGCGATGTACAGCTTACATGATATTAACGTAACAGGACTCCCCATAAACGAAGTGCTGGAATGTGAGATTGAATCCCAAATAGGGGAACACAGTACGCTCACGCTGCTTGCTTATGCAGACAGGGAGGATGTGATTTATGAACTGCCGGACTGTCAGGAGGTAACTGTATGCCTGGGGAAGGGGAAAGAAGGGAGAATCCTTTTTTCCGGTATCGTGACGAATGTGCAGATGTCAGAACAGGGACAGATGAAAACAGTTCAGATCAAAGCGAAAAGCCGGAGCTGGCTTATGGATCGGACGAAATATTCCCGCTCTTTTCAAAATACAAAAATGACGTACAGAGCACTGGCAAGAGAAGTGTTGAATTATTATGAAGACAAAGACAGTGAAAAGGAAAAAGAACAATGCGATATGATCTGCGCGGGAGCGGATCAGGAGATAGGAAACCTGTATATTCAATATAAAGAAACGGATTGGAAATTCCTGAAAAGGGTACTTTCCATGACAGGGTTAGCAGTTACGCCGGATAGCCGACAGGATAAATTGAAATTGTATGTCGGTGTGCCGGAACTTGCCGAGGCAGAATTATCCTACCATGTGCTGGGAATAGACAAGGATATGGAGACTTATTACCTTTTGAAAGCAAACGGGCGGGATGTTCGTGCAGCAGATTTTACCCGTTACCGGATTGCTTCGGAGCAGCTGCTGGGGATGTTTGAGACGGTTTCCGTACAGGGAAAAAAGCTGGCGGTATATTCCGGCAGATACATTTTTAAGAATCAGGAGATGCTGGGTATTTATGGGCTGCAAAGTCCTCAGGGACTGAAGCAGGCAGCATCCTATCCTATGCATCTGATCGGTGTGGCACTGACAGGAAAGGTGGTTCATGTGTCCGGTACTAAGATACAGGCTGCGCTTGAGATTGACAAAAACCATGCGGAACGGGCAGTATACTGGTTCCCGTTCTCAACCCTGTCTGCATCTCCGGATGGGAGCGGCTGGTATTGTATGCCGGAAGAGGGAGACGATGTGCGAATTTATTTTCCCTCCAAACAGGAAAAGGAGGCCGTGGCACTTAGCGCTGTCAGCAATTATGATGCCTCTCAGTCGGGCGGCGAAGACCGGATGAGTGATCCAAACAGCCGGTATTTAAGGACAAAAGCGGGACAGGAACTGGCCTTGACGCCGAATCTAATTAAGCTCTCCTGTGGAGAACAGGCATCTTCGGTAGCCATTGACACAGACGGAAAGGTGACAATACAGGCGCAGAATATGGTGAGGGCAGAGGCGGAGACAAGTGTGACCATCCATGCGGAAGAAAACTTAAACATTCATGTGGCGGAACAGTTTGTCGCACAGAGTTTGGATGGCGGGCATATAGCTTTTGACGGCGGAAATATCTATATCAGAGGAACCCAGGTTAATTTTGATTAGTATTGGAGGCGATCGCAGATGGAAAGAGAGACGGCTTTGCAAAGCTATCGGGAAGCGGTATCCGGTAAGATAGCGGATTTTCGCAGCAATATGGAAAAGCATCTTCTGGAGCATGCCGGATATTTGGAAAATATGGTGAAATGCGGCATGGATTTTTTGGGAGAGCAGATGAAAAAGCAGGAAAAAGAGTATGTTTGTTTTTTGTACATCTCTGTGCTGAAGGCAGACTTAATTGCCGGAAAGTACCGTATTTTTCTTCATGGCCTGGATATGCGGTGGTATTTGGATGAGGAACCTGCGGAGGCATATGTGGATGCGGATGAACTATTTGAACCTTTCAACCGTCTGCGCAATGCACTGGAAGATGCGAACAGCGGCTACGGAGGAGCTGTCAGCAGTTATGATATTCAAAATCTGCTTTTTGAAGAGCTGCCTCTTATGGACAGCATGATCTGCCAGATTCTCCGTTATCGTCTGCGTGATTGGGAAGAAAAGGGGATTTTTAATAAAGTGGTCCGTTCGCCCTATTGGCTCTTAAAGTGGGGGGAATACCGTGACAGGGCAGAGTTTCTGATCCAGACAGACCGTGTGGAAAAGTCAGACTCGGCCTGGAAGGAAGAATTGAAAAAAGCGGCGCATGATCCGGAAAAGATGGTGTTCAGTTACTGGTACAAGGGAAAATGCCAGGGGAAGGATCCCAAAAATCTGGATATGCGGTTTATCACCTTTGAGGATTGTGTGGTGCAGGATGTGAAGTTTGAAAACTGTAACATGGAAGGAAGCCGGTTTCCGAAAAGCAAGATTAGCGGGTGCCGTTTTGAAGGCTGCAATTTGAGCGGAGCGGATTTCAGAAGCTGTAGTTTTGAAAATACATCTTTTGCAGGAGCGGAGCTTACATCAGCTATTTTCCCGGCTGAGAGCATTCCTTTTTTGGAAATCAGTGCGGAACAGCTTCAGACGATTCAGATATACAGGGAGGAGCGGGCATGAGATATTTTTTTATTAAGCAGGATAAGGAACTGCCCTGTGCTATCCAGTATCGGGATTTTGACATCAACGGAGGCAGGCATGTGTTTTCAAGACAGGATGCACAGAGGTTAAATGACAGCGTTGTACTGTACCTTAAAGGAAGCGGAAGGGAAGCCAGATGGGATTTCCTGCAGTGTCCGGTGACGATGTTTGACGAGCGGTTTCAGGATATTTTGGAGGCATATGAGCCGGGGCTTTTTTTTCAGGAGGTGGTTTTAATTCATAAGGGAAATGCTCTGCAATATCAATATGTACATACTCTCATGGAGCAGGTGGATGCCGTCTCGGACAAAACCGAATATTATCCGAATGGGACTGTGAAAAAACTGGTTTTGGATCATTCGAAGATTGGCAGACATAACCTGTTCCTGCTGGAGGGAAATCATAGAAAAGATCCAATTGTCAGTCTGGCATTGGCAGAGAGTCTGCTGCGACGTCAGCCGATTGGAGTCTGTTTTGAAGAAGTGGAGGTAGAATAGATGGGCGACACTGTGACACAGGGAGCTGCAGGGGATGTGGAAACATCTGTAGGAGCGGGACTGGTTGAATCTATTATGTCAAGCTCTACCCTTTCAGATGTTGAAAACACGGCAAATGGGGCATATATGGAATATTATGAGGCGGGGAATGCCTTAACTGCGGCGCAGGAAAATAAGAAGAGTGCAGAACAGGCATATGAGGATGCGTGGAATCAATATATGTTTGAGGATCCCAGTCCGGAAAGCTATGAAAAGATGCTGGAGGCAGAGCGGGCGTTGGAGGAAGCCAAGGCAGAGGAAAAAGCTGCTGCAGGGGCTTTGGAAGCTGCCGCAAAAAAAGCGCAGGTGGCGGCAGAGCTTGTGGAGATGAAAAAAGAGCAGCTGCGGAAGAGCCGATATACGGATACTACCTACGTGGTACACTGTGCCCGGGTTGAATGTTCCTGTGGTATGAGGGAGAGTTATCTTGCATTAGGTCCCACTCATGGCGTAAAGACCCGTCAAATCCCGCAAATGATAACGAGTGATACCATTCTTGATGAAAATATAATCAATTTTGGAGGCTGTAAGAGTAAGGAAAACCCTTCTCTGATTGCAGCTGCAGAAGAAGCGGCCCGTAAGGCAAATGAGGAGATCAAGGAAAAAAGGAGTAAAGGTGGATTTTTTAACTGGGTCATCGATCTCTTCTGCGGCGACGGGCATATTGAAGTATCGGACAGTCTGCTGGAACAGTGTGTGGGAGAATGCAAGGAATGTTTTCCGGCAGATGCAGAATGGAGATTCGGACATAAAAAGGTATTTATAAACGGGAAACCTGTGCTGTTGCGCAAGTGCAGTGTGAGATGTATTTATGGTGGGCTGGTTACTATACTGCTGTCAGGGCAGCCGGAATAGGAGGATATGATGGAGCTTACTTATCAGGGACTCAAAATCAGAATCCCTTTGGAGGGATTGGTCAGTGTAGAAGAGTTTAAGATGGAGGCATCTTTTAATAAACATGTATCTGTAGAGCTTGCATTGATTGCGGAGGAAGAGAAGATTGAATCCGCGATTCATGGACTGGCAGATAATGATGGAATTGAGGTTTATGAGAACGGCCAAGAGGAACTTATGTTTGCCGGTAAAATAATTGATGCCAAAATGGTGAAGGACAGAGGATTATGCTGTCTGAACTTAAAAGCGCTTTCTTATACGATGGAGTGGGACCTTGTGCCGGTAAGCCAAAGCTTCCTGAATTTGGATGCAACCTATAAACAGGTCATGGATAAGGTGCTCGAAAACCAGCCGAATGCCGAGATTAAGGATTGTGTAACCAAAGGCGCCGTGATTTCGGACTTTTTGCTGCAGTACGAAGAGAGTGACTGGGATTTCCTTGCGCGTCTTGCCAGCTGTTTTGGTACATTCCTGGTGCCGGACTGTTGTTCCGACCATGGACGAGCTTATTTTGGCATCCCTGATCTTGGGGAAGAGTATGTCCTGGATGGAGAAGACTATCAGGAAACCAAGGACATGGATAAGTATTATCGTATCGGATGTATGCTGGGTATTCTGTCACAGGAGCATATGGGCTGGGAAGTGACTACAGGCCGCAATTTCAGCCTGGGTCAAAAGGTGCGTTTCAAAGGGATCAGCACGATTGTTACTAATATACGGTATTGCACGATAGACGGCGAGTTAGTGCGCTCTTATCAGCTCAATCGGGAAAAGGGGGTAGTGTGTCCGCCCAGAAAGAATCCGCATATTTTCGGGATGAGTATCCCTGCTACCGTAAAAGAACGTTCCGGGAATTGTGTGAAGGTGCATTTTCATATTGACCCTGTATATGACACGTCTCCTCACATCAGGTACTTTACATATGCCATAGAGAGCAGCTTTATTTACTGTATGCCTGAAGTGGGAAGCCAGGTGCATATTTATTTCCCCAGTGACGATGAAAAGGATGCTGTAGCGGTTCATGCAGTCCGTACAGAAGGGACGCAGGCATCCGGCGGTTCTGCGGGCTATGCACAGAAACCGGACTTCAAATCTTTTTCAAATGTGAATGGGGCGGAGCTGCTGCTGGCCCCGGAGTTTGCATCCATGTCTGCAGATCAGGAGAACGAAACCAAAGTGTCCATGGATGTAAACGGGCTTGTGGAGATTACGGGAAAAAATATTGAAATAACCACAGAAAAAACTCTTTCCCTGGGAGAGGCCATGGAGGAGGGAGGAAGCCCTGCCAAACAGCTGGCATTGGAGGCAGGAACCCTGACTTTTCAGATAGGTGAGACAGGAACAAGGATTGAACTGACGGAGGAGGCAAAGATCATTGCAGCCTTTGTCAAAATGGAGGCTACAGATACAACACCTGCAGATAACCCGACGCTTCAAGAGCTTATTGATAATGTGACCATAAACGATGAAGAGGCAAGAACTCAGATTAACGATAATGCGGCGAATAAGCTGGTGGAAAAGTATGAAGAGGGCCGCAAGCAGATATTAAGAGGACTTGGGAAGATTGCCGCTGTTGTTGCCACGGTTGCGGTAGCCGTTGTGCTGACAGTTGCAACAGGAGGCGGCGCGGCCGCAGTGTTTGGTCCTATGATGCTTGCGACATACGGACTGGGAGCCGCTTCAATCGGTATTGCCGTCTCGGATATCGGGGAGGGCATCGATAATGTCAACAAATCACAGAGCGGAAATCTGGACGAGGGGCATAACTTTCTGCGCGATGATGTGTGCCATGGGAATAAAATTCTCTATAATGTCATCAAGACAGGTGTGGATATTGCCTTCGGTGTTGTGTCGGGGAAGGCAATAGGAAATATTTCCGGCACAGCGAAATTTGGGCGTTTGGTCTGCGGCAGCAAGGAATTGAAGCAATTAAAATCAGTCGTCCAAATGGGTGGCAATGTGATCAGTGCTGTCTACAACCAATATGTGGAGACAGGGAAGGTAAGTTTCTCAACCATAGCGTTCAACATTGGGCTTGGAGCTGTTCAGGGATTCATCGGATCCGGTATAACAGACAGTATTATGGGGAAGCTGAATATCGATAATTCTACCGTGAAGAAACTCACACAGGTAGTGGTAGGTACATTTGTAGATACGGGAATGGACTGGGGACTCAGCAGTCTGATGGGGCAGCCGTTTGATTTATGGGACAGCCTTGGGAGAAACGCCTTTGCAAACACGCTTGCCGCCTTTATCGCCGACCCGGTGGATGCGGTCACGGGAACCTATCTGATCCATGCTACGGACTTCCTTCTGTCGAGCCTGCCTCTGTCATGGAAGCTGGAAAGATCCTATTATTCTACGGGCGTGAAAGACTCTGTGTTTGGAAAGGGATGGAGTTTCCCCTATGCCAGCAGAATTTATAGGGACACACAGGATACAGAAAACATCCGTGTTCATATGGAGACTATCACAGGACATTCCGTGTGCTTTGAAAAGCAGGGGGATGTCTGGGTGAACCAGTGCAGGGGGACATCCCGTTTTTGCCTGGCCGCGCGGGAAGACGCCGGATGTCCGGAGCAGGAAGTATTCCTGCTCACAGATGTGGTGGATCATACCCTTTGCGTCTATGACAGACAGGGGAAGCTCTCTTATGTGGAATATCCGAATCACTTAAAATTAATGTTTTCCTATAATGAGGAAGGGCTTCAGCGCATCACAACACCCCTTGGCAACGTTCTGGAGGTAGAATGTCAGGGTGGACGCATCCTGCAGGTTACAGATGAGATCGGGCGCAGGACCCAGTACCGCTATGCGGGTGAATACCTGGTGGATGTTGTACATACGGATGAGGGGATCACCCATTATGAGTATGATGAGAACGGGCATATCATATCTGTCACCGACCAGAACGGCAGCCGTTATATTGAAAACAAATATGATGAGAAAGGCAGGATCACCCGTCAGGGCTTTACCAGTGGGATATACCAGACCTTTACCTATGACGATGCAAACCGCAGAAATACGATCTACTACAGTGAGAACGGTAAGACGGAAATCTATGCGTATAATGACCAGCTTCTGAAAGAGCAGACCATTTATGATGATGGCACCTGTGAGGTATACGAATACTCTGACGACAATATGAAGACCGGAGAGGTCAGCCGGTTGGGGCTCAAAAGGGAATGGGAGTATGACACTTTTGGGCGGACTGTCCTGGAAAAATCTCCGGACGGTTACGAAGTGCGCCATGAATATGATGGGAACCATGACCTGATCCGTACATGGGACACGGATGGCAGGGAGACACAGTATGCCTATGATAATGCCCACAATCAGATATTGGTTCGGGAGAAACTGTCTGATTTGAAATGGCGTGAGACTGCCAAAGAGTATGATTCCATGGGAAGGTGCATTGTGGAGCGGGATGCCCTCGGAAACGAGACGCTGAAGGAGTACGACTCTAACCATGCTTATCCCAGCCGCGTCACAACACCGAAAGGGGAGGAGACTTTCTACGGTTATGACGTCGTGGGCCGCAGAATGTCCATCAGTAACAGCTATGGAAAGGTGGAGATGGCATATAATTCCCGTAACTTTGTCACCAGCCGCACGGACGGGGAGGGATATACCAGTCACAAATTCTATGACCGCATGGGCAACCTGACATCCTATTACCCGCCTGTGCAGTGGGAAAAGAAAGAAGGAGGCTACGAGTATCGCCGCGACTTTTTGGAGAGAGTGGTGGATACCATATCTCCGCTGCAGGAGCACCGGAGAGTATTCCGAAACTTTGACGGGGAGATCACAAATAAAATCCATCCGGTCAGCTATGCGGAAAAAGGTGAGGACGGCGAAGGAACAAGATACGAATATGACACTGACGGCAACTGCATCCGCGTTTATTATCCGGACGGTGGTATAGAACGGCGTTTCTATGACGCGGACGGCAACATGATAAAGCAGATACAACCGGAGTCCTATGATGCTGCTGCCGACGATGGTGCCGGATACCGTTATGTCCATGATGCCTGCGGCCGCCTGACTCAGGTTTGTGACCCCGACGGGAATGTCCTGCATACTTACGAGTACAACGGCCACGGACAGATCACCCGGGAAGTGGACGGTGAGGGGAAAGAAAACCTCTATACATACAATGGTCTGGGCTGGAAGATTCGGGAGCAGATCAGTGTTCGTAAGGAAGGAGATGCGGTCTGCTACCGTGTGATTGCCTATTCTTATGATGCCCAGGGCAACAAAGTGGAGGAAGCATACGGGCAGCAGGAAGTGGAGAAAGATGGGGAGCCGGAAAGCTGGCATTCTATCCATTTTTCCTACGACCGGAATAACCATCTGACTCTGGTGCAGGATGACTTCGGGGCACAGATGCGCTATGATTATGACTGCTTGGGAAACGTGACGCTGGAAGAGCGTGTCATAGAGGAAAATATCCGAAGCGTTGTTCACTATGCATATAATAAGAACGGCTGGCGGATACAAAAGACAGAAGAAATCCAGGGGAACGGCTCGGTGCAGTCTGCTGTCACGAAATACACTTATGACGCAAACGGAAATCTTATTAAAATCACCACGCCGAAGGGCTTTGTAATCCGCAGGGAATATGATGCGGATGACCGACTGACTGAAGAACGTGTCATGGACAGAAAGAGCGGCATCGACAGACGGGTGCAGTATGCCTATGACGAAGCCGGTAATGTAGTGAAGCGTACAATTCTTGGCACAGACGGGGAGTGTCTGAAGATGGGCTTCCGTTATGACCTCAAAGACCGTCTGACCCGCAGGACAAATCCCAGCGGTGCAGTCATGCGTTACCTCTATGACCGAAATGATAAACTGTCCAAGGCAATCAGCCCTTATGCCTATGAGTTTGAGAGTGACGACGGCGCAGGGACAACCTATGCCTATGACAGCCGCGGCAACCGTGTCCGCGTCACAAATGCACTGGGAGAGACAGTGCAGGAGCTTTCCTACAACCTGCAGAATCAGCCTGTCATGCAGAAAGATCCGTTTGGGAATCAGACAGCGTATTCCTATGGGCTGGACGGCAAGATCAAGGATGTACGGCGTTTCGGAGACGGAAAATGGAATGGAAGTGCAGGAGACAGTTCCGCGTGTGGCGAGGCTATGGCGCAGAATGCCGCCGTCAGCCAGTCATCAGGGAACAGTCAGCGTACCGTTCAGCAGTATGAGTATAATGCCAGAGGACAAATTATTGGTATTGTGGACGGCAATCGGAATCCCATCTCCTATGATGTGGATCACTGGGGGCGTATCACCGGCATCGGCTTTGCAGATGGCGTAAAAGAGGGATATGAGTATACCCCTGCCGGTCAGGTCTGCAAAACCACGGACGGAAACGGCAATTCCGTACAATACCGCTACAACAGCTTCGGTAAGGTCAGCGAACGCATCGACCAGTTAGGATACAGCGAGACGTTCCGGTATGACGAGGAGGGCAACCTGTCCCTGCATACCGACAGGGACGGCAGGCGATTGCAGCGGGACTGCAATGTGTTCGGAAGGCCTGTATATGAGAAAGCGACGGATGCGGAAGGGAAAAATCCCAATATCAGCACATGGCACTACGACAGCCTGGGCAGGGTTACACGCGCGGTCTGTGACGGGCATTCCTATGAGTATGTCTATGACCCACAGGGCAATCTAAAAGAGAAGCGTTCCAGCGGGAGACGCTTGATTTCCTATGCCTATGACAAGATGGGACAGGTAACGGAAATCAAAGATTCCGCAGGAGCATGCACCCGTTATGAGTATGATATTTTAGGCAGACGGAGCCGGATCTATAACGATGACGGATTGGAAGTGCGCTACGGATATGATGCCCTGAACCGCATTAGTCATATCCGTTATGGCAACGGCGTGGAGACGGCCTATGCCTATGACGGGGACGGCAATATCAGCAGTCTGGAGACAAAAGCAGGGGAAAACATACTGCTCTCTTTTGCTTACCAGTATGACGGGAACGGAAACCGTACGGCTAAAGTGGGTACACAGGCCAGCGCAGCTCTGGGAAGTATTACAGTAGGAAATAATGCACTAGATATTTCCTACAGTTATGATGTGCGTGGACAGCTTTTGGAAGAGCGGCGGAATGGTGCTTCTGTTTGCTATACCTATGACAAGGCAGGGAACAGAGTAAGAAAGACGGATACCAAAGGTGCGACCCTATATCAGTTTAACGGGAAAAATCAGCTTGTAACGGAAGAAAGCAGTAACGGGAAAAATCAGTTTACATATGACAGACAGGGCGGTATAGTAGAAGAAAAGAGCCCTACGGGTATCCGACTGTTTTCATATAACAGCCGCCACCAGCAGACAAAGGTGGAGACTGAAACGGGCAATGTGCAGGAAAACCGTTATGATGTGGAAAACCTGCGCTTTGAACTGCTGGAGAATGGCAGGCGTACCAGTTTTGTATATCATAATGGTGAGCTTTTGCATGAAGAAGGGAGGGACGAAAAGCAGACCAGTTATCATTTGGGTGCAGGGATTGACGCATTCCAAAGAGGGCAGAAACTTTACTACTACCAGCAGGATGAGCAGTTAAGTACGGCATTTATTACTGATGGACGAGGAGAAGTCCAGAACAGTTACCTGTATGATGCTTTTGGTATTGAAGTTGAGACAAAGGAACAATTCTCGAACCGTATCCGTTATACAGGGCAGCAATATGATGAGTTCACAGAGCAGTATTATTTAAGGGCGAGATACTATAATCCTGTGCTTGGAAGGTTTTTGCAGGAAGATGTGTACCAAGGTGATGGGTTGAATTTATATGCATACTGTGGGAATAATCCTGTGATATACGATGATCCAAGTGGATATGCTGGGACACCACAAGATCCAAGTAATCAGTGTGGACAATCAGGAGAGATTGGCGGAAACGACAATAATAACGCTGGTGTACAAGATGAGGATGGCTATCAAGTTAGTGATGAAAGACGAAGACATATATTAGATGGAGAGGATCCTGTAAATGATCCGGGGCATGGTCCTAATCGAGGATTTACAGATAGCGCATTTCCAGACACATGGACGGATGATCAGGCAATTGCAGCTATAGAAAGAGTTGCTAATAGTCCAGATTCAACATGGAAACAATCGACTGGTCCGGGAAATCAAACAGCACCGATTACCGTAGGTGGTCCAGACCCAGCAGCACCAAGTACAACTAATAATGGTAGAAATGTGCGGTTTATAGTTGAAGGGCAGGATCATAGTCTGAATATTAGAGTCATTGTGGAACCTGGAGGGGAGGGAATCATAACGGGTTATCCTCATAATTAATATCTGCAGAAATAAAAAAGTAGAAATGCTTGATATTATAGACTTTATATTACTTAAATGTCTGGTAATGATTATATCAAGAAGTGGGATTTGGAAGGGGGATATGGAAACTGTATCCCCCTGACTTGCTACAAATATGTTATTATTGGAAGGAGACATCTGTTTGCATAGTTTGATAGAAAATGGGGGTTTTTAAGCGATTTTATGCTAACATGGAGATAATATGTCCAATGAAAAACGAACATAAAGGTGGACACCGTAACAGAAACGGAAAATACGATCACAGTTTAATGCGTGAAATTTAGAAACAGACATTCTGGCTCATTCGATGGATAAATAATTCAGATAAAGGAAATTGTAATATGCTCGAGTTAAGCGGTTGCTTTACAAGTATAATAATTTATAACATTAGAATTGTATCGAAACATGGTGCAAATAAAGAGAAGGGAGACGGGTGTTTTGGTCATATAAACATCATACAAGATTGAAATGAATAAAGAATTTTTAGAACAGTTTATATTGAAAATAGAAGAATTGAAAGAGAAAAGTGATAGGAACGCAGTAGTTTATGATAGCTTTGGACGGTACAATAAAGTTGTATATATTGAAAATGTAATAATAGAAACAAGAGAACTTATTAAGCATGGAGAGAAGAGAATAGCATTAGAAAATATGTTGGAAAATATAAATGAGGTAGGAATTGCGCTTGATATAGATACAATTACTCTGGCTCAAAAGGCATTTGGAAAAAATATCTCTCCTTATATTGAAGAATTATTGAGAGTAATGACTTGTAAGTGACATATTATAGAAATATTTAATCATATGACAGACAGGGCAGTATAGTAGAAGAAAAGAACCCTACGGGTATCCGACTGTTTTCATATAACAGTCGCCACCAGCAGACGAAGGTGGAGACTGAGGACGGTAATGTGCAGGAAAACCGTTATGACGTAGAAAATTTGCGCGTTGAACTGCTGGAGAATGGCAGGCGTACCAGTTTTGTATATCACAATGGTGAGCTTTTGCATGAAAAAGGGAGGGAAGAAAAGCAGACTAGCTATCATTTGGGTGCAGGGATTGACGCATTCCAAAGAGGGCAGAAACTTTACTACTACCAGCAGGATGAGCAGTTAAGTACGGCATTTATTACTGATGGACGAGGAGAAGTCCAGAACAGTTACCTGTATGATGCTTTTGGTATTGAAGTTGAGACAAAGGAACAATTCTCGAACCGTATCCGTTATACAGGGCAGCAATATGATGAGTTCACAGAGCAGTATTATTTAAGGGCGAGATACTATAATCCTGTGCTTGGAAGGTTTTTGCAGGAAGATGTGTACCAAGGTGATGGGTTGAATTTATATGCATACTGTGGGAATAATCCTGTAACATATTTTGACCCGAGTGGATACAACGGTGATTCAACATGTCCGCCTGAATCAAACATTGCTGATGATAATGAAAAAGATAAGTATCCAGAAAGAACACCAGAGGCACAAGAAGAGGCGCAAAGAGTGGTTGACGTTGGAAATGCAATAAAAGCATTTGACGAATCTCAGAACCCCGACCAGCATCCAACAACAATGGTCTTTGTTCATGAAGATGGTACCGTTTCAGTAGGTATAAGTGGATCTCCCACTGGAAGCAAAGGGCTATCTGAGTATTCTCAAACACTACAAGATGCATTAAATGAGAGTGCAGGATATGATAAGTATAATGTTTCTCCAACAGTTGATGATGCTCTATTTGGAAAGCTTAATTACGAAAGTGGAGGAGCTCCTGTTGGAGTTTGTGCAGAGCCGAAAGCAGCCACGGCAGCACATTATAATGATAGTCCAATAACGGGAATGGACGTAAGGTATTATAGTAATGAAGGGAACCCGTATCCATTGCCGAATGCAACTTCGCCTAATCAAATGGCATCTTGTCCTACATGTGAACGTAATGAAGGAGTGTATATGAATTATGCAAATGGCAAACAATAGAATTATGGCAATACAGGAAGATAGTAAACCAGTTATGCAAAGATTAAGAGCCTATATTGAACCAGTAGATCACACTTGGTTTGACAATTTGCGACCGGCAAAAGAGGGGCAGATTGCAGAATTAAAAAGACAATTAGATTTAGATAATTTAGGCTTGCATTTGCCAGAAATTTTTGTTGATTTTTTACAAGAAGCAGGAGAAGGTGCAGGAGGATTATTTTATGATTTTTTGCATACAGAAATCTCATTATCGTATTTGCTTTCGCGAAATACCCGTATATATTTAAATGAAGCGGATGGAATGAGGCCATTTTGTTTTGATTTTTTGAAAGATAGCATGGGGATTTTTTATTCTCTAAATCTTAATAAAAATAATCAAAAAATTTACATGGAAGAAACATATGAAATTAGTGAAAATTTTGAAAAACTACTTTTTCAATGTGCAGTGCATAGATATGAAAAAGAGTATTATCTGCATAAGGCTTTTTTTTCGGCTAATAATAGCAGCTTTCATGATTCTGAAATAAGGAGAAAAGGGATAGATTTATTTGATTATTTATACCAAGTGATAGAACATTATCATTTAGAAAGGGCATGGTTTAGTGATGCTTTTAACTTCTTTGCATACAATGCTGAAATGTCGCTAATCATTAATCGAAGCGGTGCAGGATTTTATGGATATATTTATTCTGATGATATAAATTTGTTACATAAAATACAAAAAAAGTGGTTAGTTGAAACAGGAGCGAGAATACGAGAGGTAAACTAATTCATGGAGGATATGGCTGAATAGATACTTATATATTACTGGATGAAATTGGATACGAAAAGCTTCTGCGGTCGGTATATGGAACATAACAATTTGAGAAAAGTTATGCTGTAGCTTGCAGAAGATATTCCATAAATGTCTGATTCAAACAAAACAGGAAACAAAAATATATAAATCATATCCAAAGTAGAATAAAACTTTTTCGGACAACATATCTTGAACGGAGAAGTTTTATTTTGTACATATCGAAAATATTGCCAAAATAGACGCAAAAGTTTTTGTCGCTAAATTTTTAAAAGATTTGACACGAATACGGATAACAAGATTGATGCCTGCTGGGTTTCTTCTAGCTTGGTTACAATGCATCTCGTGCAATAGTAGTGTAAGTGTCAAAGAATTTGTGTAGTAGCACATTAATTATAGAGAGGGTAAAAAATTACTCAAAAATATAACAAAATTATACGATTACTAAAAATAATATTATACAAAAAACGCCAAATAAAGGTTATAATTATAATAAACAGGAGAATATGGACAGCAGATAAAGCAGGGGAAGAAACGGATGGAGAAAAGGAAATGCAGGGTCGGCATATGCGATGATAAGGCGGAAGATATTGAACGGATTAAAAACGCACTGCAAAAAAGTCTAAAAGAGATAGGACAGCCGATCAGTCTGCTTTGCTGGACTTGTTTGAGTGGGGAGGAGTTATATAAGGCTGCCTGCAAGGAGAATTTCGATTTACTTTTGCTTGATATAGAGATGCCCGGAATGGACGGATTTAAACTGGCGGAAAAGCTCTGCAGGGATTGTCCCGCGACTTATCTCGTGTTTGTATCTATACATGAAAGCTTTGTGTTTGATGCACCCGAATACGATTCCTTATGGTTTGTGCGCAAAGGAAATCTGGAAAGGGACATGTCCCGCGCGCTGAGGAAATATCTGCGGGTTACATCCTTTATGGGAGTACGCTATCGGTTGAAAGAGGGGTTCAGCTTCAGGGAACTTCTCATTAATGATATTTTGTATATTGAAGGCAGCGGTCACAGTCTGTCGATAAGGAAGACAGACGGGAGTTTGCTGAAGAAATACGGCAGCCTGAAATCTATGGAGGAGGAATTGGCTGGCTGTCATTTTTTGCGTATCCATAAAAACTACCTGGTTAATCAGGAATACATAAAGGAAGTGGGTAATCGAGAAGTATACCTGGTGGACGGGAACTTTCTTGAAATGGGCAGGGACAGGAAAAAGGAAATCCGTGAGGCGATGCTGAGGTACACCAGAGAAAGGCGCAGGCCATAGAAAATGGGGGTGTTATGGGAGTCAGAAAATATATAACCGGCGCTATATTGGCGGCCATAGCAGTGGGAATCCTGACTCAGCTGTATCACCACCTGGGCAAGCATCAGAAAGAGAAGATAGAAGAACTGTACCGGCGGGAGCGGAAGGAGTGGAGAGAAAGGCTCGCGGAACTATACCGGATGGGCAGAGAGATTAATCATTGGCGCCATGATATGCAGGGGAAGCTGGAAATCCTGTACCGTATGCAGAAGAACGGGAAGTATGCGGAGGTGGAGTCTTACATAGAAAAGCTGTGCGGCGAATTACGGGATTATCCTGAGCTGCCGCAGCCCACAGGAAATGAAGGGCTGGATGCGGCGCTGATAAAAGCGATTTCCAAATGCAGGGAGCGGGGCGTTCATTTCAGTTATGTTGTACTGGGGAAACCGGAGCAGATTGACAGTATTGTGCTGGGGAATCTTATGAATAATTTGCTTTGCAATGGGATGGAAGCATGTCAGAATCTGAGCGGCACAAGGGAAATGGAGCTGGTAGTACACAGTCAGGCCAAGGGGGTGGAGATTTATCTGGAGAACAGTATCGGCGAATCTGTACTGGAGAATAATCCGAAGTTTGTCAGTCATAAACGGGAGAAAGAAAAGCATGGCTTTGGGATGGAGAGCATTTTCCGTATAATAAAGCAATATGAGGGGACGTATGAGAGCAGGGAAGAAGCTAAGGGAGAAGAAAACAGGTTCTGCCAGTATATTTATTTGAAATATGTAGTTCAATCGGGTTCATGATGACCGCAGATATATCATTCAAGGGCTGCTGCAGGAGTACGATATTGAAATAGCTGAAGATATCCGGAAAGCGCTCAAAGATCTTTTAGGCAATACATGCCAAATCCCAACGCTCCGATAATGACGATTACCGTAACGGCTATAAAAACAAGCAGGTAAACAGCAGTTACGGAAGCATGGAGATCGAAGTCCCTCAGGACCGTAAATCTACTTTTGAGCCACAGGTGGTGAAAAAGCGGCAGAAAGATATTTCCGATATCGACCAGACAGGCGGAAACTTTCGTCTGCTCTTGACATGTACCAGCATGTGCTGTTATAAATAAAGCAAGGGCCGGAAGCTCATCTAAGAGCCTTCAGCCCAATCATTATCATAGAAGATCAGTATTTACAGACTTTATTTCACACACCCGTTTGACGGAGGATTTTCATTCGGCAATCTTTATCTGGAGACGGTCAATACTTGTACCAAAACTACCTGCATAACCATCTTGTCCTTTTGTTGTTTCATTGTCATTTTGAAAATCATAGTAGTTGCTTTTAACGGGACTTACACGATAATGTGCTTTATATTTACCATTGTAAACAATTTGAATTGCATCAATTTCTTTTTTGGTCCCTGCGTAACCGTTATTATCATCATTTAAATTATATCCTGTAACCCATGGCAACCATTTGCCACCTTTTATATGAACACGATATTTACAAGTTCCTTTGCTAAACTTTATAGCAACATCTGTAATTGGTTTACCTACAACACCTGCATAACCTTCAAGATTCTTTACGGCAGGATACCATTTGCCTCCTGCTCGTACACAATAAAAAGCATCCGGATACTCGTGAGTAGGTTCATTTGTTTTCATACACCAATTGGGACGGAAATAACCATTAATTAACCCTGAACATAGTTCATATCTATTTTTACCTACTTTAGATTTATCATTATCATCACTTTTTATGCCACCTTCAATGGTATAAACATATTTGGTGCCAACCTTATATACAATACCAACGTGGTCACTATAATATTTATCTTGGTTAAGATATCTGCCTTTACCATTCCAGGTGAAAAAAATGATATCACCTACCTGTGGTTTTGTAGTATGACCTTCATGCCATATTCCGCAACCAGCCTTAACACCTGATCGTGCAATGTCACCAACATTATCACTTTTTTGTACCAGTGTTCCTAATATTCCTGTAACATTTGCTACATATGAAACAAATATTGCAGACCAAGGGATACCTTTTTTATCGGAACCATAAAACCATTTTCGAAAATTACTTGGCTCTTGGCATAAATATTTACTTGCATTATTTGCAAATTTTTCATTTAACGTTAACATTGTGAAATTCTCCCTTCGTGTTATAATACAATAATATACGATTATTATATATAACACATAAAAATTTGTCAAGTTATATATAACTAGAGCTTCCGTACTTTTATCCACAGTACTCTGTTTTTAACCAGGTCCATATAAACAACTTTCCAAACCTGAAAGAAAATTTACGGCTGACATGACTTATGGCATGCTCGCCTCCAACAGCTGCCTTCTCACCATGATGCTGGCAACCAATAAAGAGATCAGTTCCAAAGAGGATGTTGTAAAAGTTGCAGCAGTTTACTTTTCCGGATGGCGTATTGAGGAATAGTCACATGCTCAGGCGGAAGCAGGAACCCTGTGTAATCAGGTCTGCTGCGCACTGTATTGTCTTGTGGCAAGAGCCCTGTCGGAAGGCTCACAGGCTCATGATGCAATAGAAGAAGGTATATCTGTTCTTCGGCAGATTTATCGGGATATGCCGGAATATGAACAGGAACTCAATGACGTAGAAGCCATTGATAACATTTTCCGGCATATTTCGTGACATATGGGAAACAATTAATAATATTTTGCCGAAATATATATGGATTAAAACGGATGGATCCAAATATTAAAATCAATGCGCGCCGGAGGTGGGCATAGGGGTATAAATATGCAGGTTGCCATATGTGATGACGAAAAGGAGATATGCAGTCAGCTGAAGAGGCTGGTGCTGAAGCAGAGGACTGATTGTGAGGTGTTTCTGTTTGATTCGGGAAGGGAACTGCTGAAATCCAGGCAGCGTTTTTCCGTTATTCTCATGGACATACAGATGGAGGGCATGAGCGGGATTGAGACGGCCAGAGCGCTGCGTATGAAAGATGAAAATGCTGTGCTTATTTTTGTGACGGCGCTGAAGGAATATGTTTTCGAGGCTTTTGATGTGTCTGCATTTCATTATCTGCTAAAGCCTGTGTCTGAGGAGAAGTTCCACAGTGTTTTCGAAAACGCATGCCGCCAGGCGGAGAAGCGGGAGGGGGAGGAAAGGGAGCAGATATTCTTTCGGACCAGAACCCGCAGCTTTACTTTGCGGAAACGAGATATTTTATATGTGGAGAGCCGCGGCCGGAAGGTGGACATCCACACAGTAAGAGACTGCGTTACGGTCTATGCCACCATGAACGGACTGGAGGAGCAGCTGGGCGGAAATTTTTACAGATGCCACAGGGGATATCTGGTGAATCTGGTGCATGTGGCAGAATATGAACCGGACAGGATTCTACTGGGGGGCGGGGAGACTGTCTTTATGGCCCGGGACAAGTATGCGGAGTTTGTGAAGGTATATATGCGTTTTCTGAAAGAGGGGGGCATCATCCGTGTATGATGTGATACTTACAGCTATGGACGTGGTGGTCTATTCCTTTTGGGGCTGGTGTCTTTACCGTTTTTGCGGGAGTTTTCTGGTTCGGAGAGAACCGGGGCATAAGCGGAGGAAGGAGACCGGGGAGGTCGTCACGCCGATGAGCAGAAGAAATTTTTTCAGGAACGGCTGGCCCCTGTGGTGCTTCTGGGCCGTATGGAAATGGCTGCATGATCTGCTGACGGATTCGGATTACAACAGTGTACACACCCTTTTCAGGACACTTTTGCTCTACGGCATCTTGTTCCTGTTTCTGCGTGTGCTTTTTGAGGGCAGGCGGGGAGCGCTTCTCTTTTCTTTTGTGACCTTTACTGCGGTCAGTGAGATCAGCAGATTTCTGGCATATAGCGTCTCGCCTCTCGGAACCTGGGTGTATGATGTGGCCACCCGTATGCTGGAGGAGGGACGTGTCGCTGACTTGGAGGCGTATTTGAGGCTGATTATGATACATTCCTGCTTTATGCAGATGTTTATGAATGCAGTATTCATGTTATGCCTCAGGGGAACTCTGTACCGTGTAGAAAGAGCATTTCGAGGCAGAAGCCGGGCGTTTGACAGGGTGGAACTCAAGTTTTTGCTTCTGCCGGGCTGTATCGCAGCCATGTTCTGCATGCTGCTCAGAATTATTATGGTGACTATGGAGGGGCAGATCCCCAGCTTCATGTATGACAAATACCCGCTGTTGATGGGGGTGGTGCCGCTTCTGCTCATTCTGTGCCTTTGCTCTGTTCTTTATAGTGTGAGGCTGTATTGCGAACTCAGGGATCTTCATGAGGAAAAAAACAGGAGTGTTATTTTGGGGCGGCAGCTGGAGAGCATGGAAGAGCATCTCAGGGAGACGGAGCGGGTCTATGCCGGTGTGCGGGCTATGAAGCATGACATGAAGAACCAGCTTGCAGTAGTGACGGAGCTTGTCGGTCATTCCGGGGAGCAGGCTGAGCTGCAGGGTTATCTGACACAGTTAAACCGGACTTTAAGCAAACTGGATTTTCCCTGCCGAACGGGCAGCGCAGTGGTGGATACGCTGGTGGGAATCAAGTTTCATGAGATGAGGGAACGTATTCCCGGCATCTCCTTTCAGGCGGATAATCTTCTGGTTCCGTCGGATTTGAAGGTAAGTCCTATGGATTTGAGTCTGATACTGGGGAATGGGCTGGACAATGCCATAGAGGCCTGTGAGCGGCTTGTCGGAGCGGGTGGAGCCCCGGGAACCGGGGAGAAGGCAGATGCAGGGTCGCAGCAGCCCTGGATTCGTGTAGACACGATGATGAAGGCATCCTGCTTCTTTTTGGAGATTGCCAACAGCTTCGACGGAAGGTTAAATCGTTCTGCCGGGCAGGAATTTCCGGAAACGCTGAAGGAGGAAGGAAGCCTCCACGGTATCGGGCTGCAGAGCATCAAAGCCACGGCAATGAAATATCACGGAGGAGTGGACTGGAGCGCGGAGGGAAAGGTTTTTACATTGACTGTGATGTTAAAGAACGAAAGTACAGACAAAGGTTTGTAACAATTCAGAGAGGTTTGGTGACAAAAAACAAAAGTCCATCTGTTATGCTGCCGATTTCTTATGTAGCAGGGAAGCGGACCTGTCCGCTTTTTATGTATGAGAAAGAGGTGAATACGGATGGATTTATATAATTTGGGCAGTTATTATCAGACCATGGCGGCCGGCGGACTGTCAGGCAGTTATCTGTCAGGACTGACAGCAGGCGGCGGACTTTCGGGCAGTTATCTGTCAGGGCTGGCAGC
>CAMWJV010000004.1 GCA_947174665.1 uncultured Lachnospiraceae bacterium
TAACTTCCACCCCCGAAGCAGCCCCCCTGTCCCATGAAATGCCTGACCGCAGACCGGATTCCCGCCGCCAGAATCACAGCAATAATTGCAATGATAATCACATTTTCCATATGTCATTCTCCCTGCTTCCGGCGAAAAAAAACTCCCTGACCGGTGCTTTCTGCCCGGCCCGGAAGTTTTTCACACCGCCTCTGAATTAATCTTATTATCATCTATTCGTTTTTTCGCTCATCCCACGTTGACTACCGTGGTACTCACCGCCGCATTGTCCGCTGCCGCACTGTTTGGCATAGGGACAGCCTATGCAGGTTTCACCCCGCTTTTTTGCTTTATACAGGTAAAATATTATACCGCTCACAATACACAGAAGAATCACAATGATAATAAAATTCTCCATACTGACCTCCATACAAGTTCATCTCACACTAAACTGCCAGAGCATATTCTGCTTTCAACTGCCTGTTAGTCCTTGCAATAAGCGCTGCAACCACGGCCACTATAACCGCCACAGCCACAAGCCCGGAGGCAGCTGCTCCAACATTTAACATTCCGGGTGCCGTGATAAGCGTACCGATGGTATATACCAGATAACCAACCGTATAGCCTACACCCAGCTGAAGTCCGATACCGGCCCAGACCCATTTTGCACTCTTCATCTCAGAATTCATTGCACCGATTGCCGCAAAGCAGGGCGGGGTGTAAAGGTTAAACATAAGATATGCAAGCGCCGCCGCCTTTGTGATACCTATGATAGCTGCCGCTTCACTGCCTGAGCCCACCAGTTCAAGTTCTTCCACATCAATCAGGTTCTCAAGACCGACAAAGCATACCGCCAATGTTCCCACCACATTTTCTTTTGCAATAAATCCGGTAACTGCCGCCGCTGCCAGCTGCCAGCTCAGAACGCCCACGATGGGCACCAGCAGATAAGCGAAAGGCGTGGCAATAGACGCCAGAATAGAAGAGCTTGCCGCGCCCGGTTCATCCCCTACCGCTGTCAGCGTCCAGGTAAAGGTCTGCATGATCTGAACTACCGTATTGCACAGCAGGATGATGGTAGCTGCCTTGACAATATAAGCCCATCCACGATTGCACATTGCCTTAAACGCGCCCCACAGGGAGGGAAGCTTATACTCAGGCAGCTCAATGATGAAGAAGGACTTCCTTGCCTTGTAACCTGCAATCTTGTTTACCAGCAGAGCCCCCAGGAAAATCAGGACGATGCCGGAAAGATACATCACCGCGCTGACCCAGCCTGCACCGTCAAAGAAGGAGCCTGCAAAGAGAGCAATGACGGGAATCTTTGCACCACATGGCATAAAAGGTGTGAGCATCGCAGTAGCTCTGCGTTCACGTTCGTTGCGGATGGTACGACTGGCCATGATTCCGGGGACTCCGCAGCCGATACCAATGACAAAAGGAATCACGGACTTTCCGGAAAGCCCCACCTTTTTGAAAATGGGGTCAAGCACAACCGCCACCCTTGACATATATCCGCAATCTTCCAGAAGAGCAATCAGGAAAAACATTACCATGACTAAGGGCAGAAATCCGATGACTGCGATCACACCGCCGATCACGCCATCCACCAGCAGCGCCGACAGCAGCGGAGAGGCATCCTCCAGCAGTCCTCCCACCCATTCCTGGAATGTCTCCAGCCAGCCCACCAGGGTATCAGCGAAAAAGGGACCCACCCAGGCCTGAGAAATCTCAAACACCAGAAACATCACAACGGCAAAGATGGGTATTCCCAGCCACTTATTTGTCAAAACCGCGTCTATCTTATCATTAATATTCTTCTCTTTGGTCAGAACCTTACGGGTCTCAACTTCTTTTACAATCTTATTTACAAAGTCAAAGCGCTTACGATCAGCCGCCTCAACGGCGCTTTTATCCGTCAGATCAACATCGCCCTGGCTGTAGGGGGCCTTCTGGCGTGTGTTCGCATGGGACGCTGCCGCCTCCACCACTTCTTTCAGTCCCTCTGTAGAGGTGGAAACAGTATTTATCACCGGGCACCCAAGCTTCTCAGAGAGGGCAGTTGTGTTAATCTTTGTTTCTTTCTTTTGGTTAATGTCGCTCTTATTCAGGGCAACTACCACGGGAATGCCCAGTTCCAAAAGCTGCGTTGTAAAGAAAAGACTGCGGCTCAAATTGCTGGCATCCACGATGTTGATGATAACATCCGGGTTCTCCTTCTTTACATAGGCGCTGGTGATGCTCTCCTCACTGGTAAAAGGGGACATAGAGTAAGCGCCGGGAAGATCAACTGCAATCAACTGCTCATCTCCCGCATAATATGCCTTTTTGATGGGATGCTCCTTCTTGTCTACTGTGACACCCGCCCAGTTTCCCACCTTCTCATTGCGCCCTGTCAGGGCATTGTACATTGTAGTCTTGCCGGAATTGGGGTTACCGGTCAATGCGATTCTCATAGGAATTCCCTCCTTCAAAACTTTTAACTTTATGCTAATCCTCTCGGAATTAGTTTTAGAAAACATATATTAGATATTACTAACCACTATGTAAAAATAATAGTTACAGTTCAGTCATGCCACTTATAAATTCTGCATGGCCGAACTGTAACAAATAATCTGTCAATCAGACGCAGATAGCCTCGGCCAGCTGGTTGTCAATATTATATCTTCCGTCTTTAATAGAAACGACACAGCCGCCCTTCAAGCGGGAAACTACTGTGATCGTCTCTCCGCTGTAACACCCAAGCGAAAACAGAAAGGCGCTTAATTCCTCGTCACCTGTTTCAACCTGTTGAATAACATATTCAGTTCCCTCTGCAGCATCCTTCAAAGTCATATACACACCCCCTGTGTACCTCAACGCATATTTCACATGCCCGTCAGTATCGGTTATAAGCAGCTAAGTACAATTAGCAATCACTAACTATGGCATTTAAAAAGTGGTTAGCATTTACTAACCACTAATATATTACTCATTTCCGGAAGTTTTGTCAACCCCTAAAATATATTTTTTGTAACTGTTCAGCGGTGCTTCCATGTGGTTCTTGAAAACAGGATCAAAATAGGGAATATCTCCAGCCTTCCTGCCAGCATATCCATGATCAGCACCAGCTTGGAAAAAATGCTGTAAGACGCAAAATTGCATGTGGGCCCCACCATCTCAAAACCGGGTCCGATATTATTGAAGCATGCAAGCACTGCTGAGATATTGGTAGTGATAGAAAAACCGTCTATGGAAATGAGCAGAAAACTCGCGCCTATGATGATGGCATATGCCGCCAGATAGGCATTTATATTCTGCAAAACCTTCTCACTAATGGGGTTCCCATTCATGCGTACGATTTCTATCTTCTGGGGGTGCACCACCTTCCGCACGCTTCTGCTAAGACTCTTAATCACCAAAAGCATCCTGCCGCACTTAAAGCCGCCGCCTGTACTGCCTGCGCTGGCACCTATCACCATCAGACACAGCAAAATCGCCTTGGAAAATCCCGGCCATAAATCGTAGTCCGTAGTGGCAAAGCCGGTGGTAGTCACAATGGAAGCAACCTGAAAAGCCGCATGCCGGATGGTTTCGCCCAGAGTTCCATAGAAGCTTTTCAAATTCAGTACGATCAAAAGAATGCTTCCCGCCACAACTCCCAGATACAGCCTAAGCTCTTCATCCTTGAACACTGCTTTAAACTGCCGGATGATCAGCATATAATAGCAGCTGAAGTTCACACCAAACAACAACATAAACACGGTACACACATTCTGGATATAGGGACTAAAGCCTGCCATGCTGTCATTCCGCACGCCAAAACCGCCTGTTCCCGCCGTTCCGAGGCCTATACACACGGATTCAAACAGAGACATACCCCCAATCAGCAGGAAAATAACATTCAAAATGGTGAGAACGATATAAAGCAAATACAGGATTCCCGCCGTTTTTTTCATCCTGGGTACAAGCTTCCCCACATTAGGTCCGGGGCTTTCCGCCCGAAGCAGATGCATGGTAAAGCCGTTGTCGCTGCCTCCCACAGAGGAGATAGCCAACAGGAATACCAGAACTCCCATGCCGCCCAGCCAGTGACTGAAGCTCCGCCAATACAAAATTCCTTTCGGCAGGTCCTCCACTGCAGGCAGAATGGATGCTCCTGTAGTGGTAAAGCCTGAAACAATCTCAAAAAAAGCGTCAATAAAGCCTGGAATTGCACCGGAAATGCAGAAAGGAAGGCATCCCAGCAGACTCATTATCAGCCAGCTGATTCCCACACAGGCAAGGCCCTCCCTGGCATAAAATTTGTTTTTGGACCCACGGCAGATCCATATCAGCAGCCAGGATACCGCAAGTATGATAACCAGACTCCACACAAACCCACGGACAGAGTCAAGCTCCTTCTCAAACAGACTGATCAACAGTGCCGGCACCATGAATACCCCTTCCACCATCAGTATTCTGCCGACAAATCTTCCCATCATTTTATAATTCATGGCATTTCTCACCTATTTTACTCACAGCTATTCAAAAATATCATTGAGCTGATATATTCCCCTCTCCCCGTCCGTCACAATGATCAGGTTATCTCCCCGCTCAAAGAAGGAATCACCGCCGGGAATCTCCTGCCGGGACCCCTTGGTAATACATACCACCAGGACGCCCTTTTTCAGCTTCAAATTCTTCAGCGGCTCTCCGCAATGCCGGGTGTTTTCGTCCACCGTAAACTCCATTGCCTCCATCTGTCCGTCCGCAATGGTATGCACCGTCAGAGCGGCACCGGTCTGGTTTTTCATTGCGCGCACATAGCGCACAATGGTGTTGCAGCAGAGCACCTTGGGGCTGATGACGCTGCCCAGTGCCAGATTGCCCAAAATATTGGTATTGTCCATACGCCCCAGCTTTGTAATGACCTGAGGTACACCGCAGCTGGTGCCGTACAGAGATATAACCATGTTCAACTCGTCCAATCCTGTCATAGTCACCAGAGCATCGCAATCCGCAATACCCTCGCTCTCCAGCAGGAACTGGCTGCTGGCATCCCCTTGTATGATACACGCTCCGGGCAGCATTGCCGCCAGATTTTCACACCTGCTCTGATCCCGCTCTATGAGCTGCACTCCGATTCCGCTGTTCAGCAGCAGCTTTGCAAGATAGTAGCTGACCCGCCCGCCGCCGCACAAAATCACACGCTTTACCTTATGAGTAATGATCCCCAGGTTCTTCAGCAGCAATGTCAATGTGTCCGCCGGTGCCGTCACAAAAATCCTGTCCCCCTCCCGAAGGACAAAGTTTCCATCCGGAGCTACCGCGGTTCCTTTCCGCAATACCGCGCAGACCAGAATTTTACACTTGACAATGCTGTTCATATCGTTCAGCGCTACATTGCAGAGCTTACTTTTCTCATCAAGCCTCAGTTCCACGATCTCTACTCTGCCCCTTGCAAAGGTATCCCGCTTCAGAAATCCCGGATATCGCAGAAGCCTGGCTGCCTCCGCGGCCGCCTGCTTCTCCGGATTCACCGCCATGGAGAGCGCAAACATCCCCCGCATGGCATAAATCTGCTCGGTATACTCAGGATTCCGCACTCTGGCTATAGTGTGTATTTTCGGATTCATGCCATGAGCGGTCATACAACACAACAGATTGATCTCATCCGCCCCTGCCATGGCAATCAGTAAATCCGCTTCTTTTACGCCGGCCTGTTTCAATACATCCATGGACGCGCAGTTTCCCTGCACCACCATGACATCATATCTCTCCTCGCTTAATTCCAACGCATTAGGGTTGGAATCTATCAGGGTCAGGTCATCCCCCTCAGCCGAAAGCTGCCTGGTCAGGGTAGCTCCCATTTTGCCGTCCCCGGCAATGATTATTTTCACGGCTTTTCGCTCCTTTTCTAGTAACTTTCAGACATGCCGCCCGCGGTGGTTCAGATTTCGAAGCCCTTCAGCAGTCTGATCTCCGCCTCATATCCCTCCAGCTCATTTGGTGTTTCCAGATAAAAGGGCAGACATTTTAGCTTGGGATGATTCACTATCCTTCGGAAAGCTTCCAAACCGATATGTCCCTGCCCGATCTTCTCATGCCTGTCCTTATGTGCTCCGCATGGGTTCATGGAGTCATTGAGGTGAACTGCCTTCAACCGTTCCAGACCCACAATGCTGTCAAACTCCTGAAGCACCCGGTCCAGGTTCTCTACAATGTCATAGCCGCCGTCCCATACATGACAGGTATCCAGACAGACTCCCATCTTTTCCGACAGTTCCACCCTGTCGATCACGGCACGCAGTTCTTCAAAGCTGCGTCCCACCTCACTTCCTTTTCCCGCCATAGTCTCCAAAAGCACGGTGGTGCCCATCTCCGGCCACAGCGTCTGATTCAGTACATCGGCAATCAGGCGGATGCCTTCCTCCGCCCCCTGTCCTACATGACTGCCGGGATGAAAATTATACATGGCTCCCGGGATCATCTCCAGCTTTTTTAAATCATCCGCAAAGGTCTCCAGCGCAAATTCCCTGGTGCGCGGCTCCTTGGCACAGGCATTCAGGGTATAAGGCGCATGGGCCAGCGGCATGGCAATTCCTGCCTGGCAAAAAAAATCCAGCATGGCCTGCACATCCGCTTTCTGCCACTCCTTCGCCGCCCCTCCCCTAGGATTTCTGGTAAAAAACTGAAAGGTAGAGGCTCCTATAGATTCCGCCGTCTTCGCCATGGCAAGAAATCCTTTGGAGGACGACAGATGACATCCGATTCTCAACATATTCTTTACTCCCTTTTCATTCCGCTTACGGAATAATCCTGCGCACCGCCAGTATGGTCCGGTACTGCGCCCGGCTGACCTTGATCCCGGTCTTTGCACTGCTGGCATGTACGATCATGCCGCTGCCGATATACATTGCCACATGCCCGTCATAACAGATCAAGTCGCCCGGCTGAGCATTTTCATAGGTCACTCCCGTCCCGGCACTCCTCTGCTGATAGGAAGTCCTGGGTATACTATATCCGAATTCCTGATAAACCCTGTAAGTAAATCCGGAGCAGTCTGCGCCGTTTGTCAGGCTGGTCCCTCCTGACACATAGGGATTGCCCACATACTGGCATGCAAACTTGGCAATCTTCTTGCCCAGATCACTCCCCGATGCACTGTCGATGATGGCCGTGTAACTGGTGGTGGCAATCGTCCTATTGGCCGCATTCTGCGCTGCCTGCAGCTGTTTCAGCTTCTGCTGGTCCTGCTGAAGCAGCCTTTTTGCCACCGCTGCCTCTCTCTGAGCCTTCTCAATCTCCGCCTCATAATTTGCGGATTCCTGCTTCTTTCTCGCCAGCTTCACATCCAGGTCAGCCTTTAAATCCTGCAGTTCATCCTTGTCCGCCATCAGCCCCAGCTTGTCCTGCTCCAGGCTGTCACGCTGTTCCTCCAGTTCGGCTTTCTCCAGCTCCAGCTGATCCCAGAGGTCATGCACCAGTTCCTTTGCCTCCATATATGCTTCCAGCCTGCCCATGCTGTACTCATATACCTTCTCAATGTAATCCATCTGGTTCAAAATGTCGGAAAGTCCCTTGCCCTCCAGAATAGAAGTCAGGTATGACACTTCCTGGTTCTCATACACCATGCGGGTACAGTCTATCATATTCTGCCTCTGGGTCTCTTCCCGCTCTACGGCTGCATAGTATTCCGTCTCCGTGGCTTCTATCTGTATCTGCTTGTCCACGATCTGGCTTCCCTTCTCGGCAAGCTGTAGTTCCTTCTCCTCAATCTGATCCGTCAGTACCCCGATGCTGGCCAAGGTATTAATTATCTCCCCATTCAGATCGGAAATCTGCTCCTCAATCAGGTCCTGCTCATCCTCCAGACCCGAAATCTGGTTAATGAGAGCCTGTATCTCCTCCTCACGCTGACGGATATTCTCCTGAACCTCCCCGATAGAGGTAGCTTCCGCCACCATAGACTCGTTGGAAACATAACAGACCGCTCCGGCAGTCAAACCGATAACCAACATACAGCTTATGTATTTTGTAATGTTTTGTCCGATGTATTTTCTCATGCAAAAAGCATACCACATTTCAGTATGCTTTTCACCTGTAAAATTATTAAGATTTTTTCCGTTATTGAGCCGGGCTCTACAACTCGCAGTTATTAACTGTTCTGGGGAATGGCACTACATCGCGGATGTTGCCCATTCCGGTAAGGTACATGACACACCTCTCAAAGCCCAGTCCGAAGCCTGCATGGCGCACGGAGCCGTATCTGCGCAAATCAAGGTAGAAGCCATAGTCTTCCTTATTCAGGCCAAGTTCCTCCATTCTCTGCTCCAGAACCTCCAGCTTATCCTCCCTCTGGCTGCCGCCGATGATCTCACCGATTCCCGGCACCAGACAATCCATAGCCGCAACGGTTTTGCCATCCTCATTCAGCTTCATATAAAACGCCTTGATCTCCTTGGGGTAATCTGTCACAAACACGGGGCGCTTAAACACCTCCTCCGTGAGATAACGCTCATGCTCAGTCTGCAGATCACAGCCCCAGAATACCTTATAGTCAAAAGCATCGTTATGCTTCTCCAGAATCTCGATGGCCTCAGTGTAGGTCACATGTCCGAAATCGGAGTTTGCCACATGCTCCAGCCGCTCGATCAGTCCCTTGTCTACAAACTGATTAAAGAACGCCATCTCCTCCGGCGCATTCTCCAGCACATAACGGATAATGTATTTCAGCATACTCTCCGCCAGCAGCATATCATCCTTCAGATCCGCAAACGCCATCTCCGGCTCGATCATCCAGAACTCCGCCGCGTGGCGGGTAGTGTTGGAATTTTCAGCCCGGAAGGTGGGACCGAAGGTATATACATTCTTAAACGCAAAGGCATAGGTTTCCACATTCAGCTGCCCGCTGACGGTAAGGTTGGTAGCCTTTCCGAAGAAGTCCTGGCTGAAATCCACCCTGCCATCATCGGTTTTCGGCACGTTCTCCAGATCCAGGGTAGTCACCTGGAACATCTCGCCTGCGCCCTCACAGTCGCTCCCCGTGATCAGAGGCGTGTGCACATAGACAAAGTTCCTCTCCATGAAAAAGCTGTGGATTGCATATGCAATCAAAGAACGCACCCGAAACACCGCCTGAAAAGTGTTCGTTCTGGGGCGCAGATGAGAGATAGTGCGCAGATACTCAAAGGTATGGCGCTTCTTCTGCAGGGGATAGTCTGCAGTGGAAGGGCCCTCCACCAAAACCTCAGCCGCCTGCATCTCAAAGGGCTGCTTTGCGTCCGGAGTCGCCACGATAGTGCCGGTGATCACCAGCGCGGCACCCACGTTCATCTTGCAAAGCTCCTGAAAATTGGGCAGCTTCTCCCCATATACTACCTGCAGCGGTTCAAAAAAGGTTCCGTCGTTGATAACCAGAAATCCGAAATTTTTGGAATCTCTGTTGCTGCGGACCCAGCCGCCCACGGTGACCTCCCTGCCGATATAATTTTCCCGATCGCGGTAAAGCTCCCTGATGTCTGTTAAATCCATGATCCTGACTCATCCTCCTTTATTCTTGCTATTCTCATTTCTATTCCAGTTCCTGTTCTCATCCGATAATCACTGTTTCGCCTCGTTGATAACCGTCTTCTCCATCAGATACTCCAAAACCTTTTCGTTCATGTAGTCATTGCGGTAGTCTTCCCTGTCGCCATTGCCCACATACTCCTCCACCGAGGCATATCCTTCCGCTTCAGCGTCCTCCTGAAGCCTGGTCTCCAGTTCCTCATCGCTGATCTTCAGACCTTCTCTGTTGGCAATGGCCTGCAGCATCAGATCCTGTTTCAGGTATTCCTCAGCATACTGGTTGACCACACTCTGACTGTTGGATCCGTAGAAATATGCCGCATACTGTTCCAAAGTCAGCTGATAGCTGTAAGCGTACATCTCAAGGACCTGAGACCACATCTTCCGGTATGATTCCAGCTTCTCCTCCGGCAGCTCCCTGAACTCGCATCTCTCCATCAGAATATCTATAATGCCGCTCTGCACGTCATATTCATACTCGGAATACAGATAGTCATAGGCATACTGGTGAAACTCTGCCACGGTGTCCACGCCATTGAAGGGCATAGTTTCCACCACTGCGTCCTCCATATCCGCCTCTTCCACCCACACAGGCCGGATACACCTTACGGTGACCGTGAACACTACCGGTGCACCGGCCAGCTCCGTATTGCCGTAGCTTTCAGGGAAACTCAGATTCAGATCTACGGTCTCGCCCGGCATGACACCCACAAGTCCATCCTCAAAACCGTCAATAAACTGTCTGCTGCCGATGGTAAGGGTGGCGTTCTGAGCCGTTCCCCCCGCAAAGGCAACACCATCTTTTTTTCCTTCATAATCGATAAAAACAGTATCTCCTGTTGCCACCGCCCGGTCTGTAATACCACCGTACTCCGGCGTAACATAATTGATATAGGTGTTGCTCATCACCTCTTTCAGATCTTCCTCATCCACCCCGATCACATCCACAGTGACTTCAAAGCTGCTGTAATCCCCCAGTGTCACATATTTATCCACCTTCATCTGGTTCAGCGGCTTGCTTGGGTCATTGTCATTACCACAGCCTGCCATCAGAACTGCTGCCGCCAGCGCGGCGATCATTCCCGCAAATTTCTTTTTCATAATCTCCTCACTCTCTGTTCTTTAAAATAAAAACATTCAGGCTATCATAATACCATGTCCCCGCACTTTTTGCAATTACAACAATGGGGACATAAGTCGGCATATCTGCTCCTTAAGGCGGATTTTCAGTCTTCTGGCGGCATAAAAATCCTTCGTGACCTGAGTGCAGTGCTTCAGATCTTCCCGGAACAGCCGCTCCATCTCCACGGACTTTTCCGCGCTGTACACCACTGCATTCACCTCAAAATTCAACGCAAAGCTTCGGATGTCCATGTTGGCAGTGCCGTAGCAGAATACCTCGCCGTCCAGAACGATTCCCTTGCTGTGCAGAAACCCGTTTTCGTAAATGTAACAATTCGCTCCCGCGTTCAGAAGCTGTCCCATGTAGGAGTAGGTTGCCCAGTACACAAAGGGATGGTCCGGCTTGCATGGTATCATAAGATTGACTTCAATGCCGGACCGCACTGCGATGAGGAGCGCAGTCAGCACCGCCTCATCCGGAATAAAATAAGGAGTCTGAATACAAATCCGCTTTTTTGCCTTGGTGATCAGCCTGATGTAGTTATCCCTGATCTGCTGCAATGTATTGTCCGGCCCGCTGCTGATGATCTGCACATCACAGTGGTCCCGCTCCCCCATCGGCGGCCCCGGAAACCATTCTTCCTCCTGAACCAGATGCTCCCGGGCTGCATAATCCCAATCCAGAATAAATCGCAGCTGCAGTCCCATGACGCCGGCTCCTCTGATGCGCAGATGCGTGTCCCGCCAATAGCCGAATTTTTCATCCAGTCCGATGTATTCCCTGCCGATATTGAAACCGCCCACATAGGCTGTCTTGTTGTCAATTATTGCTATTTTCCGGTGATTTCTGTAATTGATACGCAGCTGCAGTCTTCCCAGTATGGCAGGGAAGAATTCCGCTGTATGAACTCCTGCTGCCTCCAGCTGTTTCCAGCAGCTGCGCCTTGTGCCGCGGCAGCCCATACCGTCAAACAGCACTCGCACCGTTACGCCCTCCGCCGCCTTCCGCTTCAGCACCTCAGCAATTCGCTGAAACAGCACGTCATTGCGAATGATATAATACTGGAGATGAATGAAATGCTCCGCCTTCTCCATATCGGCGATCAGGGCATCAAACTTCTCGTTTCCGTCCGTGAAAATATCAATATCATTATCCTCCAGCAGGATAGCGTCCGCTGTTTCCATATTGTACATGATAAGGTCTGTATAGCCGGAGTCTTTTTTCAGCATGATCTTCTGGTCTCTGATAATGGCTCGTATATCCTCCTCCAGCTCCTTTTCCCGGAACATTTTACGCTTGTGCAGATCCGCTCCGAGAAACAAATAAAATATGAAGCCGACACCCGGCAAAAAGAACAGCAGAAGCAGCCATGCCCACACGCTCCTGGGCTCCCGCCGCTCAAAGAAAACAATGGCCGCAGCAAAAAGCAGATTGCAGAAAAACAGGCCGCCCGGCCCGAAAGATGTAATTTCCCACACAGCGTTCAGGTTACCCATAATTTATCCATGTCCTTCCACCCTGATCGGTTTGCGGTTATTATTCCGCAGATACCACAAATTTATAAAATATGAGTTTCCACAATTACTGATTGTTTGACGCAGTTTTTCCTGCATGATAAGCTTTAAATACAATAAAAGAGGAGGTTTCATCACTATGAATATCGGAGAAGTAATAAAGCGCAAGCGGCAGGGCAGAAATATGACACAGGCAGATCTGGCTGCACGGCTGAATGTTACGCCTCAGGCCGTGTCAAGGTGGGAGATGGGGGTTTCTTATCCCGATATTGCCATGATACCAAAAATCTCAGAAGTTTTGTTTGTGACCGCAGATGAACTGCTCGGCATCAATCCGTCAAATACGGACCCGAAATCCGAAGGAGGTGCCGGCACAGTCTTAAACCAAAGTCAGGCAGACAGCATTTTTGACTATATCCCCTGCCCCGTTTCGGGAGAGGGTAAAAAAGTCCTTGTTGTCGATGATTCGAACTTTATGAGGATGATGCTGGAGGATATACTGACGCACCACGGACATACCATCCTGCAGGCAAAGGACGGCCAGGAATGCATAAATATACTGCACAGCGAGGCTGTCGATGTATGTGTGCTTGACATCGGGATGCCGGGCATGGACGGAATTGACGTATTGAAAAAAATAAAAGAGGATCATCCCGGATTAAGAGTAGTTATGCTCTCTGCATTATCTCAGGAAGACAATATAAAACTTGCATTACAGCATGGCGCCGATTCCTTTGTTGTAAAGCCCTTTCAGGCGCAGCTGCTTGTGGAGCGGATCGGGTAAATCCAAAATTTAATTTCTGTTGCTTATCATCCGCCTCTTGTGCTAAAATAAAAATACTTATAAATTTGCAGGAGGCTTTTTAAGATATGAAGACATGGGTAATCGTATTGATCGTGATTGCGGTAGTACTCATCGCAATTATCACCGCCCTGTATTTCCTCGGGAAAAAGATGCAGAAGAAGCAGGCGGAACAGCAGGAAATGCTCGAGGCGAATAAACAGACCGTCTCCATGCTGATCATTGACAAAAAAAGAATGAAGATTCGGGATTCGGGACTGCCCCAAGCGGTCATTGACCAGACACCGAAGGCCATGCGGGGCTCCAAACTTCCCATCATCAAGGCAAAAGTAGGACCACAGATTCTTTCCATGATCTGTGATGAAAAGATTTTTGACTCCGTCCCTGTAAAGAAAGAGGTTAAAGCTGTTGTCAGCGGTATTTATGTCATCGGTGTAAAGGGACTTCACGGGAGGCCGGAAGCGCAGCCCGTCAAAAAGAAGGGCCGTTTCAAGCGGCTCATGGAAGCCGCTCAGGAAAAAGCAGGCGCAAAACCTATAAAGTAAATATATCAACCGGCCCTTTGCGGGGCCGGTTTTTCAGATACGGAAAGGCAGCTCCAATGAATGAATATTTAAAAAATCTGAATCGGATTGAATTTGTAATGACAATGGCATGTACAGGCCGCTGCAAGCATTGTTCCGAAGGCAAACATACTTTTACCGGCGAACATATTGACGGGGAACATGCCGCAAAAGCGGTACTGGATATATGTCAGCATTACAATATACAGTCTTTAATGACCTTCGGCGGAGAACCGCTGTTATACCCGGAAGATACCTGCAGGATTCATTCTGCCGCCAGAGAAGCGGGTATTCCTCACAGAGATATGATCACCAACGGTTTTTTCACCGGGGACAGGACGCAGATTCCGGAAGTCGCGGGTATGCTGGCACAGAGCGGATTAAACAGTATCCTGCTTTCGGTAGACGCATTTCATCAGGAAACGATACCCCTTGAACCTGTAAAGTATTTTGCGGAATGTGTCATGAGGGAAGGAATTCCGATTCGCATAAATCCGGCATGGTTGGTGAACAGATCCGATAATAATCCATATAACGTAAGGACGAGAGAACTGCTCCGTGACTTTGTACAGTCCGGAATAACCGTAGCAGACGGGAACGTTATTTTTCCCGCCGGAAATGCCAGAGAGTATCTGAGCGAATATTTTGATGACAATACCGAATATGCAGATCCATATGAAGAAAATCCACAAGACATCAGGGCAATTTCTTTTTGCCCCAACGGAGATGTATTAAACGGCAACATATACAAAACCTGTATCATGGACATTTTGAATTCATATTCGCCGCCTTGTTGACGAACTCTTCAGGATTGTATATAATTTTGTATATAATTAAGTGCAATCACAACTGTCCCGGAGGACTTCATGAATCAATATGTTGTAAAAGCTTACGCCAAGATCAATCTTGGCCTGGATGTGATCAAAAAACTGCCGAACGGCTATCATCAGGTGAAAATGGTTATGCAGGCCATAGACCTCTGGGATGAACTGACGCTGGAAAAGACAGCAGACGGCATTGTACTGACTACAGATACGGGAGAACTCCCCACCGATGAGAATAACCTGATCTATAAGGCGGCAAAGCTGATGCGGGACACCTATTCCCTGAAGGAAGGGGTAAAAATACATCTGCAAAAGAACATTCCCATCGCCGCCGGTATGGCAGGAGGCAGTACCGACGCTGCTGCTGCAATGATGGGAATTAACCGCCTTTTTTCTCTGGGCATTCCCCACACGGAACTGATGCGCATATCCGTGACAATCGGTGCGGATGTTCCTTTTTGCATTCTGGGCGGCACTGCTCTTGCCGAAGGTATAGGTGAACAGTTGACTCCTCTGCCTCCGGTCCCCTCCTGCCATGTGTTGGTGGCAAAGCCGGATATCAGTGTCTCCACCAAATATGTTTATGAGCATCTGGATTCCGCAGGCATTCAGCGTCATCCCGACATTGACGGAATGATAACCGCCATCAGGCAGGGCAGTCTTCAGGGTGTCTTGAGCCGCATGGAAAATGTGCTGGAATCAGTGACCGTTCCCGCATATCCGATCATTGAATCCATAAAGGGAAAAATGCTGCAGCTGGGCGCGGCAGCCAGTCTCATGAGCGGCAGCGGCCCCACGGTGTTCGGTATATTCACGGAAAAGGCTGCCGCAGAATATGCGTTCCGGCAGCTGAAAGCGGAGAGCCTTGCAAAACAGGTCTTTCTGACTGCTCCTCTCAGTATTTCGGAGGGATTGCCCCTCGGTTCTTCCGGCATTTCATAAACGGTTTATGGCGCACACCGCGGCATATCCGGAACCAGGTTACAGGAAAGGCGTGGGTATTCGTTATGCAGGATTTCTTACAGTTAGATATGGATGAGTCTTTGCCGCTGCGGGATGTAGTCTGCAACACTCTCCGGCGCGCAATCCTCCTGGGCGAACTGAAGCCCGGTGAGCGGCTTATGGAAATCCATCTGGCCGACAGGCTTGGTGTCAGCCGCACCCCTATCCGGGAAGCCATCCGCAAGCTGGAGCTCGAGGGGCTTGTCACCATGGTTCCGCGCAGAGGTGCAGAGGTGGCGCAAATTACGGAAAAAAGCATGAATGATGTGCTTGAGGTCCGACGGGCTCTGGATGCGCTGTGTGTGGAACTTGCCTGCGACCGCATCACGGCGGAAGAACTGGAATCCCTGCGGTTTGCCTGCGAAAGCTTTGAAACCGCCGTCAGAACAGCGGACATAAAGGAAATTGCTCATGCAGACGTGGCCCTCCATGACATTATTGTCCGAGCCACCGGCAATCAGCGGCTGATTCAGCTTGTCAATAATCTCTCGGAGCAGATGTACCGTTACCGGTTTGAGTATATAAAAGACACCAACCAGCATGAAACCCTGGTGGAGGAGCATAGAATAATCTATCAGAGCATTTTGAACAAGGACAAAAAGACGGCTGCAGAAGCTGCAAAAACCCATATTGACAATCAGGAGCAGGCCATCATCCGCCGGATACGGCTTGACAGGGAAAAAAAGAAATAACGGACCACAATTTGGAATAGGTTGTAAATCTTCGGCAATACTCTACCGTGAAAGGCAGGTTATTGCATGAAGAAAGTAAAGAACGGAATACGTATTATAACAGCAATGTGCGCAGCATTGGGCTGGTGGGGGCTGTTTTACCCCGGTCTCACTCTGACGCCGGATACCGTCAGGATTATCTGCGAGGACGAAAGCGGTGAGGAAATCACCCCGGAAAGCAGGGAAGCCATTAACGACGGTCTCTATCTGGAACTTCTGAGGACGGACCGCGACAACATCCGCTTCCGCAGCAGACTGCTCACCGAGCTGAACGCTTTTTGGGAGGCTTTTTCATGGGACAGATCAACAAAGAACTGATGCACAGGGACGCCCCTATCGGGGTCTTTGACTCCGGCGTCGGCGGACTTACCGTAGCTCGGGAGATCATGCGTCAGATTCCCAACGAAAGAATTATCTATTTCGGAGATACCGCCAGAGTTCCTTACGGCAGCAAGTCACAGGAAACGGTAACCCGGTATTCGGAGCAGATTGTCCGGTTCCTGCGGACCTTTCAGGTCAAGACCATCGTAGTTGCCTGCAATACGGCAAGCGCCTACGCCCTGGACACTCTGGAAAAGGACATAGACATTCCTATCATAGGTGTAATAAAGCCGGGGGCAAAGACTGCAACGGAGGTGACACGCAACGGACGAATCGGCGTTATCGCGACGGAAGCCACGATCAGCAGCCAGATGTACACAAAATACATAACCAACTTAAACAGCGCTGTCACTATCTACGAGAAGGCCTGTCCGCTTTTTGTCCCTCTTGTGGAAGAGGGTCTTTGGAAAGACCCGGTGACGGATGAAATTGCCCGCCGTTATCTGACAGAGCTGATTGATATCGACATTGACACCCTGATCTTAGGCTGCACCCACTATCCTCTGATCCGTTCCACTCTGGGCAGGATCATTGGCGAGAAGGTGACGCTGGTAAACCCGGCATATGAGACTGCTATAGAACTGAAACAGATGCTGGCTGAGATGGATATGCTGAATGAAGAGGAACCCGGCCTGGGCAGCAACAGATATCAGTTTTATGTCAGCGACAAGGCGGAAAAGTTTGTCCGCTTTGCCAACTCTATCATCAATTACGGCATCCTCTCCGCAAAGACAGTGAATATCGAGGAATATTAAAGGTGAACAGGGATGTGGAAATAACCGTGGCCGGAACCCAGGATGACGGCAGCGGAAATGAAATCGTAACCGACTTTGAGACCGTCGGACAATATTTTGAAAGGAACGGCTACAGGTATATCCTCTATCAGGAACAGGATACAGATTCGAAAGCCGTTACTGCAAATACTTTAAAACTGAGAGACAATGTGCTGGAACTGTCCCGAAAGGGCAATATTCATTGCCGTATGGTCTTTGAAGCGGGTCAGACCCACCGCACGGATTATGTCACAGCCTGCGGCTCACTGCAGCTGGAAGTATGTACCGAAGATTTAAAATGCCTGTGGGCAGAATCCGAGGCCGGAATCCGAATTACATATTGCTTATCAGCGGCAGGCGAGTTCCTGTCCCGAAACAGGCTTGTGATAAAAATAAAAAATATTTCGGCAAAGGGCTAAACTTTTTTCCTTTATTTGCCGATATAAAAAATACCAATCATGGATGATGCGTCCGGAAACGGACAGAAAACGGCGTAATACCGCCAGAAAAGAGGGATCCCAATGAGTGTAAACGGAGTTACATCACAAGTTCAGTCTACGCCGACTTACGATTATTCCACCACGGAAAACGTAAAGGCTACGGAAAAGAAAGACACAAACACTAAGGCAGAGAGCTCTTCTGCTGCGGGCACCGGCGTTGTATACGAGCCTTCCAAGGAGGTAACAACTGATTCCGCAAAGAAGACCTACAAACCCAACACAGATCTTGTCAATAAACTGAAAGCTGATGCCGAAGCGCGTACATCCCAGCTTCGCAGCCTGGTAGAAAAAATGATGTCCGGGCAGACGGAAGCCTATGGAAAGGCTACCAATATGTGGCAGTTCCTGAGGTCCGGGAACTACACTGTGGATGCTGCTACCAAATTACAGGCACAGAAGGACATCTCCGAGGACGGCTACTGGGGCGTAAAGCAGACCTCCAGCAGAATTCTGGACTTTGCTACCGCTTTGACCGGCGGAGACCCTGACAAGATAGAGGATATGCGCAAGGCCTTTGAGAAGGGCTATAAGCAGGCGGAAAAGACATGGGGCGGCAAGCTTCCTGACATTTCCCAGCAGACATATGACGCTGTCATGAAGGGCTTTGACGACATGGCGGCTGCGGTAAACAAGACCGTAACTGAATAAGTAAAAACGTGTGCCGCCGGGCGCACCGGAAAGCCCCCTCGATTTTCCTTTCGGAAGACCGAGGGGGCTTTTTTGTCTCATTGTCAGCTGCCTTTTACGATCAGAAGCTTCTGGCCCGCTTTCAGCTCATCGTTCTCCAGATTGTTCATTCTCCTCATGGAATCTACCGGAACATAATATTTCTTCCCGATATTCCACAGGTTATCTCCATCCTTTACCATGTAAACCACCATGCCGGGCAGATTGCTCATCTTCCCCGTATCCAGCGGTGAAACGGTCACCTGGCTGATCAGCTCCACCGGCACTGTCTTGAACACTACCGTTGAGAAGCTCAGCACTGCCTTGACATCCATTTCCTCGCCATCCAGCATGGTTACCTGAAGCTGCTCCACCGAGCCCTGAACCGTATCAATATCATCCGGTGCAATATCCGGCACATCCAGCGTGTACTGGTATGGAATCTGCGCCTGAGTGCAGCCGTAAGGAGCTTCATCCTCCCCTGTGATATACATAGCCTTGACCGTAAGGCTGCCCTGAAGCAGGATTCCGTTTTCCACTACCGTCTGATGTTCCAGCGTCACCGTGCCCTCACTGTGCAGCAGCTGCAGAACATTTCCCGACTTCACCCGAATGTGGTCTGTCACCTTGGTCTTGCCTGTGACTTTCGCCAGCAGCTGCCGCAGGTCTGCCCTGTGAGTCACTGTGCCAATCTCGCTGGAAACACCGTAAATATCGGAAATGATTTCCACCTGCTCTTCCTCATAAACGCGGATTGCGCAATCCAGCACCATCTCCAGGCCGATACTGCGCTCCTCACCGTCGAAATCCGGACGCACTGCCAGTTCCTTCTGACCCAGGCGACACCGGATATCCGGCAGCATACCTTCCCTGCAGCCATGGCACTCCAGCATACCGCTGAAAGGAATGGTGGTCTCAAAGGAGCGAACAGGATGCTCCTCCCCCTCGCCCTCATACAGGATAAACGCATGCACGTCTCCCGACAGGGCAATTTTCTCTTCCATCACCTTGAAATCCATGTCTCCCAGAGATATATTGTCCCAGAGTATCTGGAAAATATTGGGGTAATTGGAGGGCAGGCTGATCTCCTCCTTCAGCCGGAAAATATCGTTCTTGCAGATGGCAATCTGGGCTATCTCCAGAGGCATACGTCGGTATTCCGCTTTTTCATCTCCATGAATTGTCACAGGAGCCTCCTCGTCGTAAAGCTCCTCCACCTTTGCCGACAGGGTAACCAGCGACTGTATATTCAGCTTTCGGGAGTTTATCATGCTGACCGTCAAATCCTCCACATCTCCGTCCACGCTCACATTGTCCGCAGGCACCACCCCGCGCAGATTGACCTTTTCGTCAAAGGGCACCCGTCCTTCAAGCGTCACAAGACTGCTGCCCTCCTCCTGAGTGTGATAAAGCACCACGTACGCCAGATAACCCCGCACATTCACAAAATCTGTCCCGGGTCTGATCTCATCTATGATTATCTCTCCCTTTTCCAGATTCAGTGTGTTGACATCCGGCTTACTGTCAGGTATATTCAAGTCGTCCTCCAGCGTAAACTGTGTGACCGCCTCCGTCTTGACGCGGTCCATATGTATGTTTCTTTTTATCAGCTCCACAAAAATACCTCCGCATATATACTGGTATTAGTATATATATGAAGGTATCTGCCGGAAAAGAACCGATGAACTGTAACCGCCACTATACTGCACCGATCAAATCGGTGACATTTTCCACACCATACTGCCTCATATAGGCTTCAATACCCTCCACAACCTCTACGGTGGTGTAAGGATTCACAAAGTTCATGGCACCGATGCTGACGGCACTGGCTCCTGCAAGCAGAAATTCCACCGCATCCTCCGCTGTGGCGATACCGCCCATTCCAATGATGGGAATCTTTACCGCGTGGGCCGCCTGGTATACCATGCGGACCGCAATGGGCTTAATGGCAGGGCCGCTCATGCCGCCGGTTTTATTGGCCAGAGCAAACCTGCGTTTATGGATGTCAATCTTCATGCCGGTGATGGTATTGATCAGCGACAGGGCATCCGCCCCCGCAGCCTCCGCCGCCCTGGCCATCTCTGTAATGTCCGTGACATTGGGGCTCAGCTTCATGATCACAGGCTGCCTGGCATGCTTTTTGATTTCCTCCGTTATGCCGTACAGGGCATCCGCCTTCTGGCCAAAGGCAATAGCCCCCTCCTTCACGTTCGGGCAGGAGACGTTGATCTCCAGCATAGAGACCGCAGTCTCTTCCCCCAGGCGCTCCACCACCTCCACATAATCCTCCACCGTCCTGCCGCAGACATTCACGATGATCCTGGTGTCATACTGCTTCAGGAAGGGAATATCCCTTTCCATAAAGACATCTATTCCCGGATTTTGCAGACCTATGGCATTCAGCATCCCCCCGTAAACCTCGGCCACCCTGGGCGTTGGATTCCCTTCCCAGGGCACGTTTGCCACCCCCTTGGTCACCACTGCCCCAAGCCGGTTCAAATCCACAAATTCTCCGTATTCCATGCCGGAGCCAAACGTTCCTGACGCCGTCATGACGGGATTTTTGAAGGTCACTCCCGCAATTGTCACCTGTGTATTCATATGTCAGTCTCCTTCTCACTAACTAACCTTCATGCCGCCTCTGGCGGCACAAATCTTTCATGAGAAGAATGCCCGCATAAAGCGAACTTGTTCGCCGGGCATTCTTCGGTGTGAAGAAGCTCTGCTCTGCAGAGCGTGAAATCACTTAGCGAAATTATTTTGAGCTTAGTGATTTCCTTCACACTATCTCCACTTCCTCCGCATCAAACACAGGCCCGTCGGTACAGATGCGGGCGTTATGCACATGAGAATGGTGGTCAACTTCTTTCGTCTTTACCACGCAGCCCAGACATGCCCCCACGCCACAGGCCATATGCTCCTCCAGAGAAATATATGCCTTTATCTTCTGATCCGCTGCGTAAGCCTTAACGGCGCGGAGCATGGGCATCGGTCCACAGGCAAAAATCATATCCGCTGCCAGCCCGTTATCCCGGATGGCATCCATGACATTTCCCCTCGTCCCCACGCTGCCGTCCTCCGTGGCGATATATACCCTGCCGTATTTTTCAAAATCCTCTTTTAAGAATGTCTTTTCGTCCCGGTAACCAAGGACGATAATAATGTCCCGGACGATAATATTCTGATCCGTTTTCCTTGCTGCGGCTATCTGTTTTGCAAGCTCCAGAATAGGAGGGACACCGATACCGCCGCCCATCAGAAAAATTTTCCCCGTGGCGGCCTTTTCCAGCGGAAAGCCATTGCCAAGAGTACCCAGAAGTTCAATCGATTCTCCCTTTTTATATTCCGAAAGCTCCGCTGTCCCTGCGCCCGCTACACGGTACACTATGCGGAGAGCCCTTTTATCTCCCCTCACCTCACAGATACTGATGGGCCGGGGAAGCAGCGTACTTTTATCCTTAGGGTAAATACACAAAAACTGCCCCGGCTTTGCCTGTTCCGCCAGGGAGGTCTCTATCCACATATCATATACTGCCGGTGCAATTTCCTCCTGGGAAAGCACTACTGCAGACCGCTTTTCTTTCATTGCCGTAAACCTGCCTTTCTACGCTGTTTCCTGGGCGATTAACCTGTTTCATTTTAACATAACTGCCCTGCTTCATACAAGTACCATCACAAACCCCTGCATCATAAAATCCATTTGTTCAAATAGGGAATTCTATGTATTACGGCAGCTACCGCATATGAACATATAAATATTAAAAATGTCAAAACCGGAACGCTGAACAGACTGCTAAAGGAAATAGTTGTAATCCCCATCATATTCAACTTCTCCAGGAAAAACGGATGAACCATATATATCACAAATGAATAACGGGCTGTTTTTCTGACAAGGGAATAGCCGAAATTCATTTCATTCCTGTTTGCAAAAAAAGTAAATATTGCCGTTACATATAAGAAAACATTCCACGAGCCGGGACTGAAAAATGAATCACAATATATGTCCTGTATATACGATTGCAGGATCGTACCTGTAACTATATACAGAAATCCCACAACTCCGCCAATATAAACTGGAATTTGTATTTTCTTTGAAAGAGGATACTTCTTTAAATAATATCCCAAAAGAAAATATCCCGGATATCCTATCAAAATATTCAGTTTATATATCCATGTATTGATCCAGTCCAATTTCAAAAAGGATGCTGCTATCGGTATTATAAATGCTGTCAGGAGCCACAGCCACAGAAAATACTCTATGACGACTTTATTTTCACAAATTTTTTGTAAAATCGGCAGCAATAAATAAAATCCCAGAATCGGAAACACAAACCACATATGATAATGCCCCCAAAGGAAACGCTGCCATGAATCAGACCATAATCCTTCGGTATTCCCCCGCAATATAAGCTTTACCGCAATTCCCTGAAAGGCATAAAACGCTGACCACATATACAAATTCATCAATAACTTTCCAAAACGAGCCAGCACTCCTTTAATATCCGGCTCCTTCTTCGTTTCCAGCAAAAATGCTCCACTCAACATCATAAAAGCAGGAACGGCAAAACGACTTGATGCATTATAAGCTGTCATTGCTATCCAGTTTGAACTCTCCCTGCCCACAGCAGTCCAGTAGCTGCCGGACACATGCAGCAAAACAATAAACAGGCAGGATATACTTCTTAAATAATCATACTTTCAATTCATTTTTTACACCTGTAAACAAAACGAAAAAATGTCATCATAAGCCCTTCCGCTGGGCGTGGGCGTCGCCTGCATCACTGCTATTGCCCTCTTTTCCGGAAATACAATGATTCTCTGCCCCCCGAATCCTCTGGCCGCATACCACCCTTCCCCGCACCACCAGAGATATCCGTAGTCTTTTTTCAAAAATGACGCAGTTGTCAGTTCACAATATTCCTCCGACAGGATTCTCTTTCCTTCAAACACACCGCGATTCAGGTACAGTTCTCCCAAAGCAAGCAGTTCCCGGGCGGTCAGATTGGATGCAGCCTCCTCCCTCTCATCATCGGAGACGGTATAATACACACCATCCGGACTGCTGTACCAGCGGCCGCTTTTGATTCCCAGCGGCTGATAAAGCTCTGTGTCAATAAAGTCATACAAATCTCCGCAGATCTTCCCCAGCGCCGCCGCAAGAAGAATCACATCAAACTCCTTGTAATTGCACCTTGTTCCGGGCATATCCGTCACAGGACAGTCCGCTATATAGGACACCCATTTGCGTGACCTCCGTAGCTGTTCCATCATGGGGCAGTGGTAATGGACTCCTCCTGTCCAGTAGATTCCCGAAGTCATTGTCAGCAGATGCCGAAGAGTGATCATGGGATGAAGGAGGTCTCTTTTTTCCCGAAATTCCTCCAGATATTGAGAAACCGGCACATCCAGCCCGGGAAGCAGCCCCTTTTGAAGTGCGATACCCGTGGCGGCTGACAGAATGCTCTTCATAACGGAGCGCAGCACATTGCGGCTGTCCCAGTCGAAACCGTTATAATACCTCTCCGCAAGAATTTCCCCTTCCTGCCAGATTATCACACTGTTCACCAGACGATATCTCTTCTCCCTTATCAGCCTGTCAATTTCTTCCGATAAATTTACTTCCTTCACACTTTTCACTTCAAATACCTGCCAATAATGGATTTTGTGTTCTTTCTCAGCTCCTCCGGCGTACCCTCCGCAATCAGGTTTCCGCCTTCGCTTCCTCCGCCCTCTCCCATCTCCAGAATATAGTCACAGTTGGACAGAATAAAAGGGTCATGCTCCGTCACCAGGACAGAGGCGCCGCAGTCAACCAGTTCGTTCAGCAGTGTCAGCAGCTTCTCCTCGTCCGCAAAGGCAAGCCCTGTGGTGGGCTCATCCAAAATATACAGGGTGTTGGAAAGTCCTTTGAAGCCCTGTCCCCTGGCAAGCTCTTTGGCAAGCTTGATTCTCTGGCTCTCTCCTCCTGAGATAGTGGGTGTGGCCTGTCCCAGCTTAATGTAACCCATTCCCACCCGCTGCAGGATTTCCAGTACCTGTGTGACTCCTTTATCCTTTTCCTCAAAAAACTCTCTGGCCTCATCGACACTCATTTCCAGTATATCCCGAATGTTTCTGCCGTCCACACGTATTTCCATAACCTCCGGCAGATAGCCTGTCCCGCCGCACTCCTCACACTCTATGTCGATAAAGTTTCCGAAGCCCACATGATAGTGAATGACACCGTCCCCTTTACATCTGTGGCATCCTCCTTTGCTGTTGACTGTAAACATACCCGCCGTATAGCCCCGGCTCACGGACTCTTCCGCCTCGGCAAACAGCGCCCTGATCCTGTCAAAAATCCCCGTGTAGGTAGCCGGGCAGGAGGTGCGGCTGCGTCCGATGGGCTTCTGGTCAATGATGTAGCATCTTTTTATCTGCTCCCAGCCCCTCAGAACCGTCCCGCTTCGTTCAAAGCTGCCCAGACTGTGTGCATCCTGCTCTTTCTTCGCCTCGTCTGCCTCTTCCTGCTCCCCTGCCACACATTTGCTTTTCAGCTTTTCCTTTAAAAGCGGCACCAGCGTATCTGAGATCAGGCTGGATTTACCGCTCCCCGACACCCCGGCAATGCCCACCATGACTCCCAGGGGAACAGATGCGGTAACATTTTTCAGATTGTGCAGGGAAGCATTTTGAACCGTCAGCATCTTTTTCGGAGAAACCGGACGAAATATCCTCTTGACGGGAAAGCCGCCCTCCTGCCGCAGATATACCGCTGTGCGGGACTCCCGACACTCCGTAAATTCCCGGTATGTCCCTTCAAAAATCTTCCTGCCGCCGTTTATTCCGGCCCCGGGACCCAAATCAATAATATAGTCCGCGGCGCACATAAAGTTCCTGTCATGCTCCACCGCCACTACCGTATTTCCATGCTCCACCAGCTTCCGGATGATCCGAATCAGATTTTCTTTCTCAGACTCGTGCAGCCCAATGGTAGGCTCGTCAAATACAAACACCAGGGAGTCCAGCTCCGTAATGATGTAGGAAGCGAGAAAAAGCCGCTGAACCTCACCGCCGGACAGGGTGGGCAGGGGACGTGACAGCGCCAGGTGATGCAGCCCCACCTCCATCATACACTCCAGCTTCCCAACAATTTCATCCACCAGGATGTTGTTCTGCCCTGTGTATTGACTCAAAAATCCATATAAATCTTTAATGTACATATTTTCCAGCTCTGTGATGGTCTTACCGTGAAACAGGGTGTGGGATGCCTGCTCTCCCAAGCCTGTTCCGCCGCATCTGGGACAGCTGCGCCTTTCCAGCATTCCCGCCTGACTCAGCAGATGGGCAAGCCGACCTGATGTGGATACCGCACCGTTTATCAGCATGTTGATCCAGGGAATGAGTCCGCAGAACTTTGACTTCCCTCCGTCCCCGTACTTCAGCAGCTGCAGCTGCTCCCCGGAGAGTTCACCTACTCTGGTCTGCCACAGATCCATGCCGTGCTCCCTGCAAAAGGAGTCCAGCATATTTCTGGTGGAGCCCCGTTTTCCCAAATCACAGGCAATTTCACATATCTTCTGGTCTGGTCTGCCGAAAAGCCTCTCCTCATCCAGACAGTTTGCCACACCCTTTCCCAGACAGCGAACGCACATGCCTCTTGCGGAATTCCTCTGGAACATGGACACATCCATGGGCAGCCCCGATTGATATTCCGGTTCACACTCCCCGTAATTCGCATACAGGATTGCCAGCATATGCTCAAGCTTGACGCGGGTTCCCACTGTACTTCTGGGATTTGCCTGCCGGATGATCCTCTGCTCCACCGCCACCGTGGGCGACAATCCCGTAATTCCATCAAAGCCCGGAGCGCTGTCAATCATGAACTGTGTCTCCGAAAACATGAGATAACGGCGCTTCCCCTCCTCATAAAGGGTGTCAAAGGCGAGGCTGGATTTGCCGCTCCCCGACACCCCCGTGATAACCGTCAGACGATTTCTGGGTATGGTTACATCAATACCCTGTAAATTATGTATTCTGGCATTCTTTATCTTAATGCTGTCTTCCATTTCGTCTCCCCTGTACGGCCCCTCTCTTCGGTTCTGTGTATACCACCCTGCCGCCGCAGACAGTAGTCACTACCTTTCCCTTAAGCGTCCAGCCGGTAAAGGGCGTGTTGCCTGCTTTGGAAAGATAATCCGAGGATATCCAATCTGCCGTAGTATCAATGAGAATCACATCGGCGGGTCCGCCCTCCGCCAGATAACCTGCATTCAAATGATAAAGATTGGCCGGGTTGGTACTCATCAGCGTAAGAAGCTGCCTCATGGTAAGATAGCCTCCGTCCACCAGCTCCGTAATACCCAGCGCCAGCGCCGTCTCCAGCCCGATGATACCGCTGGGTGCCTCAGTGATGGACTTTTCCTTCTCCTCCGCCGTGTGGGGGGCATGATCCGTGGCGATCAAATCGATAGTGCCGTCCACAAGCCCTCTGATAATCTCCTGTCTGTCCGCTTCCTCCCGCAGAGGAGGATTCATTTTCGCAAGGGTGCCGTATTTGATGGCCGCTTCCTCCGTCAGGGTAAAATGGTGGGGAGTTGCCTCCGCGTGAATGTTCTTTCCTGTCTCCTTTGCCCTGCGTATCAATTCCACGGTCTCTCTGGCGCTGACATGCTGAATATCGATGCTTGCCCCTGTCTCCAGTGCAATCTTAAGGTCCCGCTCCACCATGGTAAACTCCGCCTCTCTGGGAGACCCGCCAATGCCGAAATATTCACTTGCCCTGCCCCGGTTGATACCATTGTTTTCTATCAGCGCCGGGTTCTCCTCGTGAAAGCTTATGGGCATGTCCAGAGCCGCTGCATTCTTCATGGCGCTGCGCACTATCTCTTCATCCATTATCGGGACGCCGTCGTCGGTAAAGCCTGCCGCTCCCGCTTCCGCCAATTCCCGCATGGGCGTCAGTTCTTTTCCCTGCATACCCATCGTCACATTGGCACAGGTATACACATGGATACCTGTCTCCGTCCCCCGCTTCTTCACATATTCCAGAGTCTCCCTGTTATCTACGGGCGGCTTCGTGTTGGCCATGAGAACCACGCTGGTAAATCCGCCTCTGGCAGCGGCTGCAGCCCCTGTGTCAATGTCTTCCTTCCCGGTAAAACCGGGCTCCCTGAAATGGGCATGCACATCCACCAGTCCCGGAGCGACCAAAAGACCCTCGGCGTCTATTACCCGGCATTTTCCCTCAGGTGCCTCCAGCCTCTTCCCGATTTTTACAACGGTATCCTTCTCAATCAAAATGTCATAATTTCCGTCCCAACCTGATTTCGGATCTATCATATATCCGTTTTTGATCAACAGCATAAGTGCCTCCCACTCAATTTTTCTCTGGGCTTATTATATTATATTTTAATCCCTCGGGCAATACAAAAGCTCCCCTTACACCGGGAAGCTTCTGCATATCACGTCTATTCAAAAATCACCGTCTGTTCCAGAAATTCAGTCTTTATCACAATATAGGGGTAGGAGGGAATCTTGTTGCTCTTTTCCTCAGCCTCCGGACCGAGAAGACTGGTGTTCACATAAATATTGCTGTCCGTCAGATACAACTCCTCCACTGCAATGCTGTATCCGCCGGTTTTCTGTTCTCCATAGCCAATACATATGTACAGATTCACATTGTCCGTATACGTAATCTGAAACGGAGCCTTTTTTCTTTCTTCTAAGATGTCCTTAAGCTCCTCCGGAATCTTTTCATCGCTGAGAACCGTAAAATCCAGATCCCGCAGTTTAATCTTTTCATCGCTTAAGTAGGTGCAGCCCGACAGCAGCATAGATGCAGCCACCAGCAGGCACAGTATGCACCTCATTACAATCTGTCTCTTTTTCAATGTCGCCTCGCATAAACCTTTTTACTTTTGCTTATATTTATGCTAAACTATATACAATTATTACATGTCTGTTCAGGTGTGAGGTTATCCTATGATTCGCTTTATTGTGATTGTCCTGTATCTGGTTCTATATTTGATTCTTTCCCTTCCCGTGCTCCTTGTGGAATGGATTATCGGAAAATTTAATCCACAGCTGAAGGCCCGAAGCTCCATGGCTCTTGTATCCTGGGGATTCCGCTGCATTACCGTCCTGGCCGGTACAAAGGTCATCGTAAAGGGCCATGAAAACATTCCCACGGATACCGCGGTCCTGTATGTGGGCAACCACCGCAGCTTTTTTGACATCGTGCTGACCTGCACTCTTTTTCCCCGCGTCACCGGCTATGTGGCGAAGGTTGAAATGAAAAAAGCTCCCATCCTCTCTCTCTGGATGAAAAATATACACTGCCTGTTTCTCGACCGCAATAACATCAAGGAAGGGCTGAAAACTATCCTCTCCGGTGTGGAAGAAGTCAAAAACGGTTATTCCCTGTGCATATTCCCTGAAGGAACACGCAATAAGGTAAACGATACTTTTCTGCCTTTTAAGGAAGGCAGCTTCAAAATTGCCGAAAAGGGCGGCGTTCCCATCGTCCCCCTGACTCTGGTAAACACGGCTCAGGCCTTCGAAGATCATTTGCCCAAGGTCAAAAAGACCACAGTGGTGATCGACTTCGGACAGCCGGTCTACCCGGAGCAGCTGGACAAAAACACCAGAAAGAACCTGGGCAATTATGTTTTCAGCATCATCCGTGACAGATACTTTGCACTGAAGGAAGAATATTTTCCACCGGCCTGATGAATTCTTACTGCCCGGCTCATTCTCCCCTTTCTTTCAGAAACTCCAGCACCCCGGCAAACTCCATGCCGTGAGATGCCTTGATAAGTACCGTACTTCCCTCGGGAATGTATTCCTTCTGTTTCTCTTCCAGCGCTTTCAACAGCGTCTCCCTGTCAGGGAAATGTGTAATATACGTTGTCTCTTCGGCATGATCTGCCGCTGCCCGGAAAGTATGTTGTGAATTTTCACCCACACAGATTATCCTGTCAATGCCTGCCGCCGCGGCATACTCACCTACTCCTGCGTGCAGCGCGTCAGAATTCTCACCCAGCTCAAACATGTCGCCCAGTATGGCAACCTTCTCCGTATCCGCCATAGCCAGCAGATCAATGGCAGCACGCATGGACGCCGGATTTGCATTATAGCAGTCGTCAATCAAAGTATATTTTGAAAGTCGGATCAGGTTATTTCGCCCGCTGACAGGCTCTATTTTTGCGATACCCCGGGCAATCTCCTTAAGGGTAAGCCCAAACAGCACCGCCACACATGCAGCCGCTGCCGCATTCAGAACCATATGGGATCCGGGAAGCGGAACGTGCACTGACAGTTCAGTAGTTTTATTCACTTTCTCCGAATTTTCGGACGGATAAAACCGCAGCGTTGCATCACTTCCCCACAGTCCATGACTCTCAATATTTTCTGCTGTGACCTCCTCTGACAGATTCCCGCCAAATCCGAAAAAGTGTGGCTTATGGCCCTTCACTTCCGCCAGGGCGCTCAGCTTGTCATCCTCACCGTTCAGACAGACCTCTCCGTCCTCTGCCATAAAGTCAAATATTTCCGATTTCGCCTTCAGTATGCCATCCCTTGTCTTCAAATTCTCCAGATGGCACTGTCCTATATTGGTTATGACACAAATGTCAGGTCGCACCATTTTGCTGAGCCGGTGCATCTCGCCAAAATCACTGATCCCCATTTCCACCACGGCCGCCTCATGGTTCTCACGGATGCGCAGCAGTGTCAGAGGAACCCCGATTTCATTGTTGAAATTGCCTTCCGTCTTCAGCACATTCAGCTTTTCTGCCAGTACCCCGGCAATAAATTCCTTTGTGCTGGTCTTTCCCACACTTCCTGTAATTCCCACAACACGGATGTCCAGCTTTCTCCGGTAATACTCCGCAACGTCCTTCAGCGCCTGCAGAGATTCCTCTACCAACACATAACTGCCCCAGCAGGAGCAGTCCGTACCTGTCTCCTCCTGCACCTGCTCCGGTGTTTTCTGAACCACCGCAAGACCTGCACCCGCTTCAAATACCTGGCTGACAAATCTGTGTCCGTCTACCCTTTCTCCAATCGTAGCAAAAAACACGCCCCCCGCCTCGATTTTGCGGGAGTCAATCACCGCAGAACTGACATATGTGTCACCACTTACATCTCCCCGTAATACCAGCTTTCCTCCACAGGCTTCGGCAATTTCCCTGACAGATAAATTCATTTTATTCAACCTACCAAACCTTTCTGCAAAATCTTCTCGCACAATGCAGGAAAGTCCATTCCCGCCGCAGCCGCCTCCTGGGGAAGCAGTGAAACCGGAGTCATCCCGGGCAGCGTATTTGCCTCCAGACAAAACACCTTCTCCTCATGATTCATCCGAAAATCCATCCTGGCGTAATTTTTCAGCCGCAGTGCACAAAATACCAGCTCTGCCATCCTTTGAAGCTCAGCCGTCTTTTCCTCCGACAGCTCTGCGGGACATGTCTCCACCGTACTGCCTGCCTGATATTTGTTTTTGTAATCATAAAATCCTGCCTTTGGCGCTATCTCAATGACAGGAAGTGCTTTCCCGTCCATCACACCCACTGAGAATTCCCTGCCCTCTATGTACTGCTCAATGATTGCCTCGTTGTCATACCGGAATGCCTCTTCCTTTGCCGCTTTATATTCCTCCTCATCTCTGGCAATGCAGACTCCAACGCTGGAACCGCCGCAGCATGCCTTGACAATGCAGGGAAAAGGCACTTTTTCCTGCTCTGTCTCCCCCTTTTTCAGCCGGATACCCGCAGGTGTGGGAATGTTATAGGCCTTGAAAATATCCTTGGTAATCCCCTTATCCATAGCCATGGCGGAACTGACAAAGTCTGTCCCCGTATAGGGAATACCCAGCAGTTCAAAACAAGCCTGTATTTTTCCGTCTTCACCGTTTGCCCCATGCAGCGCCAAAAACACACAGTCTGCTTCCCCGCAGATTTTCAGCACATTCGGCCCGAAAAAGCTCTTCCCGCCATCCCTGCGCAGCGCTCGGATCTCCTCCAGATCAGGATTTTTCTCACTGATGCCGCCTATCTCGGCCGCCCAATCCACATCCCGCCGGAAAATGTCCTCCGTTTCTCCCTCGTATCCCAGATAGACATCCAGCAAAACCGCCTGATGTCCGTTTCCCTTCATTGCTTTGTAGATCATACTTCCGGAGCTTAAGGACACATCCCGCTCCGTGCTGGTTCCCCCTGCCAAGACCACAACTTTCATACTCTTATAATCCTTCCTTTTCATGTTCGCCTGCCTCATGAAGCGCTGCCAGCTGGGCTAAAAGCAGCAGATAGCTGCTCCGGTCCTCCCCGTTTTCATAAAAGCAGACTGATTCCAGATTCCGGCCCATGAGATAATGTAAAAACTCCTCCAGGACTCCCGTATATTGATAATTATTCACAATATAGTTCTCACATGACAGTCCCATCGCTGCTCTCATCAGATCCGCAGCCCCGTTGTTCTTCGCTGCGACAGGATGAATCATATCGATATAATGTTTCGAGATTTCCTCGGCCCTGTCCCTCACATTTTCCATAAAATTCCAACACAGATTAAAATCCACTTTCTGCCTGGTGTTCATATAAGTCATGACGGCATACAGGTATGACCGCTCCTCCAGATAGCTGCTGTTGTCCTTAAAAAAGTCCTTATAGTCGATAATCTGCTGCCGGTATGTATAGCGTCCGGTTGCACGGTACAGCTCAGTCAATGCAAAAAAAGTATCGGCATCCCTGCCAATGCCGGTCTTCACCTGCCCGAATACCGTGGAGGCACGCCTCAGACAGTCCGTGGCATATTTTCGGTCAAACTTCTGGTATAGGTAGCCGAACTTTGCAAGGAATGCCGCATACAGCGCCTCTTCCTCCCCGTCCACATCGTTCTCCTCCATGTAGGAAACCCAGCCCCGCAATTCCTTCAGGACATCCGGGACCTCATCTCCGTCCTCATCAGGGAATATGCCGGCATACCATTCATATGCCTCCAACAGGTCAACTGTTTCCGGCAGAGTAATGGTCCGTTCCCGAATGCTGTCCGCCAGTTCCCTGTAGACTTCCGTAAACAGAGTCATATACCGCTTTTCACGAATATCAAAAGGAGTGGAACAGCCGATAATATCACATTCCAGATAATAGATTCCGGTCTGCCGGAATTCACTGAAATCCAAATAGCCGGAGTAAATCCCCAGGTCATCATGGTAGATAATATCCTCCACCGTTCCCCTGTAAACTTCTTCTCCGGTCAGCGCATCCACCAATCCGAACTCCTCCGGCAGATTCCGTCCCTTCACGGCCGCCACCTTCCCGTCACCGGCAGCATATCCCCTTGTGTCCACCAATATATTCGGCAACTGCCGGGGAACCGCATAATCTATCACCGGAGTTCCCTCCATGCTGACAACTCCTGCATATGGATTTTTTACAACATTATTTTCCTCAGTCTCTCCCTGCTCCTGCACTTCCCCGCAGCCGGATAAAAGCCCCATTGTCAGGAACAAAAGAAGAAAGAAACTGAAGCTTCTGCAAATTTTCATGCCAGCCTCCATTTGTAACAAGCAACACATGATGCTCGCTGAGCAGTGGTTCGGAAAATCGTAGATTTTCCGAACTCACGGACATTATACCAGTAAAACAGCCGAAACGCAATCTTATTCCCCTGCCTCATACACAATCTTCCCGTCTATGATCGTGTACAGCGTCTCCGTGAAAACTTCCATGGGATTGCCGGTAAAGACAGCAATGTCCGCGTCCTTTCCCACCTCAAGACTGCCCACACGGTCTGCCACACCACATATCTTTGCCGGATAAATCGTTATGGCGCGGTAACCTTCCTCCAAAGGCAGTCCCGACTTCACCGCAAGCCCCGCACAGAGCGGCAGCGAAGCTATCAGCGACACGGGATGATCCGTGGTCACTGCTGTCATGACTCCGGCCCGGTTTAAAATTCCCACTGTCTTAAACGCCATATTCTGAACTTCAATTTTACTCCGGCTGGCCAGATCCGGCCCTACAATGGCAGGAAATTTTTCCGCCGCCAGCTCTTCCGCAATCAGATGTCCTTCAGAGCAGTGGTCAAGAGTCATGCGCAGGTTGAATTCCTTTGCGATGCGGATTGCCGTAAAAATATCGTCCGCCCGGTGCACATGAGCCTTAATGGGGATTTCCCGGTTTAGCACCGGCAGCCAGCACTCCAGCTGAAAATCCTGCTCGAAACACTCGCCCTTTTGCCTGGCCTCTTTTTTCTTCCCGGCATATGCAGCTGCCCGGGTCAGCTCCTCCCGCAGCATTCCTGCAATTGACATTCTGGTGGCCGGACTTTTCCCCTGACCGGAATAATTCACCTTCGGATTTTCTCCGAAGGCCACTTTCATTGCGGCCGGCGCTTTCACGATCAAATCATCGATTCTGCGCCCTTTAGTCTTCAGAAAGGCGAATTGCCCGCCAACCACATTTGCACTGCCCGGACCTATCATGGCCGAGGTGATTCCGGCCCTCACCGCATCATCAAAGGCTGCGTCCATGGTATTGATGGCGTCAATCGCCCGGAGCCAGGGCGTGATGGGGTTGACAGTCTCATTACAGTCATCTCCCTCCATGCCCTTTTTCTCCTCCGTAATGCCCATATGGCAATGAGCCTCTATGATACCGGGCATGATCAAGCCGTTTTCAATTTCCAATACCCTCTCATAAGCAGCGGGATGAACTACTATTTCATCCCGCCTTCCAATCTCTGCAATTTTCCCGTCCACGACATGAATACATCCCTCGGGAATGTCCTCTCCCGCCATGGTCTTGATAGTTCCACCGACTATATACATAGGCTCCCTTATCCTCCTTAGCGGAACAGGATTTCCGGGTCCACAGGTTTTCCGTTCAATGTCAGCTTCAGATAAAGATTTGCTCCCTCAACACAAAAGTACTTGGTAGGAGCTGCAACCGACGCTATCATGTCTCCTGAGTCAACATAACTGTTCAGCGCAACATTAAGACCCTTGAGCTGTCCATAGGTTATCTGATAGCCGTCACCCAAATCCATGGTGACTGCCTGGCCAATCTCAGAATCCCGGAAAATATCAATGACCTTGCCCGTGGCACATGCCAGCACAGGTGTCCCTTCCTGTGCAGCCAGCATCAGTGCCGGATTATACTTATAAACCTCCAGAGTTGAAAAATATTCGCTGCCGCCCATATTGAACGGAATCAGCACTTCACCCTCCAGCGGGCGGCGCAGTCCGTCACTCTCTGCAAAATGCAGCTCCGGGCCGCTGATTTCCCCAATTGCCTGTTCCACAACTGCCTGCTCCTGGATGATCGGCTCTGTGTTTGCCTGTCCAACACTTGTCTCCTGAGGTATTTCCTTTGCCTCCGGCTCCTCTGTATTTAAAGGCTCTTCCGTCTTCGGAGCTTCCTCTATATTCGGAGTCTCTTCCTCAATTATAGGTTCCTCTCCCAGCACGGTGGTCAATCCCGGAATTTCTATATTGCCTGAACCTGCTTCCAGTGGCATATAGTCCAGGTCATCCTCCGGATAGAATCCCTCATCAATTATCCTGTCAAAGAAATCCTCCTCTTCATCGACAACCGGCGTATTCCTGGCTATCTCCTTACTTTTCTCCTCTACATTGTCCTCAATTGCCGTAAAGTCCAGGGTATACCCGTCATCCTGCGACTTTTGATCTCCCGCCTGCATGTAAATGCCTGTCATTGTCAGTGCCGTAAGCACAAAGGCCGATGAGGCAATCATGATGATTCTTTCCTTTTTTGCATTGTCTTTTCTATTTCTTTTCATGGCTGCTTTCCTTCCTTTTCCGCTGAAAATACATTGTAAGAACTGCTTCTTCACAATCATTTTTCCCGAATCAAAAGGAAATATGCGAACATCTTACATAAAAAAAGAACGCATTGACTGTTTTCTATGCGTTCTGTGCTGTGTAACTATTCTGTTGTGATATTGTCAGTCAAACAGGAATTTAGTGAGATACACACTTTTTACAAAATTCTTGCACAATATCCAATATCGGATCACTATAATATGTCGCACCACCATGTGCATCATTTTCTGTAAATTCATAGTAAACAACATTATGATGGGAAGCAACAAGTTTTTCATAAAGCATTCTGCTGTTTGCCACAGACACAATCGGGTCATATTCACTGTGCATAAGCAATATTGGTGGAAGCTCGATATTCTCTGATATATACATAGAACAAGAAGCCTTCTCTGCAAGTTCTTCATGACCTTCAATTTTATCAACACCAAGAAGTACAGCAGACGGACGAATTTTCATCCATGGCGGAAGTTCTTCTTTTGCGCAGATCAGCAAATCTGTTGAGCCACTTTCACAAATAACTCCGGCAATTTTCGGTAATGCATTGCATAATCCATGTGCATTAAAAAGAACCGACATCATAGCAATATGTCCGCCGGAGGAATTTCCCATAAGGAAAATCTTACTTATATCAATATGAAAATTATCTGCAATACCCGGAATGAAATTTAATGCGTTATATACATCTTCAATTTGAGCCGGAAAAACTGCAATATCAGACTCACGATACTCCATTGCGGCAACCACAAAGCCCCGTCTGGCAAGAAGCGCATATTGCGGAATGTCATTGTACATTTCCTGTTTATGCCAGGCAGAACCCGGAATAAATAAGATGAGCGGATACTTTTCATTATCTCTCATTTCCGGCTTATATGGGAAAAGAATCTGCAAGTATCTCTTACAATTACCATAATCAAAATACTCCCAATTTTGTGAGTATAGGCATTGTATTTCGCTGGAATCAGCTGCAATCTTAATTTTATGTTTCACTTATTCTCTCCTTAGATTTAATTCTTAGATATAATCTTTATATTATCAGAATAGCATTAAAAACACAATAAAAACAGGGAGGCAGCTCCTCCCTGTTTAAAATTCCGCTCAGCAGTACTCAGGCCTGCTTTTCATATTTTGCAACATCCACATGCTGCACGGTTCCTACATTCCCGTTCTCATACAGGAACACTCCCGTATTGCGTATGGCACCCAGTGTCTGTCCATTTGTTCCCTTCTGGGTGAAATCCGTGGACGCATTCTGCAGACAGATGGCTCCTACTCCCTTATCCGCAAGAGTGTACAGCACATCCTTCCCGTTCTCGTCCTTTGTCCAAATCTTCAACTTATCCCACACGGCGTCATTCTCATCAATCCAGCCATTGCCGTCCTCATCATACTTTGCCAGATCCGCAAAGCCGTTGCCGCTGGCTGTACCGAACAGTTCCTTACCGTCATTGATGACACCATCGCCGTTCTTATCCAGGGCAAGATACCCGCTTCCGGCTCCAAGCTGTGATACTTCATCCTTCTCTCCGTCGCCGTCAATGTCAAAATAGAAGGTCTGATCCTCCAGCTGTGCCACATCTGTGTCAAGGTTGATGACCAGCGGGTCGCAGAAGCTGAAAGACGCAAGCTCCAGATCCTCCCTGTAATACTCCTGAAATTCCCGGCTCATACCCACATTGACATTGAAATTAATCTCTCTTCCGTCTGAGGTTTTCACCATGCCCGTGGTGGAAAAGGAAGTACTTTCCGACTCCTCAAAATAGGTCTCCTGTCCCAGGCTTAAGACCTTCATATTTGTCACCAGCGTTCTGGGCTTCATCATCAAAAGACCGTTTTGATAATACATTTCGTTTCCATTATTGCCATTTGCCGAAGCGGCATTCACGTTTTCCCCGTTTACTCCTCCGGTCTGGGATGATCCGGATTCAATGCCGTTTTCCTGCATCCACTGGCTCCAACGATTTCGCCTTGCGGCAAACAACAGATCAAATATGTAGCGTATGGTCTGCTGCTTGATGTCCGCATAAGTCTGATTCACCGAACTGCGTATGGATACGCCGGAGGTAGTGGCCTGTAATCTGGTCTGCCAGTCCTGAAGCGTGGTAACATTCGCTTCTTTCCCCTCCTCCGCGGCATTTTCCTCCGCATTTCCGGTGTTTCCCGTATTGCCGCCCACGGCAGCATTCAGGGTATTATTGCCCTGTGTCAGGCCCTGCTGATAGTCCATTATCGTGAATCTCCTGACTGTTGTGTTAGAAGCTTTGTAGCTTCTGGCGGATTCCATTCCTACTGCACTGGAATCAATTCTCAATTTATTTTATATTCCTCCTGTCCTCATGCTTTTTTGCTTTCCACTGTCCCTGCACTCGTCAGCTTCCGGGGCAAAAAAAGATGGCATCCGATGAGAATTCTGCTTCTCATTCAAACACCATCCGTGGTCTCCTATACTCGGTGACAGTTGGCCAACTGTTTCCCTACATATAGTATATCGACACTTTTTCAATTTACTTTAGTAACCATCTATTCCGACTGTTCGGGTTTTTGCGGCTTCGGCACAGCCGTGCCCGGCATGGGCATTCCCGTCCTCTTTGCCGCCATCTGCCGGGCCTGTGCCACCCGAGCCGCTATCATTCCGGCTACCATCTCCTTCGGCACAACCACGTTTGCCCCCATGGGATTAATGACAAATCCCAGTGCAGGACTCTCATTTCCCTGAGCATCCCGCCGCAGAAGCATGTTTGCATAGTCATCAAACTTCAGAGAGAAGGTGGGCATTTCTTTATTTTTCTCCACCCACTTCCTATACTCCACAGTGTCGGTAAAGCCCATAAAAAATTTTTTGCCATCCGGCGTTGCAAGCATAGGAAACTGCACCCTGCTTCCGGGCGCTACGGCCAGATTTCCTTCTTCATCCTCCGCAGGCTCCGGATCGATGATAGCAGGAGCCTGAAATGACGCCTTCGTCAGTTCCGTCACAAACATATTGCGGTGATCCGGCGTATCCTCCGCCTTCATCAACTCAATACATCCCACAAGCATGGGATTGGATACAGTTTTATTAAATTCCATACAATATTCCTTTCTCCGGACTTCACACCCTGTTGTAATTGATCAGACTGCCCTTTAAGATAATCTGCCTCTCCTCGTCAGTCAGTTCACCCAGGCTCAGCTCGAATTCCTTTAATGACATGGATGTCATTGTACCATCGCTTACCACATAGGCAGCAATCGCATCAGCTTTTTCCTCCACAGCCTTCTTAATGCCCGGAATAAACAGATAATCCAGGTTTTTAAAGGGCAGTTCTCCCTCCTTGATGACAAACGGAAGCATACCCCAGTTGATCAGGTTGGAACGATAACGTTTTGTGGCGTACTCGTTTGCAATATTAGCCCAACCCCCAAGCACCTTCTGGCAGGAGGCCGCCTGCTCTCTGGCAGAGCCGTCACCCGGCTTCACCGCAAAGATCGTTGAACCGAAACCGGTGTTCACATGGCTCACCTCAGGAAATCTGCTCTTGATGGCTCCCATGATTTCCTTGATTTCCGGCATCACATGGCAGGGATGTCCTCCCTTCATGCGCTCTTCCTCTAGTCCACGCATCACTTTTGCTCTTTCAACATATTCCGGGTCCTTGCGGCTTAAGGTAAACTCGGCAAGTCCCAGGGGATTGGAGCGATAGGAAGAAGTCTCGCCGGAAGGAATTAATTCATCCGTAGTAGTCACAGGGTCATGTATCTCACTGACCACCCGCAGTACCAGATTCTCCGGAAGCGCCCCCATCGCTGGCCAGTCCTTGATATTCGGCCCAAACTGAATCTCCGTGTCAGGGTCCGGCACACCATGGGAATCAAATACGCGATTTTCATAAATCTTACTGTCAAAATGATACTTATATCTGCCGATTTCACCGTCAAACTCCGTGGCGGGAGTCAGCACACCCCTGTTTGCCGCAGTCGCCGCAATAGACCTTGCATCCATAAGAGCCACAGAGGAAATCTGTCCGTTCTGCAGCTTGCTTCCCTCACGGTTGGGGAAATTTCTGGTAGAATGACGGATGCTGAATGCATTGTTTGCAGGAGTGTCGCCTGCCCCAAAGCAGGGGCCGCAGAAGGCCGTCTTCATCACGGCGCCTGTCTCCAGAATGGCTGCGGCGCATCCGTTTCGGATCAGTTCCATGTACACAGGCATGGATGCGGGATATACACTCAGGGTAAAGCCGTCTGAACCGATACTGCTTCCTTTTAAGATATCCGCTGCCGCACAGATATTCTCAAATCCGCCGCCTGCACAGCCCGCGATAATACCCTGGTCTACCATGAACTTTCCGTTCCTGACCTTGTCTTTCAGTTTAAAGTCCACAGCGCCGTCCAGACTTACCTGGGCCCGCTTCTCCGTCTCGTCCAGAATGTCCATGAGGTTTGCGTTCAGCTCCTCGATGGTGTATGTGTTGCTGGGGTGGAACGGCATCGCGATCATGGGACGCACCTTGGAGAGGTCCACCTTGATCAGGCCGTCATAGTAAGCAATTCTTCCGGGAATCAGCTCCCTGTAATCCTCCCCGCGCCCGTGAATCTCATAAAAATCAGCAATCTCCCTGTCCGTCTTCCAGATGGAGGTCAGGCAGGTGGTCTCCGTCGTCATCACATCGATACCGATACGGAAGTCCGCGCTCAGGTTTTCCACACCCGGACCCACAAACTCCAGCACCTTATTTTTGACATAACCGTTTTTGAACACGGCTCCGATAATTGCCAGCGCCACATCCTGAGGACCCACGCCCTTTACAGGCGTGCCGCTCAGATACACTGCCACTACTTCCGGCATATTGATGTCATAGGTCTGGTTCAGCAGCTGTTTTACCAGTTCCGGGCCGCCCTCACCCACAGCCATGGTGCCCAGTGCGCCATAGCGGGTATGAGAATCGGATCCCAAGATCATGTCGCCGCCTTTGGTAAGCATCTCCCTTGCATACTGATGAATGACGGCCTGATGAGGAGGCACATAGACTCCGCCGTATTTTTTAGCACATGTCAGGCCAAACATATGGTCATCCTCATTGATGGTGCCGCCCACGGCACAGAGGGAATTATGGCAGTTTGTGAGCACATAGGGCATGGGAAATTTTTCAAGTCCTGAGGCCCTCGCCGTCTGAATGATGCCCACAAAGGTAATATCATGGCTGGTCAGCTTGTCAAAGCGGATTTTCAGCTTGTCCATGCTGCCGGAAATGTTATGGCTCTCCAGAATGCCATAGGATATGGTCTTCTTTGCCGCGTTCTCTTTGGTGACTCCCCAGCCGCCTTTTTTCATAATCTCCGCCGCTGCGTCCGGCCCGTCGGGAATAATGTCCTCACCGTTGATCAGAAAGGCACCGCCCTGCAATAACTCTATCATAAACTTCCTCCTCTAAATCTCCTTTTACGTCTGTCTGCAAAAAATTCCATCTGTGCGGTTGCTAATCCAATGGCTCGCCTGCATTGCAATAAACTGCATGCAGGCAAACCCTCAAATTGCAACCGCACAGGTGGAGGAATTCAGGGAGGCGTCCCCCCTTTTGGAAAGCCGCCTCTGTATCTTCCGATTACAATGTCACTTTGTCCAGATGCCAGATTTCATCCACATACTGCTGAATGGTTCTGTCGGAGGTAAACTTTCCGGAACATGCCACATTCAGGATGGCGCTCTTAGCCCACCCTTCTGTATTGCGGTATGCTGCCTCCACCTTTTTCTGTGCTTCCGCATAGGCCTTAAAATCCTTCAGAATAAAGTAGGTATCCGCCTTTGAGGTACTCAGCGTGTTCAGCAGTGAATTGTACAGCGGTCGGAACAGCTCTCTGTCGGAGGAATAGGTTCCATCAACCAGCTGGTCCAGCACCTTGTGAATGTCGACGTCACTGTTGTATATATCCATGGGATTGTATCCGCCATGGTTCTCAAACCGAATGACCTCATCGGAGGAGAGTCCGAAGATAAACGCATTCTCCTGTCCCACTTCTTCCACAATCTCAACGTTTGCACCATCCATGGTTCCCAGCGTCAGCGCACCATTCAGCATAAACTTCATGTTGCCTGTGCCGGAGGCTTCCTTGCTGGCTGTTGAAATCTGCTCTGACACATCTGCTGCCGCAAAAATGATCTCCGCATTGGACACATTATAGTTTTCAATAAAGACTACCTTGATCTTGCCGCCGATGGAAGCATCATTGTTGACCACGTCAGCGACAGAATTGATCAGTTTAATGGTCAGCTTTGCGTTGCGGTAGCCTGCAGCCGCCTTCGCGCCGAAGATAAATGTTCTGGGGTAAAACTCCATACTCGGATTCGCCTTCAGCTGGTTGTACAGATACATTACATGCAGAATATTCAGCAGCTGTCTCTTGTACTCATGAAGTCGCTTTACCTGCACGTCAAAGATAGAGTTCGGATCCACCTCAACGCCGTTGTGCTCCTTAATATATTTAGCCAGACGAAGTTTGTTCTGATATTTAATATCCATGAACTCCTTCTGGGACTTTTTGTTGTCCGCCTGCTCCTTTAGCTTTTCAATCCGGGGCAGATCCCGAATCCAGCCATCTCCGGCCTTGGAGGTCACCCAGTCAGCCAGCAGCGGATTACCGTGGAGCAGAAATCTTCTCTGGGTAATACCGTTGGTCTTGTTGTTAAAGCGCTCGGGATACATCTCGTAAAAATCCTTCAGCTCCTGATTCTTCAGGATCTCGGTGTGCAGCCTTGCCACGCCGTTTACGGAATAGCCGGCAATGATTGCCATATGTGCCATCCTCACCTGTCCGTTATACAGAATAGCCATCTTGGAAATCTTTTCCTGCACATCCCCGCCGTAATACTTCTCTTCCAACTGCAGAATGAAGCGGCGGTTGATTTCCTCCACAATCTGATAAATCCTGGGAAGAAGTCTCTGGAACAGATCGATGGGCCACTTCTCCAGCGCCTCGGACATAATGGTATGGTTGGTGTAAGCACATGTACGTGTGGTGATGTCCCACGCCTCATCCCAGCCGAGATTATAATCATCCAGCAGAATCCGCATCAGTTCAGGCACCGCCACAGTGGGATGGGTGTCATTGAGCTGGAAGGTCACCTTCTCCGGGAACCTGTGAATATCATCATGCCTGCGCATGAACTTCTCTACCGCCTCCTGTACGGACGCGGAGATAAAGAAATACTGCTGCTTTAAACGCAGCTCCTTGCCTGCATAGTGGTTGTCATTGGGGTAGAGCACCTCCACGATATTCCGCGCCAGGTTCTCCTGCTCCACAGCCTTGCGGTAATCGCCCTTGTCAAAGGAATCCAGCTGAAATCCGGCCATAGGCTCAGCGTCCCAGATACGGAGCGTGTTGACAATGCCGTTGCCGTAGCCCACGATAGGCAGATCAAAGGGAATGGCTCTCACTGCCTGATAGTCTTCCTGCACAAAGCGGCCGTTACCGTTTTCGTCGCTGTATATGGCAACATGGCCGCCAAACTTTACGATCTTCGCGTACTCAGGCCTGCGCAGTTCAAAAGGATTCCCGTTCTCCAGCCAGTTGTCGGGCACCTCCACCTGATAACCGTCTTCAATCTGCTGCTTAAACATACCGTAACGGTAGCGGATACCGCAGCCGTAAGCCGGATAGCCCAGAGTTGCCAGGGAGTCAAGGAAGCAGGCGGCGAGTCTGCCAAGGCCGCCGTTGCCAAGTCCTGCGTCCGGTTCCTGGTCCTCCACCACGTTCAGATCCATGCCGAGCTCCTCCAGCGCTTCCTTCACGGGGGCGGAAGCCTGCAGATTAATGATATTGTTTCCCAGCGCACGGCCCATCAGGAACTCCATGGACATATAATAGACCATCTTGGGATCCTGCTTCTCATACGCCTTCTGAGTGTCGATCCAGTTGTCCATAATCTGGTCCTTTATGGCAAGGGACGCCGCCTGGAACACCTGCTGGGGAGTTGCCTCCTCTATATCCTTGCGGTACAGGGTCTTGACATTGTAGACCACGCTTCTCTTAAAAAGGTCCTTGTTAAATGCCGGCCTTTCTGCGGCCTTCTTCTCTGCTGCCGGCTTTTCAGTCACCTGTTTTTCCGTCATGTTCTTATGTCCTATGCTTTTCATGTGATAATCTCCTTTTTCGAAATGTAGCAAACTCATTTTACCACATATTCATTGTTGTTTTCAAACCTTTTCTATGGCAATCAGCACCTTTTCCCCGTTGACGTCGTCCCATTCTCTTGAAACCGCGAATCCGGCGCCTTCTGTCAGTTCCTCCGCCAGCACTTTGCCGCAGATGGTCTCTCTGTTCTTCTGCGCCAGCGCAGACAGCTTTTTGTTTTCGTTCAGTGAGACCCTGATATGATCCATGACCTCAAATCCGGCTTCCTTACGCATGGTCTGAATCTTGCTGATAATCTCGTTGACAAAGCCCTCCTCAATGAGTTCCTCCGTCAGGTTGGTGTCCAGCACCACCGTCATCCGATTGTCCTCCTGAGTCACATAGCCTTCTCTCTTTGCCGTATCGATGAGCAGATCTTCTTTTGTCAGTTCCACGGCTGTGCCTTCCACATCCAGGGTCAGCACTCCCTTTTCATTCAGCTCATCCATTGCCGCATTTCCGTCCAGGGATGAGAGCGCATTTTTAATGCCGCCCAGCAGCTTGCCGTACTTCGGCCCCACCGTGCGAAGCTGTGGCTTGAAGACATAGGAAGTAAAGTCCCTCACGTCATCAGTGAACACCAGCTCCTTCACGTTCAGCTCACCTTTGATTATATCTGTGTAAAAGTCATCCAGCTTATAGTTGGCCTTAATATACATTCTGCTGACCGGCTGGCGGTTCTTGATGCCTGCATCTTCACGGCAGGCATGGCCCATGGTGACAGCGTCCCGCAGCTCCGCCATGTCCTCCTCCAGCTTTTTGTCAATATATTTTTCCTCCACCGCCGGGAAGTCACAGAGATGGATGCTCTCCGGCGCGTCCCCGTCGATGCTCCGCACCAGATTCTGGTAAATATCCTCCGTCATAAAGGGAATCATAGGCGCAGCCGCCTTGCAGACAGTCACCAGCGCAGTGTACAGCGTCATATAGGCATTGATCTTGTCCTGCTCCATGCCCTTTGCCCAGAACCGCTCACGGCTGCGGCGGACATACCAGTTGCTCATTTCCTCCACAAATACCTCCAGGGCTGCCGCCGCCTCCGGGATGCGGTACTTATCCAGATTCTCATCCACCGCCTTCACCGTTGTGCTCAGCCTGGAAAGAAGCCATTTGTCCATAACGGGCAGCTTATCATACTCTAATGTGTACTTTGTTGCGTCAAAGCTGTCAATCTCCGCATACAGCACGAAGAAGGCATAGGTATTCCAAAGGGTACCCATGATCTTCCTCTGCCCCTCCTGCACGATCTTGCCCGAAAAACGCTTGGGCAGCCAGGGAGCGGCGCTGGTGTAAAAGTACCATCTGATGGCATCTGCTCCGTAGGCAGCCAGCGCCTCGAAGGGATCCACCGAATTGCCTTTGGATTTGCTCATCTTCTGACCGTTCTCATCCTGCACATGTCCCAGAACAATAACATTCTCATAAGGTGCCCTGTTGAACAGCAGGGTGGATTCCGCCATCAGAGAGTGGAACCAGCCTCTGGTCTGATCCACTGCCTCAGAGATAAACTGGGCCGGGAACTGCTGCTCAAACAACTCCTTGTTCTCAAAGGGGTAATGATGCTGCGCAAAGGGCATTGCACCGGAGTCAAACCAGCAGTCGATCACCTCCGGCACTCTCTTCATGGTGCCCCCGCATTTCGGACAGGTATAGGTTACTTCATCTATATAGGGCCTGTGCAGCTCCACCTTTGCCGCATCGGGATTGCCCGCCTTCTCGGCCAGCTCCGCGCGGCTTCCGATAGATTCCTGATGCCCGCACTGACACTCCCAGATGTTCAGCGGGGTGCCCCAATACCGGTTTCGGGAGATTGCCCAGTCCTGAATGTTTTCCAGCCAGTTGCCGAAGCGTCCCGTTCCGATGGACTCGGGAATCCAGTTCACGGTGTTGTTGTTGCGGATCAGATCCTCCTTCACCGCTGTCTCCCGGATATACCAGGATTCGCGCGCATAGTAGATCAGAGGCGTGTCGCATCTCCAGCAGTGAGGATACTCGTGTTCAAACTTTGGAGCATCATACAGCTTTCCGTCCGCATCCAAATCCTTCAGGATCTCAGGGTCCGCCTTCTTCACAAACAGCCCGGCGTAAGCGGTCTCCTCCGTCATCTCGCCCTTGCCGTTCACAAACTGTACGAAGGGCAGGTCATATTTTCTGCCCACGTTTGCATCGTCTTCACCGAAGGCAGGGGCGATGTGTACGATACCCGTACCGTCGGACATGGTGACGTAACTGTCACAGGTGACAAAATGAGCCTTCTTGTTCTGCTTTGCCGCGGCCTCCCCGGCACAGGCAAACAGGGGCTCATACTCCCTGTATTCCAAATCCTTTCCTTTGTACGTCTCCAGAATTTCATAGGCAGGCTTCTCCTCCGGGGAAGTCTCCTCCTTTGCATTCCGGACAGAGCTGCCCAGAACCGTATCCAGCAGAGCCTGAGCCATATAATAGGTATAGCCGTCGGCGGCCTTAACCTTACAATAGGTCTCATCAGGGTTCACGCACAGGGCAAGATTGGAGGGCAGTGTCCATGGCGTGGTGGTCCAGGCCAGGAAATACGCATCCTCACCCACACACTTGAATCTCACGATTGCTGAGCGCTCCTTCACCGTCTTATAGCCCTGAGCTACCTCCTGGGCCGAGAGAGGAGTTCCGCAGCGGGGACAATAGGGCACAATCTTGAAGCCCTTATACAACAGCCCCTTATCCCAGATAGTTTTCAGAGCCCACCACTCGGACTCAATGAAATCATCGTCATAGGTGACATAGGGGTCATCCATATCCGCCCAAAAGCCTACGATGCCGGAAAAGTCCTCCCACATACCCTTATATTTCCACACGCTCTCCTTGCACTTGTCAATGAAAGGCTCCAGTCCGTATGCCTCTATCTGATCCTTGCCGTCCAGCCCCAGCAGCTTCTCCACCTCAATTTCCACGGGCAGACCGTGAGTATCCCAGCCGGCCTTGCGGGGCACCATATACCCCTTCATCGTCCGATATCTGGGAATCATATCCTTGATGACGCGAGTCTCCACATGACCGATGTGAGGCTTGCCGTTGGCGGTTGGCGGACCGTCATAGAAGGTGTAGGTGGGACCGCCCTTGCGGTTTTCCATGCTCTTTCTGAAAATATCATTTTCTCTCCAGAACTTTTCAATTCCTTTTTCCCTCTCCACAAAATTCAAGTTTTTATCAACCTGTCTGTACATGTTTCCTTCCTCTCCTATATTTTACTTTAATAACAATAAAGGCTCCGCCCTGTAATAGGACGAAGCCTTAACCCCGCAGTAAACCACCTGTTACATTCATACGCCCTGCCGCTGTCTGCAGGGTTATATGCTTTCCCGTAACGGGGGAACGCCGTTCAGGGCTACCGGTACTCGAAATCATTTTCCTTCTTTCCTTTGGTCCTGACTGCTCAGAAGTGATTTTCACTGTCCCTCTACCGGCGCCGGTCTCGCACCCTCACCGGCTCGCTGAAGCTTTCCTGAAACAGCTACTCTCTTCGTCACTGCATTTTTCTCTTTTCGCTATTATAGCCCCGGGCAAAATTAATTGTCAAGCGCTTTCTTTCCCTCCGCTTCCTCTCTCAGAAGAACGGCGTTAATAACCTTACACATGCTTTCAAATATCTGTACCGTGAGTCTCGAAGGAAACCCTCTGCTCTGGCTGCATTCCTCCAGCGTCACAAAACCTTTTATGCTCCCCTCATCGTCCCGCAGATAGTACTGCAAAAAGCCGCAGACATTATTTTTCCTGTACAGCTGGTAGGCTTCCGGCATCGTATATTCCAGATTGTGCACATTCACGACCTGAAGCATATCGTTATGGAACAGCTTAATATATTCCTCTTTCTCAAAAAAGGATACTTTTTGTTCATTCGCCATCAACGCCAGCGGATAAGCACCGATCATCTTTCTGTCCTCGCCCCAGAACACCAGTATCCTGGGCGTCGTCAGAACATGAGCAAGCTGCTCTAAAACCTCAGAAATTTCTCCGCTTCCTTTCAGGACCAGGCCTCCCAGGCTGCGATTGAATGCAGACAGATCCTTCTCGGAAAAGAATGCCTCCTTTATATCTGTCGAATCTCCATCGCCCTCGCTCGGCCGAAGGCTCCCGTGCAGCTCCGGTTTATATATAACGTAACGGTTCTTTCCCTTTTCCTTTGCAAGGTACAATGCTTTATCGGCAATCTGGTAAAGCTCCCTGAAATTATCGGAATCCACCCCGCTGCGGGACACACCCATGGAACAGGTTATCTTGCTTTCTCCCAATTTTTCCGAAAACAGTGCGCGGACGTTCGTCTTGATCCCCCGCAGATAGTTTCTCAGAGTCAGTTCATCCTCTGCATTATCCAGAATAACCATGAACTCATCACCGCCCACACGCCCTGCGACACCGTTCTTTCCGATCACCTTCTTGATAACATCCGCCACAGCCGTAATGACCTCGTCACCGAACAGGTGGCCATAGGTATCGTTGATGTTTTTGAAATCGTCAATATCCATCATTATGACTGCTACGCCTGATCCTCTTGCCACCGCCGCTTCCGCATAGTCCGTGATGCCTTTCTTGTTCAGGGTCTTTGTCATGGAGTCCAGATAGTTTCCCTGTACATAGTCATCCACCCGGTTCCCCGTCTGTTCGTTGATGATAGACCAGACTCCCAGCGTCCTTCTCCGGTCGATATACGTTCTGGGCAGAAATTTTACCCGGTAGGTATCCTCGTCCTTCCCCCAGGTCAGTATGCTTCCCCTGAAGGTGTGCGTCTGCTCCCGCTCCGCATTTTTCACGGACTGGCAGAAGCGCTCAAAGGCTTCCAGGTCTGTTTCACTCACCTGGCCTTCGCGGATCACATTCTCTCTCCACTGGTCAAACGGCATATCGCAGATCTCCACCTGCTGCTCATAATCCAGCCAAAACAGATTAAACCACCCATCGGAGGGACGGTAGGAAAACAATGCATTTCCCGACACCGTCAGGTAATCCCTCAGCATGTTTATCTGACCGCCGATCTGCTCGATCTGCCTGATATTTTCGGATATATTCTGCAGTTCGATCTCATAGCCGGCAAAATCCCTGACCTTGCGAAGTATGACTATGTATGTGTCATACTGCCCGGCCTCATTAATAATGTGAATACACTCTTCCACATCCTCATGAGAACCGCTCTGCGATTCCCACTGTGTATCGCATCGGGAAACTGCCGCTTTGAGCTTTTCAACATCCTTCTCCAGCACCAGCTTATATAACGGGGAATAGATAAATTCCCCCATCAATTCATACATCTGCTTATTGCCGCCCACTACCAGCAATGATCTGTCAAGCCTGCCGACCGGATAAACCACATCAATGTTTTCTATACCCAATTTCCCCTGCCTCCGTATTCACGATTCGCGTTAATTATGTTATGTTAATGTCCGGCCACATCATTCATAAATTGCCGGATGTCTTCCCAATTACCGAACTTTAATTACATTATAATAAAATTATCGAAAAAAGTAAAGGAGCGTTGCTTTCTTGTCTCAAAATTAGTATACTGTCTATAAGATTGTCGATGTGAGGTGTTTTTTATGCGAACCGGAAAAAAAGGAAAAATAGCGTATATCCTGCAGTCAGTCAGTATCATTCCGCTGTTGATCTTTGGAATTGTCATCCTGCTGCTGGGCACTCATATATTTACCAGGGCCATGTACAATGAGGTGGAAACCGAGCTGCGAAATGTGTGCCGCAACCTGACCACCGCCATCGACTCTCTCTATCCCGGCGATTACCAGCTTGTGGAGGAGGGAAAAGGCTACCGGCTCTACAAAGGCAGTTATGACCTTACCAATGATCACACACTGATAGACCAGGTAAAACAGAATACCGATCTGGACATCACCCTGTTCTATCAGGATACCCGGATACTCACCACCATCATTAACAAGGACGGTGAACGAATTATTGGCACCGGAGTCAGTACCAACGTTATGGAGGATGTGTTTGAGACCGGCAAGGCAAAATTTTATACCAACGTGCATGTCTACAGTACCACCTATTTTTCCTACTATGCCCCTCTGACCAACAGCGATGGTACCGTGGCAGGAATGCTCTTTGTAGGCAAGCCCACCGCCGAAGTGGATGCCTCCGTCCGGGATTCTGTCTATCCGCTGGTGATTGCCGATATTATTTTGATGATAGTGATTTCCTTTTTTATATTCCTCTACACCCGCCGCTTTACATCCGCATTGCTGCAGATTCGCGGCTTTCTGAAAGAAGTCTCCGTCGGGAACCTGAACGCAAGTCTGTCGGGAGAGGTGCTCCGCCGAAACGATGAACTCAGTGAAATTGGACGTTCTGCTCAGAATATGCAGCGCTCCCTGCGCAATCTGGTGGAGCAGGATGCCCTGACCTCTCTGGCCAACCGCCGCTCCGGTGACCAGCACCTGAGACAGCTTATGAAGAATGCAGCGGCAGACGGGACAAGCTTTTGTGTTGCTCTGGGTGATATCGACAATTTCAAGCGGGTAAACGACACCTACGGCCACGACTGCGGCGACCTGGTGCTGAAGCAGGTCGCGGATATTTTCCGCCGCCGCATGCGCGGCAACGGTTTCGCAGCCAGATGGGGCGGTGAAGAATTTCTTCTGATCTTTGAAAATATGGATTTAACTCGTGCAAAGCTGCTTCTGAAGGAAATACTGGACGATATCCGCTCTGCGGAATGCAAATATGATGATGTGTCTGTCTGTGTGACAATGACTTTTGGCCTGACCCAGGGAAGTACAGAAAACGTGACTGAGCTGCTTCGCAACGTTGACGATCGGCTGTACAGGGGAAAGAACAGCGGAAAGAACCAGGTGGTATGAGGGCGAAGCAAAACGCCTCGCCCCCATACCTATTGCTCCATCTGCCGCCCCAGAAATGTTGCGGCTGATTGCAGCAGCTTCTGTTCCACCTCGCCCATACGGCCTTTGTTGTCATTCTGCAGCAACACCACGCTCCCTATGATATCTCCCTCACACAAAATGGGAGCGATAGCTTCATGCTGATATTCTTCGGCACCTTCATCACACACACTGATAAAGTTTCTGTCACCTCTGGATGCCATCACTGTCTCCCTGTTGTGCACCTTTTCATCCAGCTGCTTTCCAATGGCTTTGTTGATAAGCTGTTTATAGCCGCCTGCCGCCGCGATGAACTGATCTCTGTCCGCGATAAGCGCCGCATGCCCCGATACCTGTGCAAGACTCTCCACATATTGCCTGGCAAAGGTAACCATTTCACCGATGGGAGAATATTTCTTCAGAATAACCTGTCCTTCTCTGTCCGTATAGATTTCCAGCGGGTCCGATTCCCTGATATGCAGTGTTCTGCGAATTTCTTTCGGGATGACAATCCGCCCTAAATCATCTATTCTTCTTACAATTCCCGTTGCTTTCATGCTAAAAGTCCTCCGTTCAAAAATATTGTTATTGGCATTGTTTGTAAGTATTTCTAGTATTTGTATCCAGAAAATAATTATTCATACAATATTTGAACGTTTCAGCATTTTCTTAGCGATCCATCTCCGAAATTCTGCCCGTAGACTTATGCTCCTTGATAATTCCCTCAATTTCCGCAAGGTCGGTGCTCAGCAGATCTCCGGGAATAGTATTTTTCAGCGCACTGATCGCATTACCGTACTCCAGCGCTTTCCGATAATCCCCCTCATGAGCCAGCAGACCGTAGAGCACACCCGATATGTATGCGTCGCCGCTGCCGATCCTGTCTACCACCTCAATGTCCGCGTAGGGCGCCTCCTCGTAAAAAAGGTCTTCCTTTGCACTGTAAATGACCGAGCCGAAAGTATGGCGCTTGGGGCTGTGTACAATTCGCTGGGTGGAGGCCACAAGGGAGATGGGATAATCTTTGGTAAAGCTCTTCATGATACTTTTTACGTCACCTTCCTTCAGGAAAGTCAGACGAGCTGTATCCTCAGAACAAAAGAAAATATCCACATAAGGCAGAATAGATTCAATGCATTCCTTGGCCTCCGCTCCGGTCCACAGATTCCCCCGGAAATTCACGTCAAAAGAAATTATGGTTCCCTGTTCCTTGAACCGCTTGATCATTTCAATGGCCGTCTCCCTCACCTGAGAACTTAAGGCAAGGGTGATTCCACTGGTGTGAAAGCATCTTGCCGCACTGAAGAGATGCTCATCGTAATCATCCACGGAGATTTTGTTTACGGAAGTGTTCTTTCTGTCATATACAATGCGGGGCTTTCTGGGGTAAGCCCCGTTTTCATAATAGTATACCCCCAGCCTTGCATCCCTGTCTTCATCGTATACCAGATAATCATCACTGACACCGCAGAGACGAACTCTGTTCTTAATATAAATCCCCAGATCATTTGCGGGCAGCTTGGAGATAATGCCGCACCGCAGCCCCAGCATGGCTGCACCCGTGGCGGAATTCAACTCCGCTCCTCCCGCCTGTTTGCTCAGAGTGTCACCTCTGGTTATCCTTTCGTTGTTCGGCGGTGACAGCCTCAGCATTATTTCGCCCAGCGAAAGTAAATCAAAGTCCTTTTTCATGTCCAAGCCCCCTTTTCTTTCTTTATCAAATGCCTGCTTCCAAGTGGTGGTACATCACTTTGTGATGGTACGTCACTTTGCGCACATTGTGCCATGTAAACTCGCAAGCCCGCGCTTTCGCGCTCTTTGTCCGATTTCATCGGACGCTTGCTCGTTAATAACCGCAGAAAAACAAATGCCGCTTCGCGTCGCTTGTTTTTCTCCTGCGCACAACAGATCATATAAGCTCGCAAGCCCGCGCTTTCAGCGCTTATTGTCCGATTTCATCGGACGCTTGCTCGTTAATGGCGCAGCAAAACCAAATGTCTCCTTCGGAGCCGCTTGGTTTTGCTTTGCGCCTATTATATCATAAATGGCGCTCGCAGAAAAGAGTATGGCTGAACTGTTACAATTTATACTGCTTAACAGTTAAAATTTCCGAGTAACCTGACTACATAACGCCAGCCATATACGTTTAACCAATGCCGTACGGTAGATTCTGGCGTTATGTAGTATAACAGCAAATGTTATCGGCACGATCAGCTCTCTTCCAAATATTCCCAATACTCCTCCTCGCTGGCAAAAAGAATGTAAGTACCATCCACCAGTCCCATGTAGCCGCTCGCTGTAATATAACCTTTCATAAAATTACCTCCTGTTCAGAATTTGTATTGTTGATTCTGAATAGAAGGTAACATTTTAAAAGTCCAATAAAACTCTCTCAAAGTTTTACCAAAACGCCTGCTTCCCGCAGCTCCCTGCGCAGACGCGGAATATCGTCGTCAAACACAATTCCCCGGATTCCGGCACAGTATGCACCCTCCACATTGAGGGGAGAGTCATCAATAAACAGACACTCCTGCGCCTGCAGGCCGTAGGTGTCAAGCAGCAGCTGATAGATTTCTCTCTGGGGCTTTATCAACTTACACTCTGCGGACACAATACGCCCGTCAAAATATTCCGTGCCCGGAATCCTGTCGTGATATTTGCACTGCTGAATATTTGCGTTAGACAGCAGGTAGATTCTGTAACCCAGTTCTTTGATCTCGGCAACCAGCTCTTTCATTCCGGGCACCGGATTTAAAGGCCGTGCCCACCAGCGGAACACCAGCTCCTCCACCGCTTTGTGAAGATGGGGCGGGACCCGCCTGCAGATGGATTCCACCGCCTCCGCCTCCGTGATCGTGCCGTGGTCCAGTTGAACCCACTCCACCCGCCGGAACACTTCGCGAAGCAGGAGTCCACTGTCCTCCTCCGGCACACCAAGCCTCTTAATATACAGATCCGGAGAAAAATAAATAAGTACCTGACCCATGTCGAAAATTATATTCTTAATCATTCTCTTCCTTTCGCCGCATCAGTTTCCTCAGACGCTTCCTCCTCTTTTCTTTTGCCGCCAGTCTCTCTCCCAGGTCGCGTCCGCCGACACCGTACACAAGATACAGAATGACTCCCGACACCAGCATTATAAACACCGTTGATGCGCAGCGCCGCCCCGATGCATTGACATTATACCCGTACAATCCCTCTTCCGCACACATGCTCTGGATTACCATGGCATAAGAGGTTCCGTAAGAGCTTGCAAAGGTGGCAGACATATCATACTCTGTGAACAGTGCATTAAAATTCAGAGCAAATACAGCGAGGACACTTGGCAGGATAATCGGCAGTTTTACCTTCAAAAAGGTATACAACCCGCTGGCTCCCAGATTTTTCGCCGCGTCCTCCAGTTCCTCATCAATGGCATAGAAAGATGCCTTGATCATGCGCAGCGAAAACGGCAGCTTTACTACCGTGTATGCCAAAATGATCAGCAGTCGGACCCGCCCCGCATAATAGAGGTTATTGTTACCCACATACCACACCGTGTCGCTGTTAAAATAGGTTCTGTAGGAATAACAGATCAATATGGTGGGCAGAAGCCAGGGAAACAAAAGGCAGTACTCCAGCACCACACTTCTTTTTTTCTTCTTGTTTTTAAATATATAGTTGCATGCCACCACCACGATGATACAGGCCAAAACAGCCGCAAGCACGGACATGATAAAGCTCAGCCTGATGCCTCCCAGTGTGGCTTCATTGGCAAACAGTCCTGAAATTGCTCCTTCGCGGTTCTTGTAGGTTCCCCGGGAAGTCAGATATGCATAGTCCTGGGTTCCGAAGAAGTTCACCAGAGTCCAGTTCGTAAGATCCAGTTTCTTCATGCGAATGGCTCCGTAAGTCTGGAAGGAGAAAATCACAATCATAACTACGGGTGTCATGTAGATAATGAACAGGACATATGCGTAAATATGCGCCAAAACATTTGCCGCCGGATTTGTGATCTTCTGCTTCTGCAGCTTTGCCTTTGTCTTGGAGACGGACAGATAATGCCCTTTCCTCTCATAGGAAGACAAAACAGCCAACAGCACAATGGTGAACATTGCAAGAATGATGGACAGCAATGCAGCTCTCGCCTGAGGGAAGGCTTCATCCGCCACGGAGGAGCCCGCCAGCCTTACAATCTCCGGGTTAATGGAGTCATACCCCAGCAGGGTCGGTGCCGACATGGCGCACAATCCGGTGATAAAGGTCATTACCGTCAGCGAAAACATGGTGGGAATCAGGGTAGGAAAAACCACCTTCCACAGCACCTTAAAGGGCTTTGCACCCATGTTGCGTGCCGCTTCCACCGTATTATAGTCAATGCCCCGAATGGCATTTCGCAGAAACAGAGCATGGTTGCTGGTGCAGGCAAAGGTCATGGTAAACCAGACAGCGTTAAAGCCGGAAAACCATGTGGCCGGAAAGCCCGGAAACGCATTCTTCAGCGCCGTGGTGATAATGCCGTTGGAATCGTAGAGGAAAAGATATCCCGTCACCAGCGCTACTCCGCTGTAGATCAGGGTCGTCATATACCCAAGACGCAGAATTTTCGCCCCCTTAATATCAAAGTACTCGGTTAAGAGCACAATGGATACGCCCACGACATTCACGGTCACGATCAGCCCCAGAGCCAGTTTCAGGGAATTCCAAACATATTTTCCCATATTGCCGGCAAAAAAGAAACGTATCACTGCCAGGGGATCCGTTTTCCCTGCAGCGTTTTTCGTCATAAAAATGCTGGTCAGGGTATTCAGGCACGGCAGGAGCATAAACCCGAAAAACAGATAGGCAAAGGCCAGAAAGCCTATTACCTTCAATGCCATTTTCGGTGCAAACCGCTTATCCTTTGACTGATTCATGCATCCACCTCCTGCTCCCCGGCGGGATATGCCATAACATCCCCGGGATTTATGACAATCTTCACCGTCTGTCCGGCCTCGTATATGTTGACACCATCATTCTTTTCGATCACCTTGATCATCTGGCTTCCGAGATTTACATAATACTTGATATACAGGCCGTAATATTCCCGTTTCTCCACGCACCCGTTTAAGGCAACCTCTACTGCTTTGGGAACCGTATTCACATGAAGCCTCTCCAGACGTATATAATTGTGATCGCCCACATTCAGCCCCGCGCCGTGCTGATTCAGCTTTTCGACTACCTCATCCGAAAGGCGGTTAATATCGCCGATAAAGTTGCAGACAAACTCTGTGGCAGAATGGTTATACACTTCATTGGGTGTTCCGATCTGCTCAATCACACCCTTATTGAAAACCGCGATCCTGTCAGAGAGCGTCAGCGCCTCCTCCTGGTCGTGGGTCACATAGATGGTGGTAATCCCGAAATCCTCCTGCATCTTTTTAAGCTCATTTCGGAGCTGTACCCGCAGCTTTGCGTCCAGATTACTGAGCGGCTCATCCATACAGATGATTGCCGGATTTGTCACAAGGGCGCGGGCAATGGCCACACGCTGCTGCTGTCCGCCTGACAGCTGGGATACCGCCTTGGCAAGCTGCTCGTCGCTCAGATCCACCTTCCTCGCAATCTCACGGACCTTACTGTCGATCTCTTTTTTCTTTAATTTCTTGATCTTCAGTCCAAATGCGATATTGTCATAAACTGTCATGGTGGGGAACAGGGCGTAACTCTGGAACACGATACCGATATTTCTGTCCTCAATGGGCAGATGCGTAATATCCTTTCCGTCGGCCACCACAGTACCCTTCACCGGCTCAATGAACCCTGTAAGCGTCCGCAGCGTCGTCGTCTTTCCGCAGCCGGAAGGGCCCAGGAACGTAAAAAATTCTCCTTCCTTAACATGTACGTTTATGTCATGCAACGCGGTAAAATCACCAAATTTTACTTCTATATCATTGAGTCGGATCATAAATTTATTCCCCTTTTCTTAATGTTTAGTAACTATTGCATATAAATCGTGGCGAACCGGATACCCGGCCCGCCACAAAAACGCAGACTACTGTTTATTGCGCGGACTGCGTAAGAGTCGCCCAGTCCAGATTATCCCAGTCGGGTTCAGCCACTGCGGAGCTGTCATCCGCCCAGAAGAAGCCCAGATTTGTCATAATATTGGTCCACTCGCTGGAATGTGCCGCCACATAATCCGCATAGGTCTGGCCGCCCGCCACGGTGGACAGCGCAAAATTGGGAAGGGTGTATATCTCGGGAACCCCGTCGGGATACAGGATGTCTGCCGCCGACTTGTTGCAGGGGTATGAATCAAATTCCTCGCCCCAGGATGCCTGCACATCTGCAGATCCAAACCACTCCGCAAATGCTTTAACAGCTTCTGTCTGCTCGTCGGTACGTCCCGCCTTGTCGAGAATACCTATGTACTCAGCAATATAATAGGTACCGTCATCAATATCTACCAGCGCCCAGTTCTCCGGCTCCATGGTTCCCTTAAGAGGGTTTGTGGAGCTCTCTGCCGCTGCATCGATCTGTCCGTACAGAGAGGATGAGTAGAAGCTGGACACCTGAACATAACCCATGTTCAAAGGCGCAAAGCCGTACTTGTAATCATCACCGCCGCTGATGCCCTGCTCACAGTACTTCCACAGCATCTTCCAGCCGTCAACGGATATGCCGCCCGCTGCGGAGGAAGGATCAACATAGGCATACAACAGTGCGGAATTGATGTTGGAATTGGTGGTTCCGCCCACTTTGTTCTGGCGATACCAGGTATATCCGCAATCCACCAGATCGGACCAGTGCTTAAAATGAAGCTCCGTGCCGTTGGTTCCCAGTTCATCGTTTCTGTACAGCATCAGGACATTCTGGATAACCAGTCCGTATGCCTTGCCGGGATAAACATATTCGCCTACCTCAGCAGACCAGCCGGGCGTCCAGTCCATCACGCTCAGATTCTCATAGGTTCCGTTTACCAGCTGGCTCCAGCGAGTCTCGTTCAGACCGAAGATAATGTCACCGTCCTTATTCTCGTTTGCCGCCTGAATAGCAGCAACGTCTCCGGAAATGACACTGTTGTCATCCATTGAAATGGTAAACCCTGCTTTCTTCGCCTCGTTTTCCAGCCAGGTCGCCCTCTCAGTGGAGTTGGAGTTGGAATAAATTCTGATGGTATAACCAGAATAATCCTTATTCTCCCCTCCCGCACCGCCGGAACCTGACTTTCCGGAATCACCGCAGGCCCCGAGGGACAAAGCTGTCACGCAGGCAAGTAAAACCGCAATACTCTTTTTCATAATCTTTCTCTCCTTTTTGTTTTTCAGCCATAAAACAGCTGCACCTTTATTATACCCTCAATGCGTTTATTTTGCAATAGAGGTGTCTTCCAGAAGCGCCTCCATCTCCTCAAGCAATTCCTCAGTCCTGCTCAGCAGCAGCTCCGCGTCTGTCTCCACCAGCCCGGTCTTCTTATATTTATAGGTAAAGTAAGGTGTCCCGTAGGCTGTGAACGCCAGATCCTTCCCATATTTTTCCAGCAGTTCCGGAATCTTCAGCGGGTTCACCGCTGCGTCCGGGCGGAATGTAAAAGTTATCCGTCCGTTTTTTCCCTTGATTTCCGTCATATACAGTCTGTGGGCTGCAACCCGGATCAGCGCGATGCGTAAAAGATTGTCCACGGACTTCGGTATCTCCCCAAAGCGGTCCAGCAGCTCATCCTTCATGTCATCCCGCTCCCTCATATTCTCGATTCCGGCAATGCGCTTGTAAATGTCCAGCTTCTGCACCTCGTTCACAATGTAAACGGCGGGAATGAAGGCATCCACATCCAAATCTATAAGCGTTGCAAAATCCTCCGCAGTCTTAACTCCCTTAAGGGTCTGTACCGCCTCATTCAGCATCTTGCAATACAGATCGTACCCCACGGCCTCCATATGCCCATGCTGCTGCACACCCAGCAGATTCCCCGCTCCGCGAATCTCCAGATCCCGCATGGCGATCTTGAAACCGCTTCCCAGGTCAGTAAACTCTCTGATCGCCTCCAGACGCTTCTCCGCCACCTCCCTCAGCACCTTATCCCTTTTGTACATCAGGAACGCGTAGGCGGTGCGGTTGGAACGTCCGACGCGGCCCCGCAGCTGATACAGCTGGGAAAGCCCCATATTGTCCGAGTCATGAATGATCATTGTATTCACATTGGAGATGTCCAGTCCCGTCTCAATGATGGTAGTTGACACCAGCACGTCGACCTCTCCGCCGATAAAGTCATACATGATCTTTTCAAGCTCGTGTTCCTTCATCTGCCCGTGGGCATAAGCCACCGTCGCCTCCGGCACCAGTTTGGCAATCCTGGCCGCCACATCGGCGATATTGTTGACCCTGTTGTAAACATAATAAACCTGCCCGTTTCTGGCAAGCTCACGGACACAGGCCTCCCTCACCAGCTCTTCGTTGTACTCACAGACAAAGGTCTGAATGGGCAGTCTGTCCTCCGGCGCTTCTTCCAGCACACTCATATCGCGGATGCCCACCAGACTCATATGGAGCGTCCTGGGAATCGGCGTTGCTGTCAGCGTGAGCACATCCACGTTTTCCTTCAGCTTTTTGATCTTCTCCTTATGAGCCACACCAAAACGCTGCTCCTCATCTATGACCAGCAGGCCAAGGTCCTTGAATTTCATATCACCGGACAATACCCTGTGGGTTCCGATACAGATATCCACCAAACCCTTTTGTATGTCCGCTATGGTTTTTTTCAGCTCTCCGGGAGTGCGGAACCTGCTTATCAGTTCCACCCGCACGGGAAAATCCTTCATCCGCTGTACAAAGGTGGTATAATGCTGCTGCGCCAGAATTGTAGTAGGAACCAGATACACCACCTGTTTTCCCTCCTGCACCGCCTTGAAAGCGGCCCGAAGGGCAATCTCTGTCTTTCCGTAGCCTACATCGCCGCAGATCAGGCGGTCCATGATCTTACCGCTCTCCATGTCCGCCTTTGTCTCTGCGATAGCGTTCAGCTGATCCTCTGTCTCCTCAAAGGGAAACATTTCCTCAAACTCCCGCTGCCAGACAGTATCCTTGCCAAAGCGATAGCCTTCCCCCGCCTGCCTGGAGGCGTACAGCTCAACCAGATCCTTCGCCACCTCGCTGACCGCTCCGCGCACTTTTGTCTTGGTCTTCTCCCATTCCTTTGAACCCAGCTTGTTCAGTTTCGGCCTCCTGGCCTCGGCGGAAGCATACTTCTGGATAACGTCCAGACCCGTGGCAAGAACATACAGATTGCCTCCGTCACGGTATTCTATCTTGATGTAGTCCTTGACCACACCTTCCATCTCAACCTTTTCAATTCCCCGATAGATACCCAGGCCATGGCTTTCGTGGACCACATAGTCGCCTACCTTCAGTTCACCCATGTCCTTGATCTTCTGACCCTGATAGAGCTTCTTCGCCTTTTTCTTTCTCTTCTCCGCGCCGAAGATGTCCGTCTCCGACAACACAACAAACTTCAGCAGCGGATATTCAAAGCCCTTGCCCACATGGCCATAATAAGTCAGCACTTCTCCCCGCTGTACTTCCCGTAAGGGATCCTCCGTGTAGACCGCCGCCAGTTCCTGGTCCCGCAGATCCTCCGCCAGTCTCCTTGCCCTTGTGCGTGATCCGGAAAGCAGCAGGACACGGTACCCATTCCTTTTAAACTGCCGCAGATCCCTGACCAGCGCCTCAAAGCTGTTATTGTAAGGGGCAAGGTTTCGTGCGGCCACGTCAATCCTTCGCTCCGGTTTAAAATATCCGCCCTTTGTATCCAGGGTTGATACGGTAACAACATTACTGCCCTGCAGTTTGGCCGCCACTTCTTCACCGCTGTAGAGGATGTTCATCTGCCCCGGCAGGCAAAAACCTTTTTCCGCCCTCTGGGACATGCTCTCCCGAAACTCCAGTTCCACAGCCTCCGCATGTTCTTTGATACGGGCAGGCTCCTCCAGAAAGAAGATCGGTTTTCCTGCCGTGCCGCCTTTTTCCGACATATGTGTCAGCATCTCCGGCAGAGTTACGGTATCATCATAAAAATAGCGGATATATCCCTCCAGGTTTACCTTGCTCTTAAATTCCAGCAGCTGCTCCTTCAGCTCTCTGACCTGAGTGACAATCCTGGCAGCCTCCTCCGTTTTAAAGGCGTCTCTGAACAGCTTTTCCTGATTTTTCGCCTCCGCCTCCAGTTTTTTCAGGCCGGTCCTGATCCTTGCGTCGTCCAGCACGAACTCCGTGGCCGGAAATACGGAGACACTCTCCAGCTTTTCTATAGAACGCTGACTTAAAATGTCAAAGCTTCGAACGGATTCCACCTCATCACCCCAGAGTTCGATACGGTAGGGGTTTTCCTCCGTCAGATCAAAAATGTCTATAATTCCTCCTCGGACGGAAAATTGTCCCGGATTCTCCACCTGATAGCTCTTCTCATACCCAAAGGCAACCAGCTTTTCCGCCAGGACGCTCTCGTCCAGTGTCCCCCCACGCTCAATGTCGATCACATCCGTCTCCCTGTCCCACAGGGCCAGGGGAGTCATCAGCGCCGCGTAGGTGGTGACAATCGTCAGAGGTTTGTGCTCCATGAGGCGGCGCATGGTCCTGACGCGCTCCCTCACCAGCTGATTGCCATGAATATCCGCCTGGAAAAAAATCAGGTCCTTTGCCGGATACAACATGACATTTCTGTCATAAAACTTATATTCCTCGAATATCTCCCTGGCTTTCAGGTCACTGTAAGTAACGATGGCCTTAACCTTAATGCCGTCGCTCAATCCGTATATCATATGCAGTTTTTGTGAATCCACGCACCCCGTAAGCGCCACGGGGCCTTTCCCTTTTCGCAGTGTCTCCTTCAGGCTGTCGTATTCCGCCAGCTCCCGAAGAGGTGAGAGTAATGCCTGCATTTTTTATTCCCCCTGCCCATCCGGGCGGTTCTTTTTATTAAACCCATTCATCGCCGCATCGACATCCTGTGAAAGAATCATTCGGATTCCATCGGCTGCCCTGCCCACGGAATCATCCATGATCTTTCGCTCCTCCGTGGAAAAATGCCCCAGTACATAATCTGCCAGATCCCATTCCTTTGGTTTTTCCCCCACGCCCACTCGAATTCTGACAAAAGTGTCATGTCCCAGGTGCGCTATGATGTTTTTCAGGCCATTATGTCCGCCTGCGCTGCCCTTTTTGCGAATGCGCAGCTGTCCCACATTTAGGCTGATGTCATCGGAAATGACCACCAGCTCTGCTGTCTCGTCCACCTTATAGTAATCGACCAGCTCCCGGACACATTCCCCACTGAGGTTCATATAGGTAAGGGGTTTTGCCAGAATACATTTCTGCCCTGCCACCATGCCCTTGCCGATAACCGCCCTGTGCTTCATCTCCAGTATGGAGATATTTTCCTGTTCCGCAAGCTTATCTATGACTTCAAACCCGATATTATGCCTTGTGTTTTCGTATTTCTTTTCATAATTACCCAGACCAACAATGATATACATATCTACCTCGTTTCGCGCTGGCGCGCTCTCTGTTTGGCTGACAGCATCACTCTGTTCGCTCAAACTCGAAAGCCCGCGCTGACGCGCTCTCTGTTTGGCTGACGCCAAACGCTTTCTCGTTAATGGCACTGCGCCCATTACATCATAACGGATTCAATTTTAAGATGCAAGAGTAACTGCTCAGTTCATTTCAAATCCTGCAAGCTGATGAACCGGACGCAACAATTCATCCTTACAGCAAGTCACACCGACCGGGACAGTGGACTCCTGCTCAGACTCGTTCTCACTCGAGAAAAAACGTAACGGTACATAAGTCTCCAAAGTACGAAGACTAAGTACCGACGTTTTTTACTGTCTGTGCAGGAGTCCACTGTTCCAGTCGGTTGATAGCAAGAATGTCTGAATTGTTACAACCGGACAGGGTTCCGGCAGAATTTAATAGAATTGAGGGTGGGTTTGTGGTAAGATAATAACATTGAGTAAATTGACAAAATTAAGGATTTTGGAGGTTACAGGCTTGGATTGGAAGAAAATCAAAAAGATAGATGCCCATATACACATTCTGCCGCCGGAACGCTTATGCCTATGGAAAGAATCGCCTGAAGATGCCTGGGCACATGCGGATATTGACGAATATCTGCAGATTATGGATACATACCATGTGGAATGCGCACTTCTCATGCCCGCTAATGACGGAAGACTGTACTATGAGGATGCGGACAGGACAAATCAGTGGCTGGGTGAGATTCAAACGCAATATCCCGGAAAATTTTATGCCTTTGCCGACATTTTAAAAGAAGGCGCCTATTTTTACGAGGATACACCTTATGTCCTTGAACATGCAGTCAGGGAATGTGGTCTAAAAGGGCTGAAAATTCATCCATCAAATTTGAATTTGAATGCTGACAGTTTGGAAATGGTTCCGATGTTGCGAAAAGCTGCGGAACTTCATGTTCCGGTCGCGGTTCATTCTTATCCATGCCGAGTAGGATTCCATGATGATTGCGCACCTGACAGAATCAATAAAATGATTCAAATTTTCCCGGATGTCACCTTTATCACGGCGCACATGGGCGGAATGAAGTGGCAAGACGCTATAAACGGATGCGGCTATGTCGATATTTCTGCCGTTTTACCTGAATTAGTGGAGTTGTACGGCATTGAGCAGACAAACAGAATTCTCAGACGCTTCGGAGCTGACAGATTGATATTTGCCACAGATTATCCGGATGTGCGTTTTACAAAGCCCGAAAACATTTATAAGACTTACTGTGATATTTTGAATCAAATGGATTTTACTGAAACAGAGGCTGAAAAAATAGCATATGGCAACATTGCAAAAATAATGGGGATTGTGAGGTGTTAAAATGCAATTAAAAACAAGACGCCTCATACTGCGAGATTATGAGGAAAGCGATAAAACAGCATATTTTAAGCTGAAAAACGACCCAAAGACTATGTACTATCTGCAGGACATACAGCTTTTTTCACAGGAAGAATCAGATATAGAATTTGCAAATATATTGCAGGATCAAAAAAGTAAAGACAGAAAATTTTATTTTCTGCATATTGAATTGAAAGATTCACATGAACAGATCGGCAGTGTGGGATATACGGTCAATGACAATACACCTGTCGGGAAGCTGGTCGGTGCCGGATATTTTATATTTCCGCAGTTTTGGAATCAGGGATATGTAACAGAAGCATTTAAGAAAGTATTAGAATTTGCCTTCCTTGAAAATAGTGTTTATCGTATCTCCACAGGGTGTCTGTCCGAAAATGTCGGATCAGAGAGAGTGATGCAAAAATGCGGTCTGATCAAAGAAGCTGAACATGTGGATTGGGAATGGCATGATGGAAAAATGAAAACCCGGCTGGAATACCGGTTATTAAAAAATGAATGGATAAAGCTACAGGCGGATCAACGGGCGTAAGGGATAAGGAAGGGATATCAACATGAAAATATCAAAGAAAAGGCATGGGAGATGGATTGTTTTTAATATGCTGCTGATCCTTATATTGTCCGGATGCCGTGACAGAGGGGAAGATTTGGCGAAAGATCCTGCAGAATCCTCTTATGAGATGGATGAGATGGAAGAGCAGACCGAAGGTTTGCCGGCGGCATCTTCGGAGTTGTCCGGCGCCTACCAGCAGATGGCGATGTACATCCAGGAGGGCTTTCGCATGTATCATGTTGAGGGGGAATATCAGGCGTATTTTGGCCCTATAGAGGGCGGCGCATCGGGAGTTTGGGTGGATGGCTGCTATGTCGATACGGGAGACGAAACCGATGATGTACATTTTTACTGTGATATCCTGCTGGAGGGAGAAAGCGGCCAGTGGAGAGAGGGGATAGCGTTTACCTATGATGCGAAGGCGGATTGGTATGTATTTTCCAGTCAGTATGAACCGCTTTTTGCCGGAGACTCTTTTTGGGCGGAGTGGGGAGATTCCTATGTGACGGATGTCCTGGATAACTGTGTCTGCCAGATTGCGATTGCCCGGGATGCGGATATCGCCGCTCCCATCCGGTATGACTCCGAAAACGGGCCCTTGGAGAAGGATCTGCTTCTGGACTGTATATGGGATTTTGGTGACAAAGATAACGGACTTGCCTATCAAATCACCCCGAGAGCATATTATTATTGGGATGAGAGACTGGATGTTGACATTTCTATTCGATATCCCCAGGTAGAACTTGAAAAAGGCAGGGAGGAGGTGGAGGAGACTATCAATGAAAAGCTGCGGGAGGCCTTTTTTTACGGGTATGACTGGGGAGATGAGGACAACCTGTTGGTTCCCGGCGAAGAGATGTATACGGAAATTGAGCGCTACTATATGATAACCAGAGAGGATGAACAGTATCTTTCCATGCGCATTTATGAGTACAATTCATCTCGGTTGGCCAATCATCCAAATGAATGGGAGACGGGGATTACCTTTGATATGCGGACGGGGGAGGCAGTGCGTCTGGAGAATGTGCTGGGAAACGATGAGACAGAGGAGCTTACGCTGAAAGAACTGCTGGACAGAGGGAACTTTCGCTGTCTGTGGAGTTGGATACCGGAAGACGAGGATTGGATTGAGAAACTGAAAGAAGAAAAAGGGGACGACTTGTTGAGTATACGGAAATTGAGCGCTACTATATGATAACCAGAGAGGATGAACAGTATCTTTCCATGCGCATTTATGAGTACAATTCATCTCGGTTGGCCAATCATCCAAATGAATGGGAGACGGGGATTACCTTTGATATGCGGACGGGGGAGGCAGTGCGTCTGGAGAATGTGCTGGGAAACGATGAGACAGAGGAGCTTACGCTGAAAGAACTGCTGGACAGAGGGAACTTTCGCTGTCTGTGGAGTTGGATACCGGAAGACGAGGATTGGATTGAGAAACTGAAAGAAGAAAAAGGGGACGACTTGTTGAGTGATTATGAGTCCGATTTCTACCTGACGGATACGGGGCTGGGTCTGATCACCTCTCTGTACAGATACTATACCTGCCTGGAGGCGGATTATGAGGATCTGGGTATAAAAGGGTTTTAAACGAAGTGAAAAGAGGAAGTGGGATAAGATTGTATGAGCAACGACACTTGTGATGAAAAATCGGTAATTCGCAATATAATTATTTCCAGCCAACACCTGGACAAAAGAAGCTCCAGTAGCATTGAGGATATCGTTTCGGATATATGCGGTTTGCAGTATGATCCGAATCCAACCATCCATTTGAACCATTATATGATGCTTTGGAACAGAAAAAAGGACTTTGCTGTCGAAGACCTGGATGCTGCTGCGTATAAAGAGTTTAAAATTACGGAAGCATTTGCCTTCAAGCGCAATATGTTTTTTGTTCCAACTAATGAATTTGCAATTTATCGTGCCGCACTTAAGGATGTAGTAAGATGGGGGGCTTCGGATGAAAGCTGGTTAGCGGCAGCGAGCAGCCCAAGCGACCGGGCCGCGGAAGAGGAATTGAAGAAGGGGCTAAAGGATCAGCCCGGTATGACCACCAACCAGATTTGGGAGTGCCTGCATTTATCAGATGAATGGGATGCGTATGTAAAAGGAAGAAGAGCAGGCGATCTCAGCTTTGAACTGCCCATATTCCGCGCATTTTACAGGCTGAAACGCAAGACCGATCTGGTAACCTGCGGCAGAAATCCGGGAACATTCAAAGAGCCGCTTTATATCTTAAAAGAAAATTTAGGCATAAATGAATGGCCAAACTCCGGAATTGACAAAAATGACGCCAGAGCCTATATCATCGAAAAACTTATAGCTTCTTTCGGAGTGACATATCCCGTGCATATATCTCATATAACGGGAATTCCGACTGCCGAAGTTACGCCCTTTTTTTCCAGATTGGAACAAGAGGGAAAAATATTGCCGATGAAGCTCGGAAAAAAGTCATATTACATCCACTCGTCAAAGACAGACCTGCTTGATAAATGTGCAGATCAGGACAGCGAAGAGGTCCGTCTCATTTCGCCCATGGATATTCTTGTGCGAGACCAAACATGGCTGAAAACATTTTTTGATTATTCATATACATTTGAGTATTTCAAGAAAAAGGGGATGAAATGGCCGCTGTCAATCCTTGTAGGAAATCGGTTTG